>CAZLGY010000146.1:0-5406 GCA_964559165.1 uncultured Chryseobacterium sp.
AACAAGCATATTCGCATGAAAAAAGCCATCATCATCGAGGACGAGATGATCATCTGCTTCGGGTACCGGCTTCAGCTGGAAAGCCTGGGTTATGACGTGCTGGGGACGGCCCGCAGCAGCGAAGAGGCCGAGAGCCTGCTCACCGAAATGCAGCCGGATATCATCATCATGGACATCTACCTGAAAGGTGACAAGACCGGGCTGGAACTGGCCCAGGAGATCCATGCAAAACAGGAGATACCGATCCTGTTCCTTACCGCGAGCACCCGGCCTGACATCGTAACGGCCATCCGCCAGCTGAAGGGCTGCCATTACCTGTCCAAGCCCATCAACTCCGATTCACTGGAGGATGTGCTGATGCGTTTTGCCCAGAACTGATGCCATGGACAGACCGGACGAACTTCTGAGCAATGGACCGCAGGCAGAGCGCCTTCATCGCTTTGCACATGATATCCGCAACCGTATCGCGGGTATGCAGCAAGTGCTGCAACAGCTTGCCGGGGATGCCGACCGGCCCGGGCTGAAGGAGTTGGCGGAGTTCGGGGAGCAGCAGCAGTTCAAGGCACTGCGTGAAGTGGAAGAACTACTGGATGACCTTGGTGTGGTGCGTCATCTTTACGAAATGCCATGCAGCACGCTCGCACTTGGAACAGTGGTGCGGCGTGCCATGGGCCTTGTCACACACCGCCTGGACCGAAAACAGCAAGCGATCGACCTGCAGGTGCGGGAAGGGGTTCTTGTACAGGGGCATGAAGAGCAGCTGGTGGAACTGGTGGCGGCTTTGCTCTCCAACGCCTCCAAATTCTCGGTGGCAGGAAGTACCGTGCATGTGAGCCAGGGCGAGGATGGCGGCAATGTCACCCTGCACATCCGGGACGAGGGCGTGGGCCTGACACCCGGCGACCTTGGAATGGTCTTCCAACGGTATGCATGGCTCTCCAGCAGATCGACCGCCGGCGAGGCCCAGGGACGTTCCACGCTGGCGCGCGCGCGAGAATGGGCACGCGCCATGCGCGGAGACCTGAAGGCATCCAGCGAGGGCACCGGGCAGGGCAGCACGTTCAGCCTTACCCTCCGATCGGCGGACGTCAGGAAGGACGCGTGATGTTGCGGGCCACACGCTGGCCCTTGGGGTTCACCCCGATGTTGAACTCGAGCTCATCATCGATGGCCAGTTCTTCGAACGACAGGCCCTGGAGGTCGTTGCTGCGGAAATAGAGGTTGTTACCCGGATACCGGATGAACCCGTGACCGTTCATCAGGCTCATGACGGTGCTGCGATGGCGTTCCTCATCCAGCAGGGTCACGCTGGAATGCCGCTCGTGACCCTCCTGGTCGGCATCCCTGTTCGGGTCCCGTGCCACGAACACATCACGGATCAGCTCATCGTCATCGCGCAGACCCTCGTCGAGAAGGTCATGCATCGGCAGGGGGTAGCTCACCTCGTTCCATAGGTCGGTGCTGGTCTTGGTGGTCTGGAGTTCGCCACTTTCCTGGTCGGAGAACTCGAAATCCCATCCAAGCAGCATGGTCTTGCAGCCAAGAGCGTGCAGCTTGCGCACGAGGGGGACATGGTCACCATCAGATGCAACGAGGGCCACCACATCGTAGCGCTTCAGCATGCACAACTCGTAGGTCTCGAGCGCCATCAGCACATCGATGCCCTTTTCGCGCTTGCGGCCCATCATGTCCCTCACAGGCAGGTAATGGGTCTGCACGTTGTTGTACATCAGGATATCATCGAACACGCGGTCGTAATAAAGCTGGTTGGGCTTCTCATTCGCCTCGCGGGCCGTGAACCTGCCCCGGAACAGGTGTGCATCTATGATGTGGCAGAGGTTGGCCGTGGTACCCTCCCGCTCGGCCACCATGTACTTGATGTACTCATGCAAACCACCGATGTGCAGCCTTCTGCGGTGGGCATGAACGTAGTTGTAATAGTTGCTTACGTGGGTGAAGTAGCTCCCGTCGTAAAAGACCCCGACCTTGATGGCCCGATGCTTATTTTCCGGCATTTATCTGTGGTATGAAAGGATGGAATGGGCGCGAAGATACTTCTTCCCCGGTTGCGCCTAATTTCGCCTTCATGCGCACTGTGCTTGCCATCCTGTCGATGGCACTTTGCATGCGATCATGGGCACAGCCTGCAACGCCGGCGGATCCCGGCGTGGCGCTGACCTATGAACGGTCGGTAGCCGTCGGGCTCACCATGGCACAACTTCATGACCATGCCCTTGAGGCCTGGACGTGGACCTTCGGAACGCAACCGGGGGGACGTATCCTTGGGATGGACAGGTCCGCAGGCACCATCGATGCCACCGCCCGGTTCAATTTCCGTTCCACCATGCTCACCATGCGGGAGGAGACCACGGGGGTGGTGGAGTACAAGGTGAGCATCCGCATGAGCAGCGGATCCTGCCGGGTGGAGGTGAGCGAACTCACCCATACCGGGGATCGAGGCACCACGCTGGGCGGCGTTCATGCCGGCGTGCTCATGAAGGAACCGGGCGGCGGCAGGATCAGGGGGATGAGCAGGGCGCATGCGGTCCAGTTGCGGAAGGAATTGGCGGAAGCGAGCGACCGGCACATCGGCGCCATGCTCGATGCTTTCTTCGCGCGGCTGCTGGCCAACATGGAGGAATGACCGCTGGGGGCGGGACCGCGAACGGCTGATGCAACCCTGTACGCCATCCGCCGTTGAAAGGAACGCACCATGTACCCCATCCACACCTTGCACTGGCGCCATTGGCCCCTCCTGGTCACCGTTGTGGCGGTCGCTTTCATCACCTACGGAGGCATCCTCGTATCCCGTTCCACTGAACTGCAGCAAAGGATCGCCGATGAGGTGCGGCTGTTGGAGGAGCTCAATGGGATCGGGGACGCCATCCATCAATTGGGGTTGGTACACCGGGTGGACCTCGGCACCGACCGTGACCAATGGGCGGATGAACTGTCGCGCCTCCAGCGGCGGATCCATGACGTAGCGTCCCGCCATTCCGATGCACCAGGCATGGATGCCATGCCCATGACGCTGGACCGTTGGCTCATACAAGCGGACTCCCTCCATGTGCAGATCATGTCGGACGGGTCCAAATGGAGCGAACTCCGATCCCATGAAGCCGTCATCCAGCTGATGCTCCAAAAGGCACGGAAGTCGGTGGACAATGCCTCACGCGCCGTCCATGAACAAGGTCTCAGCGCCCATTCGGCAGCGCTCAGTGCCCGTTGGAGCGAAGCACGCGTGCTCCTCCTGGCCGCGTGCCTCATGGCCGTGGTGCTTGCATGGCTCACTGCGATCCGCAACAAGCTGCTGCAGGAAAGCCGCCACCGCTCGCTCGAACTGGAGGAAGCACAGCGCACCCTCGAAACCACCAACCGGGAACTCCGCGAGACAATGCTGAGCAAGGAGGAGAAGGAGGTCATGATCAAGGAGATCCACCATCGGGTGAAGAACAACCTGCAGATCGTGAAGAGCCTGATCCGCTTCCAGATGGACCAGGTGAGCGATCCGCGCACCACCGAGCTGTTCAATGAATGCGTGAACAGGGTGAGCGCGATGGCACTGGTGCACGAACAGACCTACCTCAGCAAGGACCTCGCCAACATCGATGTGAGCACTTACCTATCCAGCCTGACGCGCGACCTGTGCTACGCATACACCATCGATACCAAGCTCGACCTGGACATCCGGATCCATGTCGCCACATTGAGCGTGGACACCCTTATTCCATTGGGTCTCCTGATCAATGAGGTGATCTCGAACTCACTGAAATATGCCTTCAAGGGACGCAAGGAGGGCGTGATCCTCGTGCACCTCGAGGGGAACGAGGAGAGCGGGCTGCACTTGCGCATCGGTGATAACGGCGTGGGCCTGCCCGACCGCAGCCGCTGGGACCGCCCGCAAAGCCTGGGCATGGAATTGATCCAGACGCTTGCCGGACAGCTCAACACCACCGTTGCGCTTGTGCCGGGACCCGGTACGGTGTACGAACTCCGGAGCAACCTGACGGAGCAGCGCAAACGCGCTTGAGCATGTACGGTCCCTCAGAGGGACATCCCACCAGCTGTTAGCTTCGCGCTGCACTGCGACCTCCGCAGGCACCCTTCCAACATGCGCAAGCCACTATCCATAGCCCTCCCTCTCGCCCTGCTAACTGCATGTGGTGGAGGATCCGACAAGACCGTGGAGAACATCACCTACCCCGAGACCCGCCAGGACAGCAGCGCCGGCGACAGCCTGCACGGCACATGGATCGCCGACCCTTACCGCTGGCTGGAGAATGATACCAGTGCAGAGACAGCCGCATGGGTGAAGGCCCAGAACGCCGTGACCGATACCTTCCTGGCGAGGATACCCTTCCGCGATGGACTGGCCAGGCGCTACGAGGAACTCTACAATTTCCCCAAGGTGGGTGCGCCCTACAAAGTGGGCGATCACTATTTCATCAGCAAGAACAGCGGACTGCAGAACCAGTTCGTGATCAACGTGCGCAAAGGCATCGATGGTGCCGACCAGGTGTTCATCGATCCCAATGCCATTGACAGCGCCGGCACCACCACGTTCAGCCTGCTGGGCGCCAGCAACGATGACAGGTACATGGCGGTCGGTGTGCAGAAGGCTGGCAGCGACTGGCAGGAGATCACGGTGTACGACCTCAGTACCATGAAGCAACTGCCCGATGTGCTCAAGTGGGCCAAGTTCAGCGGAGCGGCCTGGTACAAGGACGGCTTCTTCTACAGCCGATACCCCGAGCCGAAGAAGGGCACGGAGCTGAGCGCCGCCAGCAAGTTCCAGAAGGTGTATTACCACAAACTGGGTGACCCGCAGGACAAGGACGTGTTGGTTTGGGAGAACAAGGAAAACGGTGACCTGTACGTGGGTGCCGGGGTCACCGAGGGCGAAGAGTTCGCCACACTGTATGTGAGCACCGGAACCGATGGCTATGAGATGTACTTCCACGACCTGCGCAAGGGAGGCATCCCCAGCCCGGCCACCAAGTGGAGCCCCTTGCAACGGGGGTTCAATGAGAAGACCAGCATCGTGGAATTCGTACCCACCACCGGCAAGTTCCTGGTGATGACCACGGTGGATGCACCCAACTACCGCTTGGTGGAAGTGGACCCCAGCGCGCCCGGCAAGGAGAACTGGAAGGATATCATCCCCCAAAAGAAGGAACTGCTGCAAAGCGTTTCCACCGGAGGTGGCAACCTCTTCGCCGAGTACCTGAAGGATGCCACCAGCCGCTTCTACCGCTACAAGCTGGACGGCACCGGCGAGCAGGAGATCCAACTCCCGGACCTGGGGAGCGCCGGCGGCTTCGGAGGCAAGCGTAACGACACCTTCAGCTTTTACAGCTTCACCAGCTTCACCGATCCGGGCAGCATCTACAAATACGACTACGCGAC
>CAZLGY010000147.1:0-5384 GCA_964559165.1 uncultured Chryseobacterium sp.
TGCGTGCGCACCACGAGGCCCGCCGCAAGGGCGCCGCCGTGGACACCACCGCCCACACCAAGCCTTACGAGACGGCCACGTCCGCCGACCTCGCCGAGGCGTTCGCCGCCGTGGAGGTGGTGCCCGCGGACACCATGCCCGCCGAAGCCCCCGCCGGTCTCCCGGTGTCGGTGAGCATCAGCGGCGTGAACGTGGTGGACAAGGCCATGCTGGTGGCCTATGAGAAGAAGGGCGTGGAGCTGATGCAGGTGACCGTGGACGAGAGCGATCCCGCACAGGTGATGCACGTGGTGTTCATGAGCAAGGACCACGTGGACGTGTACGACGTGCGCCCGGGCATGACGGGCGCCGATGCGCGCAGGATGCGCCGCGAGTTGAAGCACATGGTGCACAAGGGCCGCGTGTTCCTGTACGATGAGAGCTCCAACATCACCTACCGCATGGCGGTGAGCGAAGGTGCCAAGGAGGTGTACAGCGAGCAGGAGGTGGACACCATGGAGGTGGAGGCCATCGTGTGGAGCAACAAGCACCAGCGCAGGGCCCGGAAGGGCAAGGCGTAAGGCCGCAGATACGCGTGGCGCCCGCCAGCGGGGGAGCGATCCCTGCTGGCGGGCGTTGTCGTTGGTGGGTGCAGCGGGTGGGCCCTCCTGCGGTCGCCGGTGCCAGCGTCAGGACCGGGCGGTGGGGAAGATGGGCGGTGGCGCTTTCCGGTGCCCGTGCACCCGTACGAGGTGCTTCGATGAGCCTCGAACGGCCGGAGTGACAGCTTGCCAACATCGGCGCCGGAGCGCGGTTCCACGGGGTATGCTGCAGGTCCTTGCAGGATGCCGTTCCCGGCAGCTTCATAGATCCCCCCGGTGGATGGGTCGTCCGCGTTCAGCGCCGGGGTGTGCGTTCGGCGCAGGTGGATGTGCCCATGCCTATGCGGCCCCGGTGAACTGTGGAGCACGGGCGAGGAGGTCCACCAGCCGTTGGTTGATGTAGTACACATCTCGGCCTTCGGGGTGGCGACGCAGCACATCCCCGGTCAGCATCTTCAGGTACCTGGTGGCCGTGGGCCTGCTGCCGAAGCCCCTTGCTTCCAAGGTGCCCACTTTCACGTAGGGCAAGGAAGTGATCAGGTCGGCCAGCTCGGTGGCAGGCAGTTTGTGGTCGATGGACCGGATGCGTACCACGGTGGCCTCATGCAGGGCGGCGATATCGCGTATGAGCCGCTGGGTATGGCGAGCGGTCTGCTCCACGGCGTCAAGCATATAGAGCACCCAAGGCTTCCAACGCCCGTTCTCCGTTACCTCGCGCAACCGCTGGTAGTAGGCCGGCTTGTGGGCGATGATGTAGGAGCTGTGGAAGAGGACAGGCTGTGGCAGCAGCCCATGGTGCATCAAATAAAGGATGTTGAGGATGCGTCCGGTGCGGCCATTGCCATCGTGAAAGGGATGGATGGCCTCGAACTGGTAATGCAGCATGGCCATGCGCACCAAGGGCACTGTGGCCACGTGCTCGTTCAGCAACTGTTCCCATTGTTCGAGCAGGCGGGGAAGCGCCGCGGGGTTGGGCGGTGTGTAGATCACCTGCCTGGTGATGGGGTTGGCCAGGTTGGTGCCGGGGCGCTCGCGCAAGCCACGGTCGTCACCCTTCACCGCCTGCACCACGGCCAAGGCCGTGCCCTGCGTGATGGCCCCATGGGCAGCGATGTGCTCAAGCCCCCTGAAGACGGCTTGTTTGTAGCCGAGCACCTCCTTCACGGCCGGGTCGGCCTGTTCCAACCGGTCCACAAGCGCCTTGTAGAGCTGGTCGTCGGTGGTAACGATGTTCTCGATCAGACTACTGTCACGACTTTCCTGCAGCAGGATGGTGCTGAGCAGCATGTTGGGATCGAGAAGCTTCAGGCACAGGCCTTTCAGCTCGGCCAGCGCCGCATGGGCGGAAACGGCCTTCAGCAGCACGGGCACGTCCAACATATCCTGCAGCGGAGGTGGTGCGGGTAGCTGGTCGTAAGGGGTGGCTGCATCTATCCACATGACTGTCTATCAGTGTGTTGTGTCGTTCCGTGGCGCCTTGGCGCACCTGTAAAGATCTTTTACAGGTCTCCTCAATGTGTAAATATAATTCGATTTTCTTTTCATGTCATCTCGCTTGGTCCTGTTAAGGACTTCCCTCCGCGATCGCCCCATGGATGCAGGGCATGGCCCTTCGGACCCGCACCGTACCCCCAGCCGTTCGCCGCTGAAGCCAATGGCCTGCGCGGGAGAAGGGGGGAACGTGGCCGGTCGGTCAGGCGTACACCGGCACCCGCAACGTGATCGGGCGATCCACGATCGGATGCTTCGCACGCATCCCTGGGCAGGCCTTACCGGCCGTGCATCCCCCTATTCCGACCCCTTCCCGGCGGATCCGTCCTCCCTTCGCCTGCTTTTGGGGACGTAGTCCTCACGTCCTTCAAAGATGGAGTTGAGGTAGCTGTCCAACGCGTTCTGGAGGTTGTCGTCCCGGTCGTGGTCTACCGGTTTGGTCGGCGCTGTCGGGCCATTCCCTTCGGAAGAGGGGGTGCTGTTCCCTTCGGAAGAGGGGTTGCTGTTGGGGTTGTCCGGTCGCTTGTTCGGGTCGTTCATGGGGAGTGGGTGATGATATCGTATGCTTCGGTTCAGGTCCATGGCGGTTGTCTGTCACATAAAGGCAAGGTGGTGCAACGCGCCCTGAGCGTCATGGCAACATGCGTTGGTCCAGGTCGTTCATCGCTGTGGTCCCGGCCTTGTCGTCCCCTTCACCGTTCCAGCAGCAGCTCGCCAGCGGAGCCGCTGATCTCCCAATGCGAGAAGCGGTCAAGGAAGGACCTGCCGCAGAGCAGTGAGCCGCCCTCAACCACTGCCGCCACCACGTCCTCCACGCGGCAGTCGCCGATCACCACCTCGCTGATCAGCACCATGCGGCCGCGCACCTGTTCACCATTGGCGAGGGTGTAGGTGCTGAGTTGGTCGGGACCGTTGGTGGCGGTCAGCAGGCCCTTTCGGCGCAGTTCGGCGGCGAGCTCACTGTCGATGATGAGGTCGCTGGCGCCGGTGTCGAGCAGGAAGTAGCGTACCACGCCGACGAAGGAGAGCTTGAGGTTATAGCCCTGGCCGAGCAAGTCCACCAGCGGTACCACGGAGCGGTCGCAGTCTTCAACGCCGCCGGGGCGTAGCGCGTGCTCCAGGTCTTTCAGGTCCTTGGTGGCCTCGTTCACGCAGGGCATGATCACCTCGTTGAAGGCGCGTTCGTCGTGGTTGTCGGCGCGCATCAGTTCGCTGTAGTCGAGGTCGGCGGCGATCAGGCGGTCCAGCGCGCAGGCGCAGTAAGCGTCGGCGAAGTGTTCGGCCCAAGGGCCGGGATCGAGTTCAGCGAGGGCCCCTTCGCGGCATTTGATCATGAACAGGCGGCGGCTCATGTCGGAGGATGCCATCTGCCCCACGTTGGCATCGTCCTCCACATGCATGTTATCGGTGGCGCAGGCCAGGATGCTGTCGAGGAAGCGTTCGCTGAGCATGAGGTCCTCCCACGCGCGCCGGTCGTCGCCCATGTCGGAGAGCTCCTTCATGGTGAGGGCAGGAATGAGCACATCGCAAACACAGGCGCAGTAGCGGCGGGTATCGATATCGAAACCATCAAGGTCCATCATGGCGGTTCCGGCGGCCTGGTTGCAGGAGCGGATGAAGTCGTTGCGGTCGCCAAGCTCCACGCCGTCCTTGGTGAGCAACGGTTGTGCGGCAGCCCCGAGGTGGAGGAGGCAGGCTGCCAGGAGGGTGCGCGGCCGCATGGGTATCAGCGGATCACCGTCACGTGGCCCATGCGGTCGATGTCCTCGAAGCCGCACTTGGTGCGGGCCGAGAGCATCCACACGTAGACATCGTTCTTGGCGAGTTCGCCGTTGATGCGTCCATCCCAGCGTGCCTGCTGTCCCTTGGTCTCGTGGATGAGCTCACCCCATCGGTTGAAGATGCGCAGGTGCACGGAGGTCTGCTCGACGTCCTCCACCACGATGACGAACTCCTCGTTGAGGCCGTCGCCATCGGGTCGGAAGGCATTGGGCGCCCAGATGCGCGTGTCGTAATCGATGCCGATGGCGGAGCGCGTGGTATCGGAGCATCCGAACCCGTTGTAGGCGATGAGGGAGGGCACGAAGGAGCAGGTCTGTCCGAGGGAATAGGTGTGGAAGGGTTCGGCCAGGAAGGTCTCCGTGCCATCGTCGAGGTCCCAGCGGTAGGCGACCGCGCCGGTGGAGAGGTTTTCGAACTGCACGGGCAACTGAGCGTCCGGTCCGGGTTCGGTGGTGTAGGTAAAGGCCGCATCGGGGCGCGGTCGCACGGTGATGGTGGCGGTGGTGCTATCTGCGCAGCCGTTGGGGTTGGTGGCCAGCAATTGGGCGGTGTACACACCGGGATCCTGGTACACGTACACCGGTTGTTCACCGATGAAGGAGTTGCCGTCGCCGAAGGTCCAGATGTAGAGGGCGGCGAAGTCGGTGGTGTTGATGAAGTTCACCTCCAGCGGCGGGCAACCGGACAAGGGCGTGGCGGTCACCTGGGCCACGGGGGTCACCAGCACCTCGATGGTATCCGTGGCGGTGGCGGGGCATCCGTTGAGGGTTGACACGGCGCTGAGCGACACCACGAAGAGGCCGCTGTCGGCGTAGGCGTGTGCGGGGGTGTTGAGGATGCTGGTGGTGCCATCGCCGAGGTTCCATTGCAGCCCGCTGATGGGGTCGCCGAAGGGTGTGAAGACGGTGGACTCACCGACACAGAGCACGGCGGGATCGGCGGTGAAGCCGAACTCCGGTGCGGGTAGCACGGTGATGGTCTGTGTCATGGTATCCAGCGCACCGCAGAAGTTGCCTGCGGTGAAGGTGGCGGTGTAGGTGCCGTCATTGAGGTACTCGTGCAGGGGGTCCTGCGTGTTGCCGCCCACGCCATCGCCGAAGTCCCACGAGAAGAAGGTGACACCGGTCATCTGCTGGGTGAACTGCACGGGTAGCGGCTCACAGCCCGATATCGGGTCGGCACTGAAGAACGCGATGATGCTGTTGGGCACCACCGTGATGGTCTGCTGGTCCGTGGCACTGCCGCATTGGTTTTCGGCGGAGAGGGTGAGGACGTAGGTGGCGAAGTCGTTGACGGCCGTATACACCATCGACTGGGTGGTGTCCTGCGAGGTGGAGGTGTTGTTGTTGCCGAAGTCCCAGGCGTAGGTGGTCTGCCAGGCACAACTGGTGGCGTTGTAGGCCTGCAGTTCGTTGCCGGAGCAGATGGTGTCCGTGCTGATGACCAGTTCCGGGATGGGAACGCGGTACACCTTCACGGAATCCACCGCGGTCACCGCGCCGCACTGGTTGGAGGCGGTGAGCTGGATGG
>CAZLGY010000148.1:0-5344 GCA_964559165.1 uncultured Chryseobacterium sp.
CCTGGGCATCAACGGCGGCAGCAACGGTGGCCTCCTCGTTGGTGCGGTGATGACCCAACGTCCGGAGCTGTTCGGCGTATGCTTCCCCGAAGTGGGCGTGCTCGACATGCTGCGCTACCAGAAGTTCACCGCCGGTTTCGGCTGGGTGCCCGAATATGGCAGCGCGGACAACAGCCCAGCGGAGTTCGCCTACCTAAAGGCCTACTCGCCGCTGCATAATATCAAGCCCGCGAAGTACCCGCCCACGATGGTGATGACGGCCGACCATGACGACCGCGTGGTGCCGGCGCACAGCTTCAAGTTCATCAGCACCCTGCAACCCGCCCAACAAGGCGATGCGCCCGTGCTGATCCGTGTGCAGACGCAGGCCGGCCACGGCGCAGGCATGCCCACCAGCATGATCATCCAGCAGCAGGCCGACAAGTGGGCCTTCTTCTTCCACAGTGTGGGGGTGACGCCCACGTTCGGGAAGTGAACCACCGGTCCCGCAAGGTGAACGAAGCCCCGGCCAGCTGGCCGGGGCTTCGTTCCTTTGGTGTGCCTGATGCCCGCCTTCACCCTCCGCCCCTTCCGACCAATTGACCTCACTGCCCTGCTGAAGCATGCCAACGACCCCACCGTGGCGGCTTTCATGGCGGATGCCTTTCCGCACCCCTTTACCGAAGAAGCCGGGCAGAACTTCCTGGAGGATGCCATGCACAAGTGCCCGCCGTTGCGTCGCTGCATCGAGGTGGACGGCGAATGCGCTGGTGCCATCGGCCTTCACCCCAAGACCGACCTGTGGCGCAACAACATGGAATTGGGTTACTGGTTGGGCAGGGCGCACCATGGCAAGGGCATCATGTCGGAGGCCATCCGGCAGATGGTGCAGCTCGGCTTCGAGACCTTCCCGGAAGTGACGCGCATCTACGGCTCGCCCTTCGGCAGCAACCCCGCATCGCAACGGGCCTTGGCGAAGGCCGGCCTCACGCTGGAAGCCAAGCTGATCGGCAACCTGATCAAGAACGGGAAGGTGGAGGACGAGTGGATCTACGGGGTGCGGCGCGGTTGACCTATCCCATCTTCCCGATCACCTCGCGGGTATGCTGATCCAGTTCCGCGAAGAGCGCCTGCTCCAGGCCTTCCGTGGCCCCGCGCTCGAACACGCGCGTGAAGCGTCCATGCTGCAACAGGTGGATGCGGTCGCACACGGTGATGAGCGGGCCCAACACATGCGAGGTGATGAGCACCGTACGTCCACGCTCAGCCAAGCGCTTGATGACCGCCTCCAACACGCGCACCGAGGCCAGGTCCAGCCCGTTCATCGGCTCGTCCAGCAGCAGCACTTCGCGGTCCAGGCAGAGCGCGCCGAGCAGCGCCAGTTTCCGCTTCATACCGGTGGAATAGGTGCTGATGAGCGTATCCAGCGGCACCATCAGCAGATCGTTCAATAGCTGCACATCCTTCGCGCCCTTACCGCTCATGAAGAGCTCCAGGTACTCGCGTCCCGTGATGCCCGGGTGGAAGTAGTTCTCCGCTTCTTGGAAGGCCGTGTTCATGTGGCCCATGGTGGTGCCGTTCCATTCCACGCGGGCCCCGGCATTGCGACCAAAGCCGAAGAGCGCGTTCAGCAAGGTGCTCTTGCCAGCGCCGTTGAGGCCCACGATGCCGTGTATGCCGGGCGCCATGTTGCAGGTGGGAATGTCCAGCACGGTGCGTTCCCCGTAGGTGCAGCAGAGGTCAGTGATGGTGAGCATGGAACCAGGCGTTGAGGTTGGCGCGGGCCTTGGGCCATTCGGTAAGGAGCATCACGAGCGGCACCAGCGAAAGACCCGGCAGGATGGCGAAAAGCGCTGCTATGGTCAAGTTGGCCCCGTTCGCATCCAGACGTGCACCCGGATGGTAGTTCGCATACTTCAGCACCACGGCATAGGCCGTCATCACAACCATGCCGAAGCCGAAACCGAGGTGTACCCACCACCAGTCGGGCCGGAATAACGTAGCCGCGACCAGAACGGGCAGCATCAAACCACCAATGAGCATCACCGCACCGCGAACTTTGGTCAGCAGGAGTGAGCGGCCATCCGTGGCCGTGGTCAACAGCATGACGCGCGGCTCGCACTGCTCCTGGCTGGACGTGGCTGTAAGTGCAACGATGCCAAGCAGGAAGAGCGGCAGTACCGGCAGCCAGCAGAAAGCGAACGCCAACACCCATAACAGCAGGCTGATGGGGTGCGTGTTCTGTAGGAAGGCCCTCCATTCGAAGAGGCGCACCGGGACCCATCGACGCAGCCACGCGCCGCGCACACTACCGCTCCGCAACACCGGCATCCAGGCCGTGAGGCAACCCAGCGGGAGGATCTCCGCCACCGCCCATGCGCGAACCGACAAAAGACCCACGAGCACCGGCAACATAAGAACACCATACTCCATGGCCATGGCCTGACGGGCTTGAGGCACATGGCGAAGCAGGAAGTGCAGGTCACCACGACGCTGGTGGAGACCCCATACGATCAACAGCGCGCAACCCGCGAATGAGGGTGCTGCCCGGTGATGCTGCAGCATGACACGTTGCATCACCAATATCGCCGCAACCACCGCGAGTGCCAGGATGACCAGACCGTACGGCGGGAAGGCCCGGCGCAGCTGCAGCCAACGGAGGCGAAGGAGAATGAAGGGGGCGATCGAAAAGCGCACCGGCCAAAGTTGGGCGATCGGAACGATCTGAATTGGATGCTCCATGGCCAGGGTCATCCTGTTGGAGCGGCAGAAGTCCATGACACAGATGGCGCAAGGACTGACCGGACCCGTCCCATTGACGACCGTCATTGGTTCCGGTCACCCACTTGCCGATATTTGAACGACCGTTCCCATGGACCCCTTCGAGATCACCGATACAGGCCCACAATCGCTCTTGGTCAGGCTTCTGATCACACTCGGCATCGGGCTGCTGGTGGGATCGGAACGCGAGTATGCCAAGCGCGTAGTGGACAAGGAGGAGCAGTTCGCCGGGGTCCGTACCTATCCCCTCATGGCACTGCTCGGCTTCCTGAGCGCACTGCTCGGAGAGCTCTACGGACCAGCGTTCCTTGTGGCGGGCTTTGCAGGCGTGCTGGTCCTGGTAGTGGCCACCTACGTGATGATGGCGAAGACGTCCAGCTACGGGATCACCACCGAGCTGGCGGGCATCATCGTATTCCTGCTCGGTGCGTTGATCTTTGAGGACCATATCCTGCTTGCAACCACGATCACCGTATTGGTGGCGAGCCTGCTCACGCTCAAAGTGCGGCTGCATACGTTCATCGCAACGTTGTCACCGGCGGACATCCGTGCCTTCATCCAGTTCACCATCATCTCTGCCTTGGTGCTCCCCTTCCTGCCACGCGGTGGTTTCGGACCTGGTGGTGTGTGGGACCTGCATGAGACGTGGACCATGGTGATCCTTGTGACGGGCATCAGCCTTGCGGGATACCTTCTTGCAAAGCTCATAGGCAGCCGCAAAGGAACCCTTTGGGAGGGGTTGGTCGGGGGGCTGGTGAGCAGTACGGCGGTCACCCTGAGCATATCCCGCCGCTCACGTACAGGCTCGGCAGGTGGCAACCGTTTTGCCGCCGTGGGCATCGTTGCCGCCACAGCGGTGCTTTATCCCCGCATTCTGCTGGAGACCTGGGTGGTGGACCGCACACTGGCGCTGCACCTGTTGCCCCCCATACTGGTCATCACAGGTGCAACCCTGCTGGCGTCCTATCAGTTGTGGCGTCGTGCGGATGGAAAGAATGAGGATGCATCGGAACTGCACCTGACCAACCCGCTGAATTTCGCAGTTGCGCTGCAGTTCGCTGCCATTTACATGGCTGTGCAATGGCTCATGATGCTTGCCACCACGCAATTCCCTGCACAGGGCATGTACGCCGGCAGCCTCATCTTCGGGGCCACCGACATGGACGCCATTACGCTCTCGATCGCCAGGCAGGAGGCCATACCACACGCAGAGCGTGCCACCGCGGTGCTGCTGGCCACGGTGTCCAACACGGTGATGAAGTTCCTGATCGTGCTCTTCTTCGGCGACCGCAGCCTCCGGCGCTCGGTAGGCCTTGGTTTTGCAGCAACGCTCCTGGCAACCATCACCGCCATGGTGCTCTGGTGAAGTGCGGGCACCCTTGTGCGGCTGGCAGCGATCAGTTGCCCAAATGGAGCGCACGGTCCGGCCATGCTGCGGTCACGTGCATTGGCGAATTTTTTTCAGGTGGCATGTAACCTTTCCGGAAGGCATCGAGTAGAAGGACCTCAAACCCCCAAGCAATGAAACTCCTGAAACTCTTCCTCCTGCCCCTGGCCCTCGGCTTCGCAACCCTCGGCTACAGCCAGTCCGATGGTCCCGGTTTCCCTGCCGTGAGCGTCACCGAAGGTGAGGTCACCATCTGGCCCAACCCCTTCCGCGACGACCTCAATATCAAGGTCAATGACCTGCGCACAGAGGAGCTCACCATCCAGGTGGTCAACAACCGCCAGCGTGTGGTCGCTGAATTCCGCGGCGCGTTCGATGTACAGACCGTCATGAACCTCTCCTCCCTGCAGGTTGGCACCTACTGGGTGCTGATCATCAAGGATGGACGCACCATTGCCAAAAGGACCGTCCGCAAGATCTGAACGGATCCCCCGAACATTTGAAAAAGCCCCGGCATCCGGGGCTTTTTCATTTCAGGACTACGGATGAGCCACCAAGGACGATCGTGGACAACCTGTTCATAACCCGCTGAAACCTACGGGATGTATCCTCCGTAACAAGCACACAAACCCCCAAGCAATGAAACTCCTGAAACTCTTCCTCCTGCCCCTGGCCCTCGGCTTCGCAACCCTCGGCTACAGCCAGTCCGATGGTCCCGGTTTCCCTGCCGTGAGCGTCACCGAAGGTGAGGTCACCATCTGGCCCAACCCCTTCCGCGACGACCTCAATATCAAGGTCAATGACCTGCGCACAGAGGAGCTCACCATCCAGGTGGTCAACAACCGCCAGCGTGTGGTCGCTGAATTCCGCGGCGCGTTCGATGTACAGACCGTCATGAACCTCTCCTCCCTGCAGGTTGGCACCTACTGGGTGCTGATCATCAAGGATGGACGCACCATTGCCAAAAGGACCGTCCGCAAGATCTGAACGGATCCCCCGAACATTTGAAAAAGCCCCGGCATCCGGGGCTTTTTCATTTCAGGTGGTCCTGTGTCCACGCGTTCATTCAAGGCAGTTGCGGTCGCCTTCGCTCCTGCGTGTGCACTTCTATGCGGAAGGTCAAGATGGGATCGACAGGCGCTGACATGGAGCGGAAAGCAAGACGACGCTCCTCTGGTTCCGGCACCAGCGCGTCGC
>CAZLGY010000149.1:0-5311 GCA_964559165.1 uncultured Chryseobacterium sp.
GCTGCCATCGCCGAAGGCGTTCTGGGCTTCACTGATGGCGCGCTCCAGACCCTCCTTCAGCTCGCTCTCCTGCTCCACCACGCGCATGCCCTTGCCGCCCCCCCCGGCCGCAGCCTTGATGAGGATCGGGAACTTGATGGTCTTGGCCACCTTCAATGCCTCGTCCATGCTGCTGACCGCGCCTTCGGTGCCCGGCACCAGGGGCACGCCGTGACCTTTCACCGCTTCCTTGGCGGCCAGCTTGTCGCCCATCACCTTCATAGCGTTGGGTGAAGGGCCCACGAAAATGACGCCCGCCTTTTCCAGGGCCGTGGCGAAGGCACCGTTCTCGCTGAGAAAGCCATAGCCAGGATGAACGGCGTCCACCTGCAGATCGGTGCACACCTTCACCAATTTTTCGATGACCAGGTAGCTCTCCTTGCTGGGAGCGGGACCGATGCACACGGCCTCGTCAGCGAAGCGCACGAAGGGAGCGTTACGGTCCGCCTCAGAGTAAACGGCTATGGTACGGATACCCAGTTCGCGGGCGGAACGCATCACGCGCAGGGCGATCTCGCCACGATTGGCGACGAGGAGTTTGGAGATCTTCTTCGCTTTCACGGGGTGAAGATCGGGAGAAAGAGAAAAAGGTGAGCAGGGATAAAAGACCTTCCGGGTTGAACACGGCGCTCACCATCACGTTGGCGTCAACGTCGCCCCGGAGCACGATAGGCCACCTTGTATTTGGACCGCCAGGAAGCTTCTGGTTCCTCTGCGATCCCGTTCACGCGCTTCGCAGACACCTGGTTGGAACCGGCTGCAAGCTCCATGAACTCCAGCTTATCCAACAGACGCCTTACAGCGTCGGGATGTACGCGGCCATCGAGGGTGATGACCAATTGGTCCTATTTATTCCGTGTGATGGTCATGCCCCTGTGAAGTTACAGCTTGGCCCGATGTTTGAACCCGCCTCAATATGCGCACCCTCCCGCTCCTCCTCGCCCTGTGCACGCTGCCCGCCATGGCCCAGCTGGGCCGGAAGGAATTGCGCACCGATTCCGGCACGGTGCTACTGCATTTCCACGCCACGGGCGAGGTGAGCACCCGGGAGTGGATGGATACGGCCGACCGCTTCGGCCTCAGCACCGCCTACGATCGCAGCGGCAAGGAGATCTTCCGCTACGGTACCCGGCGCATCGGCGGACATGCCAGCGTCCACTTCAGCTACCACCCCGGCGGCGCGGTGAGCAAGGCCGAGGTGAGTGATGCACCGGACGCCGGCATCCAGTGGTACCGCAGCATCACCACCTTTGACCAGGAGGGGAACCGAACGGGCTTCACCGAGGAGAGCAATGAGCTGATGGAACGCACCTACACGCAACCCATCGGCCCTACGGAGGAGCCGGTGCGGATGCCGGAAGTGGCGATCTGCCAGCAGCTCTTCTTGAACGAGGTGTTCCTGGTGAACGCCACGCGCCATGCCGGCAAGGCCACTGTCAAGGCCCTCCGCCCCTCTCCCGCCTTGCGCGACAGCGAGCACACCCTGGCCCCCGGCGATACCCTGCGGCTGGGCACCTACACCATCGGACAGGCGTTCGCGCCGCCGGGCGACCAGCTGTCCGTGGAGGTACGGCGCTTACTGAGGAACCGCCGGAAGCCCGCTGCCACAGGTATGGTGCGCACGGACAACGCGCGGGTGAACGACACCACACAACGCTGGTACCTTGTCGTCCGCCATTGGGCCCCGGGGCGTTCAGCACCCGAACCTGGGACCCGATGAGCATGGCCGTCCGTTCGCACCCGGCGCATGATGCACTGCGCATGCTGTTGCTACCGTGCCTGCTCGCATCAGCCACCTATGCCCATGCACAGGTGGAACTGAGCTTCATGAACCGCACCGGTCACCGCATCGAGGGCCTCACCTTCGCTGGCATGGAACTCGGGGGGCTCGCCACCGACGGCTCCATGACCTTCCGGATGGACTCGGTGCTGCTCTGCGGACCCATTCCGTGTGCCAAGCCCACCGGACGCGTTCCCGGCATTCTCATGAACGAGGATCCGCCGGAGCACTGCGTCACGAGGGCTCGCTACCTGCACCAAGGCAGGGTGGACGCATGCATCCATCTTACGGACGAGTTCTTCAGCGGCCGGGAGCTGCGGCTGGTGCCGTGCACAGCGGAAGGTGCGAACAACCAGTAGGTGCAACAGGTGTTTTCGCCGGATCCTGTTTAGTTTGGCGGTGCAATAACCACTTGCCATGGCACGCCTGACACTGCTTTTGGGGATCATCCTGCTGACGGTACCTGTGCGCGCCCAATGCGATGAACCTGTGCGCAACAAGGTGCTGCTCGTGGGCGATAGCTGGGCGTTCTTCATGGGTGTGGACCAGACCATCAATGAACAACTCGCCAAATGGGGGCATTCGGGCTACCGCTACTACACCAACCTGGTACTGGCCGAGAACGGGGCCGAAACGGACGACTTCCTCGGCCTCGACAAACAGGCAGAGATCGCTGAGCGCCTGCTGGAGGATCCGGACATCGCGGTGGTGCACCTGAGCCTGGGTGGCAATGATGTGCTCGGGGACTGGAACGTGGACTTCACCGCAGCGGAGACCGAGGCGCTCAAGGAGCAGGTGTTCACACGGCTGCGCCAGGTCATCGATCTCATCCTCGCCGTGCGGCCCGATGTGCATGTGCTCTGGAGCGGCTACATGTATCCCAACTTTGAGGAGGTGATCGATGACATCGCCCCGTTGCAGACCATCCATCCCTTCTATGGCACCTGGCAGGGCATGGGCTTCCCCTCCTTCGAACAGCTCAATGTCATCCTCAACGACTTCAGCGCCACCCTGCAGGCCTACAGCGACACGATGGACAGGGTGAGCTTCGTGAACGCCACAGGGCTCATGCAATACACCTTCGGCCAGGCGCAGCCGCTGGGTGTGCCCCCGGGAGGCACCTACGCTGCGGGCACCGTGCCGCTTCCCGCAGGATGGGTGGCCTATCCGTCGCCCAAGGCATCGATGCGCAACTACGGGGTCACGCGGGACTGCTTCCACCTTTCGCCCGGGGGATACCGCGACATGATCGACCTGCACATGCGGAAGTTCTACCACAAACACTTGATGCAGGACCAGTTCCTGCTGTCCTCCGGCATCCATGATGGCTCATTGGGCAGCCTGGGCACTGTGTCGTCGACCCTGCGCTTCGGCAGTGTCGGCGGGGAGCAGTTCAGCACCGTGCTCACCTTCCCCACCACTGGCATGCAGGCGCCTATTGTGGAGGCCGCCTCCATCTTCCTTCGCCGCACCTCACTGCAGGGTACCGACCCCATCGGCCCCACCATCGGGGTGAAGCTGAGGAGCGGAGGTTTCGGCGATACGTTCGAACTCTCCGCGACCGACCTGTTCGCCCAAGCCGATGTCACCTCCACCGCCTGCCGCCAGGGCTCCACGGCCGGTGATGGCCACTGGATCCGCATCGACCTGCCCGAAGCCATGCTCCCCTTCCTCTCCCTGGCCGACGAAACCCAGTTCATCCTCGACCCCAGTGGCTTCCCCGATGGCCTGGTCACCTTTACGGACGCCTCCGATCCCGAGTTGGCTCCGGTGCTCGACCTGCGGTTCGCGGAGGTGAGCACCGGTGACTTGGATGCAGCCGCTACCACCACACGCCCCCCCTTCCCGAACCCCACAACGGATATCCTGGACCTCGCCCTGCCCGCAGGAACAGCACTGCTCGGAGTGGACGTTCATGACATCACCGGACGCCTTGTGCAGATGCACGGTGGGAACCGCACCACCATCGACCTGGCGACCCTGCCATCGGGCAATTACCTGCTTACCATCCACACTTCCACCGGCCGCACCAAGCACCACGTGGTGAAATGGTGACCACCGGCGATACCCTTCCACCATGCACAAGCTCCTCTCCCTCCCCGCACTGTTCCTGGCCACCGCCCTCAGCGCACAAGCCCCGCAGCGCCTCAGTTACCAGGCCGTGGTGCGCAACGCCGCCGACGCGCTCGTGACCAACGCCCCGGTGGGCATGCGCGTGAGCATCCTGCAGGGCGGTTCGAATGGTCCTGCGGTATACGTGGAGACGCACAGCGGTACCACGAATGCCAACGGGCTGCTCACCCTTGCGGTGGGCGGTGGCACGGTGGTCAGCGGCACCTTCAGCACCATCAACTGGGGCGCCAACAGCTACTGGCTGCGCACGGAGACCGACCCCAACGGCGGCAGCAGTTACACCATCACGGGTACCAGCCAATTGCTCAGCGTGCCCTACGCCCTGCATGCGGCCACGGCCGGTGGAGGTGGCGGCAGCTTCACGGCGGGCACGGGCCTCAACTGGAGCGGCAACACCCTCAACGCCCTCACCACCGCGCCCATCTGGAACGCCAATGCCCTCCTCAACATACCCGTCAGTGGGGGCGCACCGTCCGTGAACAACGTGCTGCTCTTCAACGGCAGCGCGTGGGTGCCGGGCACGGTGAGCGGCGGCGGCGGCACCACGGTGGATTGCATCACCAGCTTCAACACCAACTACACCATCCGCGGAACGGGCAGCAGCGGCTGGGAATGCACCGATGCGGTATGGATCACCAGCACGGACCGCGTGGGCATCGGCACCACCTCCCCCAGCAGCAGCTTCGACCTCACCATCGGCACGGGCGGATTCCTTGCGGAGGGCAGCACCACCACCAACAACATCGCGGGCAGGCTGCGCGTGGGCGGAACCACCAGCACCACGTATGACCTGCAGGTGGACGGACAGGCATACATGACCAGCGGGCTGCGCGTGGGCACCACCAGCACGCCCAACACCGGCGGCATCCTGGCCAACAGCGACATCGAGACCAACACCCGTTTCGTGCAGGGCAGCAGCACCAGCGGCACCGGAACGGTGATGGTGCGCACCAGCAGCGGCGAACTGCGGCCCCAGAGCAGCACACTGCGTGTGAAGACCAACATCGCCCCGCTCCGCGTGGACAAGGACCGCCTCTTCGCCCTGCGCCCGGTGGAATACGACCTGAAGCCCGCGCTGGGCGGTGGGCATGAGCTGGGCCTCATCGCCGAGGAGGTGGAGCGGGTGCTGCCCGAACTGGTGGTGTACGGTCCCGCCCGCACGTGGACGGACGACAGCGGCATCCCCGCCACGGACGCACAGGGCCGCGAACTGGTGGATGCCACCCGCACCGAGGCCTACAGCGTGCACTACGACCGGCTGGCGGTGCTGCTGCTGCAGGTGGTGAAGGAGCAGGAACAGCGCATCGCGGAGCTGGAGCGCCGGCTGGAGGAACAGGGGAAGTGAGCGG
The DNA here is from genome assembly GCA_964559165.1 of uncultured Chryseobacterium sp. GTDB lineage: Bacteria > Bacteroidota > Bacteroidia > Flavobacteriales_F > PHOS-HE28 > PHOS-HE28. Next base: position 5,302 of record CAZLGY010000149.1, read on the forward strand.
AGCGCAAACG
>CAZLGY010000150.1:0-468 GCA_964559165.1 uncultured Chryseobacterium sp.
GTGCAGATAGCCCATCGACTTGTTCATCATGCGGCCGTACATCTTGGGGAACCAATGGTACACCCCGGCGAACATACCGAAGATGGCGCTCATCCCCATCACGATGTGGAAGTGGGCCACCACGAAGTAGGTGTCGTGCACGTTGATGTCCAGCGCGCTGTCGGCGAGGATGATGCCCGTGAGGCCACCGGCGATGAAGGTGGCCACGAGGCCCACGCTGAAGAGCATGGCCGGCGTGAAGATGATGTTGCCGCGCCAGAGCGTGGTGATGTAGTTGAACACCTTCACCGCACTGGGGATGGCGATGAGCAGGGTGGTGGCCACGAACACGCTGCCCAGGAAGGGATTCATGCCGGTGACGAACATGTGGTGGCCCCACACGATGAAGCTGAGGAAGCCGATGGCGAGGATGGAGCCGATCATGGCACGGTAGCCGAAGATGGGCTTGCGTGCATTGGTGGAGATGAT
>CAZLGY010000150.1:478-1518 GCA_964559165.1 uncultured Chryseobacterium sp.
GTGACGAAGAAGGCCCAGACGGTGAGCGGCAGGCGGGTCATCTTCATGCCCTTGGTGCGCAGGTTGAGGATGGTGGCCACGTAGTTGAGGCCGCCCATCAGCGAGCTGGCGATGAACAGGGTCATGCTCACCAGCCAGAGGGTCATGCCCGCGCCGGAGCCGGGGATGGTCTGGGGCAATGCGCTCAAGGGCGGGTAGACGGTCCAGCCGGAGGAGGCGGGGCCTCCCTCCACGAAGAGCGACGCGAGCATCACCATGCTGCTGAGGAAGAAGAACCAGTAGCTGAGCATGTTGATGAACCCCGACGCCATGTCGCGCGCACCGATCTGCAAGGGGATGAGCAGGTTGCTGAACGTGCCCGAGAGGCCACCGGTGAGCACGAAGAACACCATGATGGTGCCGTGGATGGTGACCAACGCCAGGTACATGTTGGGATCGAGCACTCCGCCGGGTGCCCATTTGTCTCCCAGGAAGAAGTTGGTGAAGGCGAAGCCCTCGCCCGGCCAGGCGAGCTGCAGGCGGAACAGGATGGACATGATCACCGCCACCCAGGCCATGAAGATGGCCGAGACCAGGAACTGCTTCCCGATCATCTTGTGGTCCTGGGAGAAGATGTACTTCGAGATGAAGCTCTCCTCGTGGTGATGCGCGTGGTGCGCGTGTCCTTCGGTATGTGCGGTGGTGGCACCCATGGTCTAACTTATCCTAAAGGGTTCAGTTCGGTAGAACGGACGCTTGAGCAGTGGCGGTGACGGCGGCGGCACTATCCACCGCGGCGGGTGCCGCAGGCGTGGGGGCCGCGGGCGTGGCAGGTGCCTCGAAGGGCTTCTTCATCTGCTCGGCCATCCAAGCGTCGAATTCGGTGGCGTTGGTCACCGTGAGCGGCATCTGCATGTTGTAGTGGCTCGCTCCGCAGATCTTGTTGCACAGCAGCACGAAGTCGAACGCCTCGTCGCTCATCACATGCGTCCGCATGCTGTCGGTGGTGATGGGAGGGGAAGTGCACACGTCTGAGGTCCTGCCACCCACCATGATCACGT
>CAZLGY010000150.1:1528-5286 GCA_964559165.1 uncultured Chryseobacterium sp.
GTGATGGTGGGCACCATCTTCATGGTGGTGGTGATGCCGGGCACCGCGTTCATCTGGCTGCGCAGGTGCGGGATGTAGGCGCTGTGGATCACGTCGCGGCTGCGGATGAGCACCTTCGCCTCCCTGCGCACGGGCAGGTAGAAGTCCTTGGTGACGATGTCGTCAGCACCATGCAGGTATTGGCTGGCATCGCCCTTTTCCTTGATGTCGAGCTCCATCACCGTGCGCAGGTTGATGATGCGGGCCTGGGTGCGGCGCAGGCGCTCCACCTGTGCGGAGAGCTCGTCGCGCTTTCCGTCGGCCATGATGGTGTTGGCTAGCACGCTGTCCATCTCGGCGATCTGCACCGAGAGCTCATCCATGCGCTGCGCGATGCTGCCGGTGGTGACGATGCCCAGGGGGTTGGTGCCGTTGATGAGGCGGAAGTCGGTGGCGCCGAGGATGCCGTCGGCACCGGGGTACCGGGCGGTCCAGTCGAACTGCTTGGCGTAAAGCTCCACCTGCACGGCATCGGGGCCGGCGGGACCGGTGATCCTGTTCCAGCTGTTGAGGCCCATGATGATGATGACGGCCAGGACGGCGGCGGGTACCACGGTCCAGATGAGCTCCAGGCGGTTGTTGTGCGGCTGCCACATGGCCCGGCGCTCGGTGCTGTGGATGTACTTGCCGGCGAAGACGAAGAGCAGGACGTTGGTGAGGACGAAGGCGATGATGAGGATCACCCAGTTGAAGTCCATGAGCTGGTCGGTCTCCACGCCATGCTCGCTGGCGGCCACGGGGAGCATCTTGTCTCCATAGGCCATCACCAACCAGGCGAAGAAGGCGAAGTAGGCCACAAGGAAGAGCCACATGAGCCTTCCGTTCATGCGGTTGTCGGACGGCGAAATGTCCTCCTCCCGCTTGTTGCGCAGGCGTGCGGTGAGCTCATAGACCCGGGCCAGCTGGGCGATGGCCACCGCCCCAAGGACCACAACGAGCAGGATCAACAACTTCATCATCGTTCGCTCTATCTATCAACCCCTGAACGGGGATGTTGTTCTACAGGTGCGTATCAGATCTGGTGGTGGACGCTTTCGTCCAGGTAGGGGTGGTTCACCGGGGTGAGCGGTGCCTTGGTGAGGGCGGTGAGCACCGTTCGGACGAACACGCCCAGGAAGAGCAGGAACATGCCCACCTCCAACAGGCCGATGCCGTGGAAGTGGTGGCCGAGGGCGCCGGGCATCACGATCATGTTGATGTCCAGCCAGTGACCGATGAAGATCACGGCGCCCACACCGATGAGGAAGCGTGGGTTGCGCTTGGCATCGCGGCTCATCAGCAGCACCATGGGGATGGCGAAGTTGATGAAGAACGTGCCCCAGAGCAGGGCCGGGTGGTGGTCGATGCGCGATTGGAAGTAAGTGACCTCCTCGGGGATGTTGCTGTACCAGATGAGCATGAACTGGCTGAAGTAGAGGTAGCTCCAGAGGAAGCTGGTGGCGAACACCCACTTGCCCATGTCGTGGATGTGGCTGTTGTTGACCTGGGGCAGGTAGCCCTTGCGCTTGAGGTAAAGGGCCATGACCACGGCGGTGACCATCGCGCTCACCCACATGCCGCTGAACACGTACCATCCGAAGAGGGTGCTGAACCAGTGGGTATCGATGCTCATGAGCCAGTCCCACGCCAGGGTGCTGCTGAACACGGCGAAGAACACCAGGAAGAGGGCGCTGCGGCGGTAGTTGAGCAGCATGCGCTTCACCAGGCTGTCACCGGTCTCCTTGTCCATCTGCAGGCTCTGCTGGCGGAACCAGCGGGCGAAAAAGATGAACACGCCCAGGTAGAGCAGGCTGCGCACCCAGAAGAAGGGCTGGTTGAGGAAGGCCGCCTTGCCGGCGATGATGCTGTCGTAGTTGGGGCTGGCGGGATCGTACAGGCTGCTGTCCATCCAATGGTAGAGGTGGTGGATGTGCAGGCTGCCGGCAGCGAGCACCACCACCATCACCGCCGCACCGATCGGGATGAAGGACATGATCCCCTCATAGATGCGTTTCACGAGCACGGTCCAGGCGGTCTCCGTGGCGTTCTGCAGGGCGAAGAAGAAGAGGGCACCCAGGGAGATCCCCAGGAAGAAGAACCCGTTGACGAGCAGGTTGGCCCAGGTGCGCTGGTGGTGGTCGGTATGGTCGCCCAGGATGCCCGCCACGGTGGCCACCGCACCCAGTGCGATGAGCGCCATGATCAATTTGGGGGCCCGTTTGCTGAAGGAGAAGTTCATCGCTGCTGATCCGTTAGCGTGGTGGGGTTCAATTGGCGGCCGTGGCGGTGCTGTCCACCGGGGTGGTTGCAGCGGCGCCCGGCATCTGACCACCGTTCTGCAGGTATTTGACGTAGTGGGTCACGAGCCAGCGTTCCTCCTTGTTGAGCTGGGAGGCATGGCTGCCCATGGCGATGTTCTTGCCGTAGACCAGGCTGTGGAAGATCTTGCCCTCGGGCAGGTCCTTCAGCGGGCCGGTGTAGCTGGGGGGCGGGGGATAGCCGCCATTGGCCACCACGCCACCATCGCCCTGGCCCTTCTCGCCGTGGCAGTGGTCGCAGAACTTGCCGTAGATCACCTTGCCCTTTTCCACGGTCGCTTCGGTCATGGCGATGGGGCTCTTCAGCTCAAGGCCGGCCGCCTCGTAGCCTTCCGGGGTGTTGGGGTAGGCGTACGGCATGTTGAAGGTGGCCTTCGCGGGGTCGCTGCTGAAGGGGACGGTGCCTTCCACGGGCTTGCGGGCGCTGGGGCGGAGCCGTTGCTCACGGGCCAGTTCCTCGCTGAAGTGGTAGGGGTCCTGTCCGTAGTCGACATAGGCCTCCACGGCCGGACTGCGGTACATGTCGGGCATGTATTCCACGCCGGGGCTGTTGGCATCGCCGCCGCCGCAGGAGGCCAGCAGGAGCGCAGTGGCCAGCAGGCCACCGACGACGGTTCCGGAAATGTGCGTGTACTGGCTCATGATCAGTAGTGGCGCTCGTTGATCTCGAACACCGGGGTGGTGCGCAGCAGGGCGTTGATGGACTCCACGCTGTGGCCGTGGTTGTCACCGGTGCGCACCTCCATGATGAACTTGTCGTCCGTGCTGCGCGGGTCGGGGTTGCGGGCGGGCATGCCGGGCAGCGTCTTGTTGCGGATGAGGTAGGTGATGGCCATGCCGTGGGCGGCGCAGAGCACGGTGAACTCGAAGGTCACCGGGATGAATGCCGGCAGGTTCTTGTAGAGGGCCTGGCTGGGCTTGCCGCCGATGTTCATCGGCCAGTCGAAGATGTTGAAGTACCAGATGCCGAGCAGGGCCAGGCTGGTACCCATGAGGCCGAACATGAAGGCCACGATGGCCAGGCGGGTGCGCTTGATGCCGATGATGGGGTCGAGGCCGTGCACCGGGAAGGGCGAGAACACGTCCTTCACCCGCACGCCATTGGACACCAGCTTGCGTGCGCCCTCCTTCAGTTGTTCGGGGTCCTCGTAGACCGCGTAGATGACCGTATTCGCCATGTTGCTCAGTGGTGATGGTGATGGGCGGCCGCCTCCTTCTTGTAGCTCTCGCCGCTCATCTTGAGGATCGACTTCACCTCGTTCAGCGCCAGCACCGGGAAGTAGCGGGCGAAGAGCAGGTAGAGGGTGGAGAAGATGCCGAGCGTGCCCAGGAACACGCCCACATCGACCCAGGTGGGATGGAACATGCTCCAGGAGCTGGGCAGGTAGTCACGGTGCAGGCTGGTGACGATGATCACGAAGC
>CAZLGY010000151.1:0-4621 GCA_964559165.1 uncultured Chryseobacterium sp.
GTGGTCGAGAACGATGGTCCGCTCGCTCATGCCGGGCGAAGGTAGCGCGCTGTTCCGATCACGGAACGATGATGCGGCCTCCGAAGCGCACACCATCACGGGGGGTCAGCTGCCAGAGATAGGCGCCTGGCACACCAACGGGCAACGGTGATCGGCTCGGCCCAGTGCCATGGATCGGCAGGTCCGCCAACTTCCTGCCTGTTGCATCAAGCAGCGCAACGTGCCCTTGCATCGGCGGGTGCTCGACCAATAGTGTGTTGTCGACAACACGTACTGTGAACCCCTTCGGGGTGATGCCGGTCAGCCCCCCAGTGGAAAGGTCCACCACCAGCGAGGTGCTGTCCCGTCGGCCGCATGCATCCTCAACCACGAGGCTGGCGGTGTACATGCCGGGTGCTGCATAGGTGTGCAATGGATCCGCATCGATGCTGCTTCCTCCATCACCGAAATACCACCACTGCTGAACGGCTCCGCTGCTATTATTGGCAAAGAGCACCGTGGAACCGGCAAGCACCTGGAAGTCGCCCATTGCCACAGGGTCGTTCACGCCGATGTTCCAGGTAACCGCACTGTCCAGTACCGTGGCACTTGCCAAGGCCCGCACCTCTGCAGCCACTCCCGCATCGATGCCCGGAGGAACGTAGGCGGAACCGATGCACCCGCGCCTGAAGATGGTGGCGTACAAGCCGGTGGCCGCGATGAAGCTGCCAAGGACATTGGGATGGCTCCCATCCGTATACAGCGCCGCCTCCGGATGTGCTTCCCGATAACTGCGCCACACCGAACCCACAGGGGCACAATGTGCTTCGTTCTGTTCTGCCATCAGGACGTAGCTCTCCCACAACCGCTGCTGCATACCCTCATAGGTGCAGAGCGGCGGGTAGACCGCACAATTCTGCTGGTCGCCGTTCTCGCGGCCCCAGGTCATCATGAAAATGGGCTCTGCGCAAGGGCTTGTGGTGCGTATGCGGGCGACCAGCTGCGTGGCATACGGCAGTACCTCCTGGGCCACCTGTTCCGGCGGGAAGGAAGGGCGCTGGCTTTGTTCCTGCAGTACCACATGGTCCCACATGCCCTGGTCGATGGCGTTCAGCGTGGTGCTGTTGCTGCTGTGGGACTGGAAGGTGAAGCCTCCTGGGGCGATCATCTGGGTGACCACCGTGTCACCCATGGACAATGCCACCTCCCTGAACATGTTGGGCAGGTTATTGGCCTGGGTGTAGCTATTGCCAATGAAGAGCACGCGGCGGGATTGGCCCGATGCCGACAGCATGAGCATAAGGAGCGGTAAGCAGAGCGTGGTTCGGAGTGATATGGACGAACAGGTGGGCCGCATCTTCAGGGTTGCTTCAACGTGGGCGGCTCGTGCCGCAGGAAGGTGTGTGCATTGCGTTGCTGGCCGTGGTGGATGCTGTCCTCGAACCGTGTGCCAACGTACTTGACGATACGGTCCAGAAGGTCCATCAGCTCCTGGCTGATCCGCTTGAACCGGATGCACGAGCGCCCCCGGTCGTATACGATCAGCTCCAGCCGGAAGGCGTCCAGAAGATCATATGGCATGATGTAGATGGCCATGTAGTGCTTCTGGGATGCAAGCGCGCAGAGGGGGGCACCGTTGAGGTGGTAGGTGGGCATGTTCAGTGACATGTCCTCCTTCAGGTCGGGCCAGATGCGGAAGAGCAGTTGCCGCACTGCGTCCAACGCTTCGCGGCGGTCCCGGGATAGGGACCCCCAATAGGCATCCAGCGAGGGTGCTGTGCTGGCTCGGGTGGCGCGGCTCACGGCGGTAAGTTCGGGACTGTCCACGCTCGCTGCAAATCCAGCTGCCGGAGGATCCATCCGCGCGGGGTTGAACTCGGTCACCGATCCGCCTATGGAGCGAGTTCCTCCGGAGCGATCGGCCCCCTCCTTGCGTGCAGCCAAAGCTCACGACCCGCACGCGGTTTGATCGAGTTGTGGCAGGGTTCCATGGACACGTTGGGGAAATGCTTGCGGAAGATCGGATCATAGTCCCCCTTGAAGCCTCCGAACGGCGGACGGTCGCTGTTGAGCGTGTCATTGAAGAGCAGCCCCACCAGCTTGCCACCGGGCTTCAGCAGGGCATGCATGTGGGACACATACCGTTCACGCAGCGATGGGTCCAGTGCACAGAAGAAGGTCTGCTCCAGGATGCGGTCGTACTGCCCTTCATGCTGGAAGAAGTCGCCCACGATGAGGTGCTCCCGGGGGAAGTCCGGACAACGGGAGAGCAGGTCCTTGAAAGGCGTATCGGTGAGGTCGATCACGAATACGTTGCGGAAGCCCTGGCGATGGGCGTACTCGGCCTCCCATGCCCGCCCGCCACCGGGGATCAGCAGTTTCAGGTCCTTGTCCACCAAGTGGTCCAGGTACTCCTTCAGCGGGGTCGATGGCCCGCCGATGTCCCAGCCGGTCTCGCCGGTGTGGTAGCGGTCTTCCCAATAAGTGCGGTCAAGGTCCATGCGGCTCATCGCTTCACCAGTCGCACCACGTTCTCCACGTGGTAGGTGTGGGGGAACATGTCCACCGGCTGCACGAAGTCGACCCGGTAGCGGTCGTTGAGGATGGCGAGGTCGCGGGCCTGAGTGGCGGGGTTGCAGCTCACGTACACGATGCGCTCGGGGGCCAGCTCCAGCAGGTGGCGCGTCACCGGCTCGTCCATGCCGGCGCGGGGCGGGTCGGTCACCACCACGTCCGGACGGCCATGCTGCGCCACGAAGGCCGCGTCCATCACCTTCTTCATGTCGCCGCTGGTGAAGCTCACGTTGGTGACGCCGTTCAGCTCGGCGTTCACGCGGGCATCGGCCACGCTCTCGGGAACCAGTTCCACCCCGGCCACATGCTTGGCCCGGGCGGCGAGATACAGGGTGATGCTGCCCGCACCGCAGTAGAGGTCGTACACGTTCTCCTCACCCGATAAACCGGCCAGGTCACGCGTTAGGCGATACATGGCGATGGTCTGCTCCGGGTTGGTCTGGAAAAAGGTCTTCGGGCCGATGCGGAACTTCAACGGCCTGCCGCCGGGACCATCGGGCAGCTCCTCCACGATGTGGTCGCGGCCGTGGTACACCTGGATGTCGAGGTCGTAGATGGTGTCGTTCTTCTTGGGGTTCACCGTCCACAAAAGGCTGGTGAGGTGTTGGAAAGCACCGAGCAGCGCGTCCAACAGCCGTTCGCGCGCCTCCTGGTCCTCGTGCCCCACGGCCAGCAGCACCATGCACTCGCCCGTGGTGGTGGTGCGGATCAACAGCGTGCGCAGGAAGCCCTGGTGCTCGCGCACGTCGTAGAAGCTCAGTCCATGCTGCCGCGCATGCTCCCGCACGAAGTTGCGGATGCTGTTGCTCGGCTCAGGCTGCAGGTGGCATTCGCTCAGGTCCAGCACCCGGTCGAAGCGCATCGGGATGTGGAAGCCCAGTGCGTTGCGGTCCGTGTGTTCACCCTGGCTGGCGATCTCCTCCGTGGTGAACCACCGCTTGTTGCTGAAGGTGTACTCCAGCTTATTGCGGTAGTAGCGCACTCCTGGTGAGGCCATGATGGGCGTCACCGGCGGAAGTTCCAGCCCCCCCAGCCGCTCCAGGTTGTCGATCACCTGCTGCTGCTTGTACTCCAGTTGCCTGGGGTAGGAGAGGTCCTGCCATTTGCATCCGCCACAGGTGCCGAAATGCTTGCAGAAGGCGGGGACACGGTCGGGCGAGGGCTGCACGATGCGTGTGGCCACCGCCTCCAGGTAGTTGCTCTTCTTCACCGTCACCCGCACATCGGCCACATCGCCGGGTACGGCACCGGTCACGAAGACCACGATGCCTTCGTGTCGGGCGATGGCCTTGCCGTTGGCGCCTGCACCGGTCACGGCGAGGTTGGGGATCAACAGCGGTTCGGGGCGGGGACGGCGGCGGGGCATGGGCCGCGAAGTTACCCGTAGTTTTGCGGCCGGGCGGCCACGGACCGCGTCCTTCCTGCCATGGCGATACACACCACCTCCCGCTCCCGCACCCAAGAGGCCATTGAACTTGAGGAGCACTATGGTGCCCACAACTACCATCCGCTCCCGGTGGTCTTGGACAGTGGCAAGGGCGTGTTCGTGTGGGATGTGGAGGGCAAGCGCTACTACGACTTCCTCAGCGCCTACAGCGCCGTGAACCAGGGTCACTGCCACCCGCGCCTGGTGCAGGTGATGCAGGAGCAGGCCACGCGCATGACGCTCACCAGCCGGGCCTTCTACAACAGCGTGCTTGGCGAGTACGCCCGCACTGTGTGCACCCTTTTCGGCTACGACCGCATGCTGCCCATGAACACCGGCGCCGAGGCGGTGGAGACGGCGATCAAGATGGCGCGGAAGTGGGGCTACGAGAAGAAGGGCATTCCCGCCGGGCAGGCCAAGATCATCGTGTGCGAGGGCAACTTCCACGGCCGCACCATCACCATCGTGAGCATGAGCACCGACCCCGACAGCCAGGGCGGCTTCGGGCCGTTCACGCCGCTCCCCGCGACGCCCGCCGTCGCCCCGGGTGCGGGCGCGTGCGGGGCGGGCCCCGCCCCCCGCCCGGCGGCCCCGCCGGGCTACGGGGGCGAGGAGATCGCTCCCTTCGCCTTCGCCTCCGAG
>CAZLGY010000151.1:4631-5163 GCA_964559165.1 uncultured Chryseobacterium sp.
GCCGGGCTTCGAGGTGATCCCGTACGATGACATCCCAGCGCTGGAGAAGGCGCTGGAGGACCCGAACGTGTGCGCCTTCCTCGTGGAGCCCATCCAGGGCGAAAAGGGCGTGTACGTGCCGGCCGATGACTACATCCCCCGTGCCATCGCCGCGTGCAAGGCCCGCAACGTGCTCTTCATCGCGGACGAGATCCAGACCGGTATCGCCCGCACGGGCCGCCGGCTGGCCAGCTGCCATAACAACGGCTGCAGCTGCACCAAGGGACTCTGCGAGTCGCGGGCCGGGGTGCAGCGCCCCGATGTGGTGATCCTCGCCAAGGCCCTCAGCGGCGGCATGTACCCCGTGAGCGCCGTACTGGCCAGCGATGCCGTGATGAACGTCTTCACCCCCGGCACCCACGGCAGCACCTACGGCGGCAACCCCATGGGCGCGCGGCTGGCCATCGAGGCGCTGGCCATCGTGCAGGACGAGGACCTCTGCGGCAACGCCGACCGCCTCGGCCGCCTCTTCCGTGCCGAGATGCAGAAGCTG
>CAZLGY010000152.1:0-5143 GCA_964559165.1 uncultured Chryseobacterium sp.
ACAGCTTCGACCCCAGCGTGGGCACCCAGACCCTCACGTACACCTTCACCAACGGCAATGGCTGTACCAACAGCGCCACCACCACCGTGACGGTGAACCCCCTGCCCGTGGTGAGCGCCGGCAGCTATGGTCCGCTGTGCCTCAATGGTGCGGCCATCACCTTGGTGGGATCCCCTGCGGGCGGAACCTGGAGCGGAACCGGTGTGTCCGGCAACAGCTTCGACCCCGGCGTGGGCACGCAGACACTCACCTACACCTTCAGCGATCCCATCGGCTGCACCAACAGCGCCACCACCACCATCGCAGTGAACCAGGCGCCCGTGGTGAGCGCGGGTGAATACAGCCCATCCGCGCTATGCGTGGCCGGTTCAGATGTGGCCCTGGACCTTGGTTCACCTGCGGGTGGAACGTACACCGGCATCGGTGTAAGCGGGTCCATCGGCGCCCAGGTGTTCGATCCGAGCGTTGGTACGCGCACCCTCACGTACACCTACACCGATGCGAACGGCTGCTCCAACTCGGCACAGACCACCATCAGCGTGAACAGCACCGATGGGGATAACGATGGCACGCCGGACTGCGTGGACAGCTGCCCCACCCTGCCCTTCCTGACACCGGGTGATGCCTGCAACGACGGCGACCCGAACACGGTGCTGGACGTGGTGGATGCCAACTGCACCTGCGTGGGCCAGGCCTGCACCACCCAGCTCACCCTCCAGTTGAGCACGGATGTGAACAGCTTCGAGACCACCTGGGAGCTCCGCACCGAGGGAACCAACATCCTGGTGCAAAGTGGCGGTGGATGGTATCCCCCCTTCGCCACCCTGGGCGACCAGACCTGCCTGCCCGACGGCTGCTATGTGCTGCGCGTGCTTGATGCCGGTGGCGATGGCATGACCAACGGCGGATATGTGCTGCGGGACATGACGACGAACCAGCGCATCATCGATAACACCGGCAACTTCACCACCGGAAGCACCAGTGCCATCAGCGGTGGCCAGGGCTTCTGCCTGCCCCTGAGCAACCAGCGCGTGATCTTCACCAGCTGCGACAAGCTCGACTGGACCAACGGACAGTACGTGGTGGCCAGTCCCGACCCGGCCGTGAGCGCCGAGTGGATAGCGGGCGGTGCCAACTCCGTGCAGGACAACAACTCCGGCTACGAGTTCTGGATCTTCGACCCCAACGGCAGCTACAGCTTCCGCCGCTTCCGCAGCCACAACGTCAGCGACGGCTATGCCAGCGTGGGCGCCACCCGTGCCTGCCACATGAAGCTCAACGGATGGGCCGCTGCAAGCCACATCCCGGCGAACAAACTGATGAACGTCCGGGTGCGTGCCCGCGTGAACGGCGTGAACGGTGCGTTCGGCCCCGCCTGCCGTCTGATGATCGATCCGGTGCGCGCCAACTGTCCGCTCACCAAGCTGATGGACATCCCCGGCAACCAGTACTATAGCTGCGGAGCGTTCCGTCCATGGGGTGTGAGCAACAGCATCATCGCGGCTGTTCCGGTGAGCGGCGCCAACCGCTACCAGTTCCGCTTCCGCCTGCCCGCCGAGGGCTTCGAGGTGGTGATCGAGCGCACCACCTACACCCTCCAGCTCAACTGGACCGCCGCCACAGGCCTGCCCCTGCAGAACGGAAAGACCTACGACGTGGATGTGCGTGCCAGCAAGAACGGCGGGGCCACCTGGTGCACCAGCGGCGACCCCTGGGGCGATGTCTGCCAGCTCACCATCGGCAACATCATCGTGAACCCGGCCTCCTTGGCGGATGGTATGCAGGATGAACTGCCCGGCGGCCCCCTCCTGTTCCCCAACCCCAACCGCGGTGACCTGCTTACCTTCAGACTCAGCGCTGTGGAGGAGGGTGTGAACATCGTGAGCATGGAAGTGTACGACCTCACCGGCAAACGCGTGATGACCCGCGTGATCCCCGTGGCCGGTGGCAACGTGAACACCACCATCAACCTCCATGGCGAACTCGCCGCCGGCATGTACCTGGTGAACATCAACGCGGGTACCAAGGCCTACAGCGAACGGCTGATGATCCAGCCGTAAGGCCGCAAGGCCGGTTCCACCACGAAGGGAACGCCCCGGGTCCACTGGCCCGGGGCGTTCTGCGTCCTGCGGTTGTTGGTTCAGCGCGGCTGGTCGGCGTAGCGCAGGTACCTCGCCCGGACCGCGGCGAAGGTGCGCAAGCCCGGTGCCCACGTTGCGCGGATCTCCTCCTCGGAACGACCTGCCATGATGGCCTTGCGCAAGGCATCGGTGCCGGCCAGCTTATCGAAGAACCGGTTGGCCAGGAAGAAGGTCTCCTTGTCCGCCGCGTCCTGGTAGAACGCCAGCAGCCACTGCAGTTGGATGTGCCGTGCATCGAGGGTGTCCCGTTGTCCGTTCGCCACCAGGTCGAACCCGCGGCAGGCCACATCCAGGTGCGGAGGGTCCTTGGCTCCCGGCATGGAGCGCGGCGTGAACCCATGATCACCGATACGCGCACCGGGGTAGCCGATGCACTGGAAGGGGCGGTCCGTGCCACGCCCCACGCTGACAACGGTGCCCTCGAACAGGCCCAATGAAGGATACAGCGCCACCGCAGCGGCGTTGGGCAGGTTCGGCGAGGGGCGCACCGGCAGGTCATACCGCATCGCATGGTCGTAGCCACTGCACAGCACCACGGTGAGGTCGCAACGCACACCGCCCTTCAACCACCCCTCCCCATTGATCATCTCCGCGAACTCGCCAATGGTCATGCCATGCACCAGGGGCACGGGATGCATGCCCACGAAGGAACGGAAGGCGGGTTCCAGCACCGGCCCGTCCACATAATGGCCGTTGGGGTTCGGCCGGTCCAGCACCACCAGCGGCCTGCCCTGCTCGGCGCATGCCTCCATCACGTAGTGCAGGGTGCTGATGTAGGTGTAGAAGCGCGCGCCAACATCCTGTATGTCGAACAGCACCAGGTCCACATCGGACAGCTGTGAGGGGCTGGGCTTCTTGTTGGCCCCGTAAAGCGAAATGAGCGGAAGCCCGGTACGCGCATCCCGCTGGTCCTTCACATGCTCTCCGGCATCGGCATCACCCCGGAAGCCGTGCTCGGGCGCGAACACCTTCACCACGGCCACACCAGAGGAAAGCAATGTGTCCACCAAGTGGGTGGGGCCCACACGTCCGGTGGCATTGGTGACCACGGCGATCCGGTGCTGGGCCAGCAATGGCAGGTACAGCTCCATACGCTCAGCACCCACGCGCAACGGTGCCGCCGCGGGAGGCGCTGGAAGCATTTCCGCTGCAGCGATGGATGGCGCACGTCCGGGTGGCTGTGCATGGCAGCCTGCGACCGCGGCCAGCAGGGCGATGGCGCCCGCTATCTTCGCCCGGTCCGGTAAGGTCCCCATCAGCGTGAACGTTGCCCATTTCATTGCACGGCGCATCCTGTTCGACAAGGAGCGGAGCGACCGGTTGTCGCGGCCCATCGTGGGTATCGCGGTGATCGGCATCGTGGTGGGCATGGCGGTGATGATCCTTACGCTGGGTGTCACACAGGGCTTCCAACGCGAGGTGCGTGCGAAGGTAACCGGCGCGGGAGGCCACCTGCAGATCGGCGCACTGATGCAGACCGACCCCAAGGAGACCCCGCGCGTGCCCATCCACCAAGCATTCTACCCCGCGCTCGATACGGTGCCCGGAGTGAAGCATATCCAGATCCATGCCACCAAGCCCGGCATCATCGAAACGGACATGGACATCGAGGGGGTGGTGGTGAAGGGTGTGGGTGGCGAGTACGACTGGGACTTCCTTCGCAAGCACCTGAAGGCCGGTGAACTGCCCGCCATCGGGGACACCACCCGCCCGATCGACATGCTCATCAGCAACTGGATGGGACGCCGCCTCCAGATCGGTGCTGGCGATACCATCACCGTATACCTCGTCAAGGGCAGGGATGAGGTGCGTCCCCGACGCTTCCGGGTAAGCGGTTTGTATGAGACCGGCCTGGAGCAACTGGACCACCAGGTGGTGTTCACCGACATCGAGCACCTGCAACGCTTCTCGCAGTGGGGCTTGAAGGCGGAGCTGCTCATCAGCGACACGCTGATCGGCCGGGCACGCTACATCCGCGCCGAGGGCCTTGCGTTCGGAGGGGACCGCACCTACCGTTACGAATGGCCAGGGATCGCGCTCCAGGGCAAGGGTCCACACCTCATCGACCCGGCACACGCCGGCCACCTGGTCGACCGCATCACGTTGGTGGTGCATGATGGGGGGGGGACCATCCCGGACACCGCTTGGGTCCGCGTGAAGCCACACGACCTTGATGTTGTCACCGACTCCTGGGGAACCGGTTATCCCACCTTCACCAGCTATGATCTGGAACGCGGCGGCAGCGGCGGCAGCCACACCCACTACTGCGGCGGCTTCGAGGTGATCCTCGATGACTTCGACGACCTGTTGCGCGTGGACGACATCATCTACCGCGATCACCTGCCGATGGACCTGCAGACCGTGACCGTTCGCGATCGATACCCGGAGATCTTCGCCTGGCTGGAACTGCTGGACAAGAACGTGGTGGTGATCCTCCTGCTGATGATCGTCGTGGCCATCATCAACATGACCTCCGCCCTGTTGATCATCATCCTGGAACGCACCCGCATGATCGGCGTGCTCAAGGCGCTGGGAGCAAGCAACGGGGCCATCCGCCGGATCTTCCTGATCGATGCGGCATACATCCTGGGGGTGGGCATCGCGCTGGGCGACGTGCTCGGCATCACCCTGGCCTGGATGCAGCGCCACTTCCAATTGGTGAAGCTGCCCGTCGAGACCTACTACGTGGATGTGGTGGCCATAGACCTTCAATGGTGGCCCTTGATGCTGCTGAACCTGGGCACCCTGATCGTGTGTGTGGCCGCACTGGTGCTGCCCAGCATGCTCGTCACGCGCATAGCGCCGGCGAAAGCCATCCGGTTCGCGTAGCGACGGGCGGCGATCATGCGCACTCCTCCACGGATACCTTTGCCTTCCATGAAGATCCACCCGAACATCCTCAGCACCATCGGCCACACGCCCATGGTGAGGCTCAACCGCATCGTGAAGGACCTGCCCTGCACCGTCCTGGCCAAGGTGGAGACCTTCAACCCCGGCAACAG
>CAZLGY010000153.1:0-5122 GCA_964559165.1 uncultured Chryseobacterium sp.
ACCGCCACTTCAACATCCGCACCGTGGAGGGACCGGACGACTTCGCCAGCATGGAAGAGGCGGTGGAGCGCCGCTACAGCCGGCTCGTCACCGAGGGCGAGCCGCTGCCGCAGCTCATCGTCATCGACGGTGGCAAGGGCCAGCTGGGCGCGGCATTGAACGCGTTGGAACGGCTGGGACTGCGTGGCAAGATCGCCATCATCGGCATCGCCAAGAAGCTGGAGGAGATCTACTTCCCCGGCGATCCCTACCCGCTGCACATCGACAAGCGCAGCACCTCGCTGAAGGTGATCCAGCACATGCGCAACGAGGCACACCGCTTCGGCATCACGCACCACCGTGGCAAGCGCAGCAAGCGCATCATCCGAACCGGCCTGGAGGAGATCCCGGGCATCGGTCCCGGTACGGCGCAGAAACTCCTCAAACGCTTCGGCAGCATAAAAGGCATCCGCGAAGCCATGCCCGAGGATGTGGTGGCAGAGGTGGGCGCGAAGAAGGCGGAAGTGGTGTTGAAGGCCTTGGCTGAAGCGAACTGACCGCACCATGCCGCGCGTTTCCGTCCTGTTGCCTTTTCACAATGCCGACGCGGTTCTTCATGCAGCGATCTCCAGCATCGACCAACAAACCTTCACCGACCGCGAGCTGCTGCTGATCGACAACGCCAGTTCGGACGAAAGCCCCGTCATCGCACAGCGGTGGGCCGATCGCGATCCGCGCATCAAGGTGCTGCACGAGCCCCGCATCGGCATCGCGCATGCGCTCAACACCGGTCTCGCACAGGCTAAAGGCCGCTACATCGCCCGTATGGATGCCGACGACATCAGCCACCCGGATCGCCTGGCGCAACAAGTGGCCTACCTCGATGCGCATCCGGAGATCGGTGTGCTGGGCACGCGCACGGCCTTCGCCAGCACCATGCAAGAGAGCCGCGGCATGCAAGCCTTCGTGGACTGGCAGAACGCCATCCTGTCGCCGCATGAGCACTACGTGAAGCGCTTCGTGGACGTGCCGCTCGCACATCCGACGGTGCTATTCCGCCGCGAGCTGGTGGAGCAGCATGGCGGCTACGATACCGGTCCACTTCCGGAGGATCACGAATTATGGCTGCGCTGGATGGATGCCGGTGTGCGCTTCGCGAAACTGCCCGGGAAGTTGCTTACCTGGAACGACCACGCCGGACGTCTAAGCCGCACGCATCCCAACTACAGTGTCGATGCCTTCTTCACCACCAAGGCGAAGTGGCTGGCGCGATGGATGAAACGCACGCTGAACGGCCGACCGGTGATCATCGCCGGTACCAGCGCGCTTTGCCGCAACAGGGTCGCCATGCTGGAGGCGGAAGGCATCGTTGTTGGTGCCTTCACCGATGTGAGGCCGCGTGAGGTCCCCGGATATGCCTTCATCCCACATGATCACATACCCCCTGCTGGCAAGGCTTTCGTGGTGAGCTTCATCAGCCAGCGGGGTACGGGTGAACGCATCGCCGCATTCCTGACCTCGCGCAGCTTGGCAGAGGGGGTTGACTTCATCCTGGCGGCATAGGTTGCGGCCGAAGGGCCTTGTCCCATGAACCCCGGAACGCGCGGCATACCGCAGCCGCGTATCGCAGGGGGGCTACCGCAGCAGGGTGAGGGCCCCGGTGAACCGGTAGCTGCGACCATCCACCCCCACGGCCTCCAGGACATAGTAGTAGGTGCCATCCGGAGATGGTTCGTCGCTGGGCGAGCGACCATCCCATACCTGGTCGGGCGAACGCAGTTCTGCCACCTGCTGGCCCCAACGGTTGAACACCTGCGCGGACAGCCTCACCAGCCCCTCCCCCTGCGCGCCCCACGTATCGTTCTGTCCGTCCCCATTGGGGCTGAACACGTTGGGCACCACGATATCGCTGATCACAACGGGGCTGTTCACGACCACCAGGAGCGTGTCGCTATCACTGCAACCATTCTCCGTGGCGGTCATCACAACAGTGTAGATCCCTGGCAGGTTGTAGGTGTGGCTGGTGGAGGTGCCGGAGTACGCGGTGCCATCGCCAAGGTCCCACTGGAACAAGGCCCCCGGAGGAATGGAGGCATTGGTGAAGACGACTTCCAGGGGTGCATCGCCCACCACGGGTGCGCCACCGACCGCAGCCACCACCGTGGTCTCGCCCACGCTGATGGAGGCCTGGTCCGATCCGCAGCCGGTGACCACCACGCTGTAGGTTCCCCCGCTCGTAACGGTGATCGCAGGAGTGGTCTCGCCCGTGTTCCACAGGTAGGTGCCGCCCCCACCCGCAAGGAGTGTGATCGCATCACCGGTGCACAGCGATGCGGGACCCGAAAGGGTGGCTTGTGTGGGCAGCGGCACGACCGTGGCAGTGGCCTGCGTGATGCATCCGTTGGCATCGGTGACGGATACGACGAACGGCCCTTCCGCAAGTCCGCTTGCTGTGTTGCCCGTACCGCCACCGGGTGACCATTGCAGGGCGTAGGGGGGAGTGCCGCCCGTGACCTGGACGGTCGCTGTACCGTCCGCACCGCCGCACGTGGTGGGTGTGGTGGCGGTGATGGTGGCTGAAAGCGGCACGGCCGGTTGCCCGATCGTGACCTGCAGTCCACCTGTACACCCATCTGCATCGGTGGCGGTGACCGCATATGTTCCGGCGGCCAGCGCTGACTGCTGCGCTCCTTGCAGGTTGCCGGGGTTCCATATGAAGGAATAGGGTGCGGCACCGCCGCTTGCAGAAACGGTGGCGCTGCCCGTGGCGTCCCCATGGCAGGCGACATCGGTGCGTTGGACCAGCGTGACGCCGATGGTGGGGCAGGTGAAGCAGGGCGCAAGGCCGGCGGCTGAAGCCAGCTCCAGCGTGTTGCCAGCGGCGTCCACAACGCGCACCGGGAAGGTGGTGGGCGGGGCGATGGTGGCGCCCGTGGCGAAGGTGGTCCACGTGGTCACGTCCACCGCACAGCCCGGCGGAATGATGCACCCGAACAGGCAGGAACTGCAATCCTGGCTGGTGGTCTGTTGCTGCCAGGTGTAGGGCGCAAGGCCATTGTTCACGCTCCAGTTCCCGTTGTCCGCGATGCACACCGCCAACGGTGCACAATTGCTCACGGCGATGACGAGGCTGTCGCTACCGCAGGCGAGGGTGTGCACCACGGTGTGCAGGCCGGGGCCCGCAAGGGAGGGATCGAACGATGCCGCGTTGGGGGAACTGATGCCGGGACCTGTCCATGTGCCCCCCGGCGTAAAGGGAAGCAGCAACACGGGAGCATCGGTGGTGCACAGCGGTGGCACTTGCGCGAACTCGGCGTTGCAGCAGGGCTCGGGCACCACGCTCACATCATCGATGAAGTAGTATGCGTAGGGATTGAAGGCTGCCTCGTTGGCACAGTTGTAGGTGGTGGCCCCATCGTCATTGAAGTTGCCGATGGTGATGTACCGCTCGCCACCGGTGGCCGTGTAGTTCCATTGCAGGCGCTGCCACCCTTCGGTATCGGTGACCTCCGGTCCGGTGTATTGCAGCTGGGGTGTCACCGGCAGCGCCGATGAACCGCCGATGGTGGCGCAGCTGACACTGAGCGGGGTGTTGGAGAAGTGCACCCCGATATCCGGGGAGGAGAATTTCACATTGTCGGCGAGACTTGCATGGAACTCCACGCAGTAGGTCTGGCCAGCCACCATCGGCTGGCTGAGCGTACCATGGACATACTCCCTCCATCCGCTTCCGAAGAAGGGTTCACAGCCCAGCAGCACGAAGCCCTCATACACGATGATCCCTGCATAACCGTCGCCGGTCCGTGCATCCTGGACGCCGAGGATATTGTTGGGAACCCCCACACCCAGCGCACCGAACGGGCTGCAGGCATTGTAGACATCGGAGGTGGAGCAGGTGTCTCCCACCAGGTTCTGGAACGGGTCGCGCCATGGTGCCGCCTTGTCAAGCTCGCTGGGCCCGAGCGGGCAGGAAACGAGGTCCTCGAAACTGGGGTTCACCACCAGGTTCTGGCCCTGTGCGGCCAGGGACACCAATAGTGCGGTGCAGGCCCAATAACGGAAGATGCCGAGCATGCGTTCGTCTTGTTGCGCCTAATGTAGCCAAACGGCGGAACCGGACCCTCGCAGGCACTTCCCCTGCGCGCGAACAGGGCGTTTGCGTATCCTTGGAGCATGGAACGCTACATCGCATCGCGCCTCACGGCGGGCAACCGCATTTTCCCTTCGCAACTGATGGTGGGTGGGCAGGGTGTCACCTTGCGCCAGCCGGCGCTGTTCAGCGGGAAGGAGACCACCATCCCCTATTCCCGCATCGCGTCGGTCAACATCAGCTGCCCGGTGGTGGGTTATTCCACGATCCATATACAGACGACCGGAGAGGGCATGATATCGGTACATGGCTTCCTGCGCTCCGAGGTGGAGGCCATGAAGGCCGCCATCCTCGACCGGATCAACGCCTCCGAAGCATCCCGGTAGCGTTCATCGCGCCTCCCGGCAGGAGGGAAGCGAATGCCTTCCCTTCTACCTTGGTACCAGACATCCTCACCCATGCAATTCACCGCCGCACAGATCGCTCAGCTTCTTCAAGGCACCGTGGAAGGTGACCCCAACGCCACCGTCAGCAGGCTCTCGAAGATCGAGGAAGGTGGCGAAGGGTCCCTGTCCTTCCTCGCCAACCCGGCCTACACGCAGTATGTATATGGCACCACCGCCAGCGTCGTGATCATCGGGCAGGCCTTCGAGCTGAACGCTCCGGTGAAGGCCACCCTGGTACGCGTGCCCGATGCACAGGCGGCCTTCGCGAAGGTGCTGGCGATGTACAACACCATCAAGCTGGACAAGAAGGGCATCGCTCCACAAGCGGTGATCGAGCCCGGCGCCACCCATGGCGACAACTGCTACATCGGTGCACTGGCCTACATCGGCGCGAATGCGAAGCTGGGCAACAACGTGAAGATATACCCCCACGCCTACATCGGCGACAACGTGACGATCGGTGACAACACCACCGTCTTCCCCAACTTAACACTAAACTCCTAAAACGGTATGTACGCCAACTGCATCATCCACAGCGGAACGGTCATCGGCCGCGACGGCTTCCGCTTCGCCACGGGGCCCAACGCCGCCGAGAAGATCCCGCAGA
>CAZLGY010000154.1:0-4916 GCA_964559165.1 uncultured Chryseobacterium sp.
TTGGGAACTTCGATGCCGATCGTGCCCTTACCGGGGATGGGTGCGATGATCCGGATGCCGAGCGCGGCCAGGCTCAGCGCGATATCGTCCTCCAGGTTCTTGATCTTGCTGATGCGCACCCCCGCCTGCGGGATGATCTCGTACAGTGTGACCGTGGGACCGATGGTGGCCTTGATCTTGTCGATGCCGATGTTGTAGTGGCTTAGCGTCTCGACGATGCGGTTCTTGTTCGCCTCCAGTTCTTCCTTCGTTACGGTGACCTCTCCCAAGAGGTCGAGGGGGGGGGGCTCGTAACTGCTCAGGTCCAGTTTGGGGTCATACTCACCGAACTCCTGCAACTTGCCCTCGATCTCGTCACTGGTGAGCACCTGCTCAGCTTGTGCCACCAACACGTCCATGCCGTTCAGGTCCCCGGCCAGTTCCTGCACCGGCGACATTGCGGGACGCACCACTTCGAAGGGGGATGGCTCATCCTCCACGGCTGGAGGCATTGCGATCCCCTCCTCCTCCTCCTCCTCCTCCTGGGTTCCGGGATCCACATAGCCATCGAGGAGCTCATCATCTGTATCCGGTCCGTCGGACGGTTCAGCTCCATCATCCGCGTCGTTGTTGGTAGCGCTGGGCGCTGCCGATGTGGTCCCCTTCATCCGCACCCCACTTACGGTCTGTGGGGCTGGGGGGGATACCGGGTCTACAGTTGCGTCGGCGCGGTTGACGCGTTCCTTCAGCCGTTCCAATAGTTCACCCAGCCAGCCGAAGCCCAGGTCGAACGTGTACACGGCGAATGCAGCGGCACTGAATACGATGAGCGCTCCGGCCCCGAAGTTGCCGAGCAGGGTGGTCAGCTGCCTGGTCATGGAGAATCCCACGCCGCCGCCGAGGAACATGTATTCACCACGGAAGAAGAATCCCAGGAGCGCCGGCAACCACACCATCGTCATGGCGGTCCAGCCGAGCGTTCGCCCGACGGGTACCAGCCATGTGCCCAGAAGCAGCCTGATGCCTGCGAGGAAACTCCACATCGGCATCGCAAAGGCAGCCAATCCGAACCAGGTGTGGATACATCGATGGCTCACAAGGGCTCCGAACTTGCCCAACCAATTCTCGGCCCTAATGCTGGTGTCGAAGATGGCACCCCATGGTCGTCCAGCGAGGTCCTGGTCCACCCGCCAGGTGAACAGGAAGCTGATGAAAGCGATGGTCAGGTAAAAGGCGAACAGCACAAGGAACAGGCCAGCCACCTTGTGCGTGCGATCATCCGCCAGCAAGGCCTTGAAGCGGCTCCATCGACCTGCTTCCGTGTGGGAGCCCGTGGTGCGTCCATTTCGCTTCGGGATGGGCTTGTCCTCGGGTTCGTTCTCCCGGATGCGGTTCGTTCTGGCCACGGTGCGGTTCGATCAGTGCAGGTCCATCAAAAGTACCGGGGTGCCAAGCGGTGGCAACGCGTTCACACCCGCTATTATCAACACTGGTCCGTTCGCTGGGGGGCATCGCAAAAAAAAACGGCCGCACCTGTCCGGTGCGGCCGCTGACCAGGGACAACGCCCGTCCCTTACATCGTGAACGTCTCCAGGATCTCTGCCAGTTCGTGGTACAGCACTTCTGCAGAAACCTCTTGGAAATCAGGCTTTCGGCTGAATTTGGTCCCATCCACTTCCGCGGGGGTTACAGCGATGGCGTTCAGGCGCATACGCAGGCCGTATTGGATCACATCGTAACGCAGCAGGACACCGGGTATCTCGGCGAACGGGCCGAACCAGTTGGGGTTCGCCATGTGTATGCGATCGGTGTACCAGATCTCGCATTCGGCACGGTCCATCGCGTCAAATACGGCCACAGCCTTCCGGCACGGATAGCCTGCAATGGTATCCAGTTCGCTCGTGTAGAGGATGGTCGGTTGTTGCTTGGAGGGATTGAACAGCTCAAGGTCGGAAGGAGCGAGATGTGCCACAAGTTTCTTGCTCATCAAGCTCATGTGATAGTCCAGTGACTCCGCGCTGTTGTCGATGACCATCGTGGTCCGGAAGATGCCCATGCCAGCGCTCAACTCAGCGGATTGCTGGTGCTTCCGGAAGGAAAGCGTACTGCGTTCCGGTAACATGCCCGCCATCAGGCCGTCCGGATCCTGGTCCGGGAAACTAAGTTCATATTCGATGACGCCTTCCCTGACACCACGGTCCAGCAAGGTGGAATTGCAACTCCCAAGGCACCCGGTCATAAGGAGGAAAAGTGCTGTGTGGCTTCTGAACATCGGATGCGCTGCCATCTTCGGCAGCCTTCCTACGCAGGGCTGCAGCGCAGGGTTGCAGAATGGCTGGACGCACCTGTGACCGTGTGCTGGGCAGGCGGGCTTGCTACCTTCGCAGGCGAAGAGCGTCTGACGAACATGGAACTACGACTGATCGAGGCGGCATCGGAGATCGGTGCAGGCAAACGGGGGGCGAGCATGGGCATGGCAGCGCTTCGTGTGGCTGCATGGAAGTTGGGCAGCGAGTTGTTCGGGCACGCAGAAGAGAGCATCCTGCGTGATGAGAACGATGTGCTCTATGAGGATGACAAGTCGCCCAACGCACACCACATCGATGGGTTGATCCGCTTTGAGAGCGACCTGGCTTACGAGGTTTATAAGTACTTAAGGAACAGTATTTTCCCGGTTGTTGTCGGAGGAGATCATTCGATCTCGATCGGTTCGGTCTCTGGTACCAAGATGGCTTTCCCCGATCAGCGTCTCGGGGTGGTGTGGATCGACGCCCATGCCGACCTCCACACGCCTTGGACCACTCCCAGCGGTAATGTGCACGGCATGCCCCTTGCGCTGTTGATGCAGATCGAGAAGAAGGGCAGGAACCGTCCCCAGGTATACACGATGGACACGTGGGACCGGCTGCGAAAGATCGGCGTTAGCAGCCCCAAACTGATGCCCAGTGACCTGGTCTTCATCGCCCTGCGTGACTATGAACCGGAGGAACAGGCCATCATCGCTGAGTACGGCATCAAGGTCGTCACCGTGGATGAGGTAAGGGCACGCGGTGCGGAGGCTGTCGTGCGGGAAACCCTCGCACACCTCAGTGCATGTGAGAAACTGCATATCAGCTTCGATGTGGACAGCCTCGATCCATCCATATCGATCGGCACAGGCACACCGGTGCCGAACGGACTTTCACTGGCGGAGGCCAGCACATTGCTGAGCGGGTTCTGCCGTGAACCCAAGACCGCCACACTCGATGTTGTGGAGATCAACCCCGCGCTGGATACCAACAATGCCATGGCCGAAGCCGTGCTCGGTGTATTGGAGCCCCTGTTCCCCATCCTCCGGGCACGGTGAACCGCCTGTGGTTGGTTCGCCTTCCTCGCAGACGCCCATGCCCGCAGCCTCCGCCGTCATCCTGATCCGCCCCACAGGTTTCGGTTACGATCGTGACACGGCCGGCACGAACGCCTTCCAGCAGCGGCTGGAGCAGCAAGACCTGCTGGAGCGCGTATCCGGCGAATTCGATGCGCTGCTTGCTGCATTGAACCATCGCGGTGTCCGAACCACCGTGCTCGACCCGGTGGACCGTGCGGCGCCCAATGGCGTGTTCCCCAATAATTGGTTCAGCACGCATGCCGATGGCACGTTGGTGGTGTATCCCATGTTAACGCCCAGCCGGCGCCGCGAACGGGATCCACGGCTCCGTGAACATCTCGAGGCGGATGGTTTCAGGGTGGGGGATGTGAAGGACTTCAGCGGTTGGGAGCAGGGACTGGGCATCCTCGAAGGTACCGGAAGCCTGGTGCTGGATCGCCGGGGGCGGGTGGCTTTCGCCTGCCTATCCCCGCGTACAGGACCGGCCGCCCTGCGATCCTGGTGCGATGCGTTCGGATACCGCCCGATCCCTTTCGTGGCCACCATGGATGGAATGCCTTCCAGCGCACCCGTCTACCATACCAACGTGGTGATGTCGTTGGGGGATCAATGGGCCCTCGCCTGTCTTGAAGCGGTGGCCGATCCCTTGGAACAACACGCTCTGCAAGCCGCCTTGGAAGCTGGTGGGCGCAGGCTTGTGCCCTTCACGTTGGAACAGATGCATCGGTTCGTCGGCAACGCACTGGAACTGCAAGGCACTGATGGTCCATGCATATTTCTTTCGGCAACCGCCTATGCAGCGCTCCATGGCGCTCAGCGGCGCGCTCTGGAGCGCTATGCGGAGCTGGTGCCCGTGGCCGTTCCCACCATCGAGGTGGTGGGTGGGGGTAGTGTGCGGTGCATGCTGGCGGAGAATTTCCTCCGTGGGGTATAGGGGGGAGTTCTCTGTTGTTGGTTCGGCCGTCAACCATCAACCGCGTTCCTTTGCATTCCCAAGCCATGTTCCAGGACAGACTCCGCTCCCAGCTCGTTCCTGCGCTGCAAAGCGCCTTCAAGGACCTTTTCGGCCACGACCTCGATGCCACGGCCTTCGGTATCCAGCAGACGCGACCTGAGTTCGAGGGCGATGTCACGATCAATGTGTTCCCCTTCCTGAAGTTCAGCGGCAAGGGACCCGAGCAGACGGCCCAGGCCATGGGCGAGCACCTGGTGGTCCATGTGTCTGCGGTGGAGCGCTTCAATGTGGTGAAGGGCTTCCTCAACATCGTGATCGGCGATGCCTACTGGCAGGGCTTCCTCCGCGAGGCATGTGACGGCGACATACTCCGCTTCGCCACCACGGGGAAGAAGGTCATGGTGGAGTATGCCAGCCCCAACACCAACAAGCCGCTGCACCTGGGGCACCTGCGCAACATCTTCCTGGGCTGCAGCGTCAGCCGCATCCTGCAGGCCGCCGGGCAGGAGGTGATCAAGGCCCAGGTGATCAACGACCGCGGCATCCACATCTGCAAGAGCATGGTGGCCTGGCGGAAGTTCGGCCAAGGCGAGACCCCGCAGAGCAGCGGCCTGA
>CAZLGY010000155.1:0-4870 GCA_964559165.1 uncultured Chryseobacterium sp.
GGCAGCAGGATGTTCGGGAAGATGAACGTGAGCACACCCTGCCCGACGAGCGCCCTGGAATGCGCATGCGAACCCGCTCCCCAGGTGATGGTGGCCGGGTCGAGGGTCGCCGGCAGCGTGTCCGTGATCAACACGTTGAAGGCTGTGTCCGTGCCCGTGTTCTGGAACCGGATGACGTAGTCGATCCACTCATCCTCGTTGATCGTCCACGCGCTGGTGCCCCCCGTACTGGTGAAGGCCCGCTTGTCGTTGGGGTCGTAGCTGCCGGTGACGAGCTGGTTGGAGGTGGCGCTGTTGTTGGACAGGTTCCCATCGGTGTTGGCGGTGGTCACCAGCGCGGTGGTGGTGAAGGTGGTGCCGATCAGGCCCACGTCCGGCGGTACCTGGGTGTGCACGGAAACATCCACATGCTGGAACACCTGCGTCATGCTCAGGTTCCAGGTGACGACATTGCCGGCCACGGTGGCGGGCGCCGGGTTGGCGGAAACGAAGCCCAGCACAGGGTCCAGGGTAACGGTGAGCGTCACCGCTCCGGTGGAGGCGGGCGTGAGGTTGTCCAGATCGATGGCGTAGTGCAGTTGGAATCCTGGGCGGGCAGGGCCGTTCGCCATGGACAGCTGCACATCCAAGGGCTCGCCGCCCGCGCAACCCACGTTCACCGTCTGGCTGGCGCTGGCGAGGGTCGCCGTGGCCCCGCAGCTCTGGTCGAAAACGGGGTTCTGCCCGGTGATGGTATAGAGGCCGTAATTGAGGCCGATGCTGTACTGCCCCGTGCTGCTGGTGGTCACGTAATAAGGGCCTGGCGTGATCTCCACGATGGTCGAAGGCACGCTGTTCTCCGTTCCGTCACGTACGCAATCGGCATCGTCGTCGATGTACACCCGGCCGCTGAGCACACCGCAATCACTGCCCAATGAAGGCACGGTGACCAGCGTGGAGTCCTTGCAGGCCGCATCGGACCATGGCGTTCCCGAGAACCAGCGGTCGGCATCAGTGCTGGTGACGAGCCAATAGTCACCCGGCAGGACACCCGAGAACGTGCGCGTGCCACTGGGTGTGTTGGGGCCGATCCACTGCGTGCCTACCAGCGGCGCGCAGTCGTCCGCCACCCCATCGGGCTTCAGCAGCACCCTGTATTCGTACTGCGTGAGCCCTTCAAAGGAGAAGGTGATGGTACCGGTCCCAGGCGATGCACAGCTCGGGATCACGCTCACCGCTTGCACCTCCGGAAGGTCAGTGAGCGCGGGGGGGACCACCACGTCGATGGTACCCGCGCAGGCATTGCCATCGCTGAAGCTCACCGTGTAGGTCCCTGGCGCGGCCCCGTCGAACCGGAGGGTCTCGTAGAACGTCGCCCCAAGGGACTGGCATTCATTGGTCTGGAGCTGGCCCGTGATCGCCACCTCCGCGCTGGTGAAGTTGAAGGGGGGCGGTCCGGCCATCCCGGTGGGATCGTGAACGGGCTCCACCGGGAAGGTGGCCACGATGGCCGGATCGCCCGCGCAGCGCACCATGCCGTTGAACTGGCCTACGTAGCCGTAGCCCGGCAACAGGTCGATGGTGAAGCTGGTGCTGGCCTGGTCCATCAGCGCATCGGTGACATAGAGGTAGTACGTGCCGGGGAGGAGCCCTGCGCATGTGAAGTCGAAGGAGATGCCGCCGCTCCACTCGTAGGTGTACGGCGGTACGCCCCCGTTCACATGCGCCATCGCATACCCCGACTCCCGCCCGCAGTAGGAGTGGTGGAAGACCTGGACCTCCACCTGGATCGCATGGCTGTTCAGGACAGAGGCGGTGGAAAGAAGAAGAAGCGCGTAACGTATTTCCATGAGCATCCGGCGCACGCAGCAGGATCACCGGCAGCAACACGTGCATGGTCATGACGTCCTGACCTTCCGCAGGTTGTCCGGTGCGTGAAGCTACGCATTCGGCAGCATTACCTTCGTGCCATCGTGCGCGACCTCACATATGCCGCCATCGACATCGGCTCCAACGCCGTGCGCCTGCTCATTGGCGAGGTCATCGAACGTGCCGACCATCCGGTGGTGAAGAAGCAGACCCTGGTGAGGGTGCCCATCCGCCTGGGGGAGGATGTGTTCGATGTCGGCGCCATCAGCAACAGCAAGCGCGATAACCTCATCAAGAGCCTGAAGTCGTTCCGCCTGCTGGCTGAGGTGTACGGGGTGACACACCTGCGTTGCTGTGCCACCAGTGCGATGCGTGAAGCCACCAACAGCGAGGATGTGCGCACGCGGGTGGAGATGGAGAGCGGTGTACACATCGAGGTGATCGGTGGGCGCACCGAGGCCGACCTGATCGTGAACACCTTCTGGACGCAGGACCTGTTGAAGGACCGCAGCTATCTCTACATCGATGTTGGAGGCGGTAGTACGGAGCTTACATGGCTGGAACAGGGGCGCAGGGTGAAATCAGCGAGTTTCAAGGTGGGCACCGTACGCAGCCTCAAGGGTAAGGTGGATCCGGGGGTATGGGAGGATATGCGCAGCTTCCTGGAGGAGCTGCGGGAACGCCATGGTCAGCTGCTGGCCATCGGTACCGGGGGGAACATCAACCGCATCTTCAAGGAGAACGGCAACGTGTTCGGGGAGCCGCTCACCCGCGTCGACATCCAGCGCCAGCGGGACCGTATCGCGTCGCACAGCTTAGAGGACCGGGTGAAACTGCTCCGGCTGCGTCCCGATCGCGCCGATGTGATCATCCCTGCGGCTGACATCTTCCTGCAGGTGATGGACATGGCGGGCGTGGAGGAGGTGTTCGTGCCCAAGGTGGGACTGGCTGATGGGGTGGTCTTCGACCTGTACATGCGCCAGTTCGGCGCCAGGCGCTATGCTGGCAAGGATATTCCAGTGGTGAGCTGATGGCCCTGCGCAGTGGTCCATCCGCACTGATCGCCTTCCTCGCGCATCTGGCATATGCGCATCCGGCCCTTTGCGCAGGAGGAACACCGGTGAGCCTGGGGATGCGTGGACACTATGGGTTTCTGTGGGGGCATCGCTCCAGCAGTTGGATCCTTGTGGAGCGCCATAGTGCGGCGTGGGAGTTGTATGCGGAACGCGCTGTGAACGGTGAGCGGGCATGGCATCACAGTTACCTGCTCCCTGTGCACGGTTTCGCCATCCTGTATACGGACCTTGGTTCGCCATCGCGCATCGGCAGTGCCATGCGGGTGCTTCCCTATCTGCACCTGCCCCTGGTCCGTAGACCCGATGCCAGCTTCGGATTGCGCGCCGGTTGGGGCATCGGCCTCGTCACACGTCCCTTTGACCGCATCGACAACGGCAAGCAGATCGCCATCGGTTCGCGCGTGAACACCGCCATCCAGGTGATGGCCGAGTACCGACGCACACAGGGTAGGTGGACGCTGAGCCTGGGGCTGGGGTTGGACCATTGGAGCAACGGCGCCTACCGGTTGCCCAACCTGGGCCTGAACTATGTGAGCACCTCGTTCGGGGTTGGGTGCAGGCTGGGCAGCGAGGTCCCCCAGCCCGTTCTGCGAACGCCGCCCGATACCACGGATGAACAGGGTGAATGGCGGATACTAGCAGCGGTGGGTGTCAATGAGGCCGATGCTCCTTACAGCGGACAGCGCAGTGTCTACGTGCTCCAAGGCCTTCGCCAGTGGAAGGTGTCGCCGCGTTCCGGTTTCTCCGCTGGTGCGGATATTTTCAATAAGGGCACACTGGCGGTGATGCATCCCGAACTTGCCGGTCGGGGGCGTGCATCGCTTACGCAGCTCGGCCTGCATGGTGGGTATACGCTGTTCTTCGGGCGCGGTGAGCTCTTCGTGCAGCTGGGCGGCTATGTCCATACTCCGGCACCGGACCGGCAAGCCTTGTACCAGCGGATCGGTGTGCGCATAGGCAGTGGCCGCCACCTGCTTTGGAACATGTCATTGAAGAGCCATTCCGCAGTGGCGGACCATTGGGAGTTCGGCGTGGGTTACCGATGGAACTGAAGTGGCTCATCCCCCTGTGCCTGCTGCTGAGCGGGTGTGCGCGCGAGCAGATGGACGACTGCCTCACGAGCACCGGACCCTTGCGGCGTGAGGAACGCGCCATGGCCCCCTTTCATGCTGTGGATGTGGCGGATCGGATCGACGTGGTGCTAGAGGACCGGTACGATGGAACGGTGATCGTGGAAGCCGGGCGCTCGCTATTGCCGCAGGTGGAGACCGTAGTGGTGGATGGTGCGCTTACCGTGCGGAACGACAACCGCTGCAACTGGGTGCGGAGCTACCGTCCGCGGATCACCCTGTTCGTGCCCATCCGTTCGGTGGAGCGGCTTGTGCTGCGGGGGAGCGGTGCGGTCAATGCCACGGACACCATCCGCGGTGAGCGGTTCGCGGTGGAGCAATGGGGTGGGGAGGGTACGGTATCGTTGTGCTTGGACGTTCAATACCTGAGCTGTGCATTGCACAGTGGCGTGGGCGATGCCATTCTGCGGGGCCGTTGCAGCGCGGTGGCCGACCTGTACAGCGGCGTATTGGGGGCCATCGATGCATCCGCGCTGCGCACCGCTGTGGTGAACGTGAACAACAGTGGTGTGGCTGATATCCGTTGCTGGGCGGAGGACCAGCTGGCCGTGCAGGTGTTGAGCCGGGGTGACGTGTATTATCGGGGTACGCCGGCCAGCATCCAACAGGATATCCGTGGCAGCGGGGGCGTATTCCGGATGGATTGAACCGCACAGTGCGGCCCAAGGGGATGTAGCATGATGGATGTGAAATGGCTTGAGCCTCAGCCGGGACTGGTCAGTAAGCGTGCCTCCGGTAACTTCACGCCTATTCCGGGCACCAGCGGTTCAAGACCCAAGATACAAGTCTCAAGTTCCAAGTGGTCAAGGTGTTGGA
>CAZLGY010000156.1:0-2634 GCA_964559165.1 uncultured Chryseobacterium sp.
CGCGGATATGGGCCAGACAGTCAGCCTCGACAGCATCGTCAGCGTCACCAACGGCAGCGCCACCATTGTCGGCGGCAAGATCGTCTTCACCCACGACGGGTCCGAGACCACCTCTGCGGTCATCACCTACAAGGTGAAGGACGGTGCAGTGAAGGTGCTGGACGAGGTGAGCATGAAGGCCCCCCGTACCAGGGATTTCGCTGCCATGCTGAGCGCCTTTGAACTGGGCAGCCGCCGCAGCCTGGTGGTGGTGCCGAGCAAGGATGACAATGTGCTGCTGAGCGTCCGCAACATCCGCTGTGCGCGGGTGGTGGTGGCCAGCGAAGTGAGCACCTACGATATCATGAACGCCCATGGCGTGCTGATCGTGAAGGACGCGATCCCCGCCCTGGAGAACACCCTGAGCAAGTAAGCCATGAGCCAGATCATCATCCGTCCGATCATCACTGAGAAGATGACGGCCCAGGGCGAGAAGGAAGGCCGGTACGGCTTCGTTGTCGCCAAGACGAGCAACAAGGTGCAGATCAAGCAGGCGGTGGAAAAGGAGTACAGCGTCACCGTCACCGGCGTGCGTACCATGATCTGCCGCGGCAAGAACCGCACGCGTTACACCAAGACCAACATCCTGAAGGGACGCACCCCGAGCTTCAAGAAGGCCATCGTGACGGTGAAGAGCGGTGAAGTGATCGACCTCTACAGCAGCATCTAAGCCATGGGCATCCGCAAACTCAATCCCGTCACCCCGGGCACCCGTCACCGGGTGATCACCGACTTCGACGGGGTGTCGACCAACCAGCCGCTGAAGTCCCTGACGAGCGGTACCACCAAGAGCGGTGGTCGTAACAACCAGGGCAAGATGACCATGCGCTACATCGGCGGTGGTCACAAGCAGCGTTACCGTGTCATTGACACCAAGCGTGACAAGTTCGGCATCCCTGCGGTGGTGAAGACCATCGAGTACGATCCGAACCGCAGCGCGCGCATCGCCCTGCTGTATTACGCCGACGGTGAGAAGCGCTACATCCTGGCCCCCAACGGGCTCCAGGTGGGCCAGACCCTCCTCAGCGGCCGCAGCGGTGTGGCTCCCGAGGTGGGCAATACGCTTCCCTTGAGCGAGATCCCCGTGGGTACGATCATCCACAACATCGAACTGCAACCCGGCCAGGGCGGCAGCATCGCCCGCAGTGCAGGGACCTTCGCCCAGCTCAGCGCCCGCGAGGGCCGCTACGCCACGGTGAAGATGCCGAGCGGCGAGGTGCGCATGATCCTGGTGACCTGCCTCGCCACGGTGGGCACGGTGGGCAACGCCGAACACAGGCTGCAGAAGAGCGCCCAGGCCGGCCGCAGCCGCTGGCAGGGCCGTCGCCCACGCAACCGTGGTGTGGCCATGAACCCGGTCGATCACCCGATGGGTGGTGGTGAAGGTCGCGCCAGCGGTGGTCACCCGCGCAGCCGCAAGGGCCTGCTTGCCAAGGGCAAGAAGACCCGCGCACCGAAGAACCGGTCCAACAAGTTCATCATCGAACGCATCAACGCCAAGAAGGGCGCCTGATCCCCGCATAGCACATGAGCCGTTCACTCAAGAAGCCGCCGTTCATCCACTACAAACTCGCCAAGCGGGTGGGTGAGGCGCAGACCTCGGGCAAGAAGAGCGTGATCAAGACCTGGTCGCGTGCAAGCACCATCAGCCCCGACTTCGTGGGCCTGACCATCGCCGTGCACAACGGCAACAAGTTCATTCCCGTGTATGTGACCGAGAACATGGTGGGGCACAAGCTGGGCGAATTCGCCCCCACGCGCACCTACCGCGGCCACTCCGGTAACAAGAAGAACTAAGTACGACCATGGGACAGCGTAAGAAATTAGCAGCCGATGCGCGCAAGGAGGCCATGAAGACCGTGGCCATCGCCAAGCTGCACAATGTGCCCACCTCCCCGCGCCGTATGCGCCAGGTGGCCGATCTGATCCGTGGAGAGAAGGTGGAGAAGGCGCTGGGCATCCTGCGCTTCAGCACCCGCCACAGCAGCCGCGACCTGGAGAAGCTGCTGATGAGCGCCGTGGCCAACTGGGAAGCCAAGAACGAAGGCCGCAAGGCCGATGAGGCGGACCTGGTGGTGAAGAGCGTGCAGGTGAACGAGGGACGCAGCTTGAAGCGCATGCTTCCCGCTCCCCAGGGCCGCGCCTATCGGATGCGCAAGCGCAGCAACCACGTGAGCCTCATCGTCGATTCCGCCAACTAAGAGCCAAGAGACAGACCCCCATGGGACAGAAAGTACACCCGATCGGCTACCGCCTTGGCTTCGTCAAGGGTTGGGACAGCAACTGGTACGGCGGCAAGAACTACACCGACAAACTGGTGGAGGATGAGCAGATCCGCGCGTACCTCATGGCCCGCCTGAAGAAGGCGAGCGTGAGCCGGATCATCATCGAGCGCACCCTGAAGCTGGTGACCGTGACCATCAACACCGCCCGCCCCGGCGTCATCATCGGCAAAGGCGGTGCTGAGGTGGACAAGCTACGTGAAGAGCTCAAGAAGCTCACCGGCAAGGACGTCCAGATCAACATCTTCGAGATCAAGCGTCCCGAACTCGATGCCCGCCTGGTGGCCGACAGCATCGCACGCCAGTTGGAGGG
>CAZLGY010000156.1:2644-4260 GCA_964559165.1 uncultured Chryseobacterium sp.
ATCAGTTTCCGCCGCGCCATGAAGATGGCCGTGGCCAGCAGCATGCGCATGGGCGCCGAGGGCATCAAGCTCACCGTGAGCGGCCGCGTGAACGGCGCAGAGATCGCCCGTACCGAAAGCTACCGCGAGGGCCGCGTGCCCCTGCACACCCTGCGCGCGGACATCGACTTCGCCATCACCGAGGCGCACACCAAGATGGGACGCATCGGCATCAAGTGCTGGATCATGCGCGGTGAGGTTTACGGCAAGAAGGACCTGAGCCCCAACCAAGGCCAGCTGAAGACCGCTGGTGGCCCGGGTGGCCGTCCGATGGGCGATCGTCCGGAGCGTCGTGGCAACGACCGTCGCGGCCCTGGAGGAGGAGGTGACCGTCGTGGTCCTGGAGGCGATCGCCGCGGTGGTGGTCGTGGTGGTAACCGCAGTAACAACTAAGAGCCATGTTGCAACCGAAGCGTAGCAAGCGCCGCAATATGCACAAGGGCCGCATGAAAGGCGTGGCCCAGCGCGGACATCGAGTATCGTTGGGTTCCTTCGGCCTGAAGGCGATGGACAGCGTATGGCTCACCGGCCGCCAGATCGAAGCGGCCCGTATCGCCCTCACCCGCTTCATGAAGCGTGAAGGTCAGGTGTGGATCAAGGTGTTCCCGGACAAGCCCGTGACCAGCAAGCCTGCCGAGGTGCGCATGGGTAAGGGCAAGGGTTCACTGGACCACTGGGTGGCCGTGTGCCATGCAGGCCGCATCATCTTCGAGGTGGACGGCGTGCCCACCGCAACCGCGAAGGAGGCCCTGCGCCTGGCGGCCCAGAAGCTGCCCATCAAGACGAAGTTCGTGACCCGTGAGGATTACGACGGCCAATAAGAGGGAGCCATGAAAAAGAAAGGAACCGAACTGAAGGACCTGACGGTGCCCGAGCTGCAGGACAAGCTGCAGGAGGAGCGCTCCGCACTGACCAAACTGCGCTTCAACCACACGGTGAGCCCTGTTGAAAGTCCGATCCAACTGCGGGTGAAGCGCAAGGAGGTGGCCCGCATCCTGACCGAGCTCCGCAAGCGCGAGCTCACCAATACGAACAGCAAATGAGCACGAACGCGACCCCGGTGGAACGCAACCTGCGCAAAGAGCGAGTGGGTGTGGTGACCAGCGACAAGATGAACAAGAGCGTGGTGGTCCTGGTGGAGCGCCGCGTGATGCACCCGAAGTACGGGAAGTTCGTGAAGATGTCCAGCAAGTTCATGGCGCACGACGAGAAGGAGGAAGCCCACATCGGCGATACCGTGCGCATCATGGAGACCCGTCCGCTGAGCAAGCAGAAGCGCTGGCGGGTGGTGGAGATCGTGGAACGTGCCAAGTAAAGAACAGACACTGCGATGATCCAACAGGAATCCCGGCTCAACGTGGCCGACAACAGCGGCGCCAAGGAGGTGCTTTGCATCCGGGTGCTGGGAGGCACCGCCCGCCGCTATGCACGCATCGGTGACACGATCGTGGTGAGCGTGAAGGATGCGATGCCCAACGGCAGCGCCAAGAAGGGCACCGTACACAAGGCCGTGGTGGTGCGCACGAAGAAGGAGGTGCGTCGCAAGGACGGCAGCTACATCCGCTTCGACGATAACG
>CAZLGY010000156.1:4270-4844 GCA_964559165.1 uncultured Chryseobacterium sp.
GCGAGATGAAGGGTACCCGCATCTTCGGCCCGGTGGCGAAGGAGCTGCGCGAGAAGAAATTCATGAAGATCATCTCCCTGGCACCCGAGGTGCTCTAATGCGGACGACGATGAAGAAGACGCACATCAAGAAAGGCGACATGGTGAAGGTGCTCGCCGGTGAGGACCGCACCAAGCAGGGCCGTGTACTGGAGGTGGACCGCAGCCGCATGGTCGCCTTCGTGGAGGGCCTCAACATGAACAAGAAGCACAGCAAGCCCACCACCGCCAACCCGCAGGGTGGCATCGTGGACAAGGAGGGCCCCATCCACATCAGCAACCTGATGTTGATCGATGCGAAGACCGGCGTGCCGGGTCGCGTGGGCCGCGTGGCCGGCAAGGATGGCCGTCTGGAGCGTGTTGTGAAGACCAAGAAAAAGGCTGCCAAGTAATGAGCTACGTACCAAGGCTTCGCGCCAAATACAACAACGAGGTGGTGCCGTCCCTCCAGAAGGAGTTCGGTTACAAGAGCCCCATGCAGGTTCCCCGCCTGGTGAAGATCAGCCTCAACCAGGGTCTTGGAAGCGCCGTGGGCG
>CAZLGY010000157.1:0-4796 GCA_964559165.1 uncultured Chryseobacterium sp.
CCTTCGGCGTGTTCTTCCCCATGCACTTCGTGGGCCTTGCCGGTGCACCGCGCCGCTACTACAGCTATACGGAGTTCACGATGTTCGATGGGGTGATGGACCTCAATGTGCTCATCACGGTGTTCGCCATCATCGGCGCCCTGGCCCAGCTCATCTTCACCTACAACTTCTTCTACAGCATCAAGCGCGGACCCAAGGCGGTGCAGAACCCATGGAAGAGCAATACGCTGGAGTGGACCACCCCGGTGGAGCACATCCACGGCAACTGGCCCGGACCGCTGCCCGTGGTGCACCGCTGGCCGTATGATTACAGCAAGCCCGGCAAGCCCGAGGATTGGGTGAGCCAGATCACCCCGTTGGAGCACGACGAGGAGGAGCATTGATCGGTAACCGCGGTGACCTTGGCGAATGTCCGCACCTTTGGTGCGGACATTCGTCGTTCATGCGCCCCCTGTTCTGCCTGTTCCTGCTCCTCTCCGGCATCCCCTTGCGCGCACAGTTGCTGGACAGCATCCGCCTCTTTCTGCGGGAGGAGCCGCGGGTGGTGGCACGCCTGGACATGCGCGGCTCCTTCGTGAGCAACAGCCGCGTGAGCATGTGGGGCGGCAAGTTGGGCCTGGAACATGCACGGCGCTTCCAATACGGCATCGGCTACAGCTTCCTTTTCAGCGAAGTGGAGCAGGAGCGTGTGGTGCCCGAACTGGGCCTGCGTCCCACATGGCTGCGGCTGGGCTACGCCAACCTCTACGTGGACTATGCGTTCCACCAGCGCGGCCCCTGGGAGGTGCGCATCCCGGTGCAGATCGGCATCGGGCGTGGAAGCCTCAACTACCACGATGCCAGCGGACGCCGGCGCGTGCTGGACCAGAGCGGCATCATCCTCTACGAGCCCGCCATGACCGTGCAGTACCGGCCGGTGCGGCAGGTGGGCCTTGCGGCGGGGTGGGGCTTCCGCATCGCCTTCAATACACGTTCCAGCCTCGATGAGCGCATCACGGCCCCCGTGTACACCCTCGGCGTGCGCGTCTTCCTGGGCGAGATCGTGCGCGACCTGCGGGGTGGGGGCTGAACGCTATAGACTTGGCGCTCTCGTTGTGCCAAGTATCGTTGGCGATCAGAGCCCGGACTTGAACATTTTCAGAGGGACGGTAATTTTGCTCTACCATCTCGGGCATACCTCGGTTCATCGTTGTATGTCCGAACTCCAATGGACCATGCGTTATAGCCACCTCCTCTCGCTCACACTGCTCCCCGCCGCCCTGTCCGCGCAGAACGTCTTCTTCAATTTCACCGATGGCAGCACGGTGAGCTACCCCATCACGGACGTGCGCAGCACTGACTTCGAGGGCAGCAACATGCGTGTGTTCCTGTGGGATGGCACCTCGTACAGCTGGAGCATGAGCAGCCTGGCGAACTACCAGTTCAACGCATCGGCGACCGGTGTGCAGGAGGCCACTACGGCGCTCACGCCGCTGGAGCTTTTCCCCAATCCTACGAGCGTGGAGGTCACCATCGGCTTCGAGGTGCATGGGGATGGAGAGGTGAGCGTGGAGGTGCTGGACCTGCGGGGTGCGTTGGTGCGCGTGGTACACCGCGGCAAGCTGCCATCGGGTTCGCAACGCCTGCGCTGGGATGGCCACGATGCGAAGGGCCAGCCGGTGGCATCGGGCAACTACCTGTGCCGCGTGGTGCAAGGCCCGCGCTCGGCCACCAAGCAAGTGATCGTTCAACGTTGATCCCGTGATGCAACAGACCATGAAGCGCATCCTCGCCTCGGTACTGCTGGTGTTCGCCGTGGTGCTCGGCCACGCGCAGGGCAGCATGAACATCTACCAGACCAACGGCTCCATCCTGCAGATCGCCCTGACCAGCATCGACAGCGTGACCTACACGGTGACGCCGCCGCCGCTGATGCGCATCCACCAGGCCGGTGGCAGCGTGCTGAGCCTGGCAGTAGCGCAGATCGACAGCATCACCTACAGCACGGGGGGCGCACCGGGCACCGCTCAGGTGGCCACCCTGCCCGCCACGGCGGTGGGCGGCACCACGGCTGTGGTGGCAGGCACGGTGAGCGATGATGGCGGCGCGGCGGTCACGGCACGCGGCATCTGCTACGGCACCAACCCGCTGCCCACCTTGAGCGGTCCCTCGGTGTCGGCAGGGGCCGGGCTGGGTGGCTATGAGGCGCAGTTGAGCGGGCTGCTTCCAAGTACCTCGTACTATGCACGGGCCTATGCCACCAATGCACAGGGTACGGCCTACGGCAACCAGGTGCAGTTCAACACGCTGCCTTATTGCATTCCCACCAGCAGCGTGGTTGAGGACTTTGCGACCACATTAGCGAATGTTGATATTAGCAACCTGGCCTGTTGGATCAATGCCACCGAGGCAGGTACGCGCCGCTGGCGAGGTAATAACGCAACCGGCGATCTCTGTGCACAGGCCACGGCCTTCCAATCTGCGTCTCCGAGCGATATCACGTGGCTCATCGGCCCACCCGTGAGCCACGTTCCAGGGATGACGCTCTCCTTCCGGAGCCAGCGTGCTTTCGGGGTATCAGGTCATGATCCCTTTGCGGTGTTCATCAGCACCAATTACAACATCGATAACCTCACCACGGCCAATTGGGTGAACATACCCTGCGATTATGCGACACCGTCAACTGCGGATCAGGTATGGGTCAACTCGGGCGTTGTGGACCTCTCTGCTCTTCTTCCGCCAGGCTACAGCGGCTCCTTCGTGATCGGGTTCCGTTATACAGGCAGTGGACCGACCGGACAAACGACCAACTTCAGGATCGACGATGTCATGATAACTGGCGGGCCAGCAGCGCTCACCACCCTGCCCGTCGGCAACATCACGGCCACCTCGGCCAGTACTGGCGGCAGCATCACCAGCGATGGAGGCTCGGTCATCACCGCGAGAGGGGTGTGTTGGAGCACCAGCCCCAATCCCACTACGGCGAACAGCACCACCAACGATGGCAGTGGGGTGGGTGGCTACACCAGCAACCTCAGCGGGCTGGTGGCCGGCGCCACCTATTATGTGCGTGCCTACGCCATCAACAGCGCTGGCACGTCGTATGGTAACGAAGTGCAGTTCACGACGGCCGGTGGGGGCGGTAGCATCGAAAGCAACCCCGGTGCCGGTGTCACCTTCGATGGCTACAGCTACCCCTCTGTGGTCCTGGGCAATGGGCAGGAGTGGATGGCAGAGAACCTGCGGACGACCACCTTTGCCAATGGTGATCCCATCCCGAACGTGACGGACGATTTCGAATGGGGTTTACTGACCACCGCGGCGTGGGCGCACGGCTTCAATAACAGCAGCTACGAGAACCCTTTCGGCAAGCTGTACAACTGGTATGCGGTGGCTGACCCGCGCAACGTGTGCCCCACGGGCTGGCATGTGCCGACCGATGCGGAGTGGAACACCTTGGTCGGCTATCTGGATGCCGCCTATGATCCCAGTGCCTACGGAAATCAAAGCGCAACAGCCGGCGGAAAGATGAAAAGTACGGGTACGGAGTATTGGGCAGACCCCAATGTGGGCGCCACTAACGAGAGCGGTTTCTCGGGCCTTCCGGGCGGCAATCGCGGCTCTCTCGATGGCGGCTGGTACGGTGGCGTTGGAACTGGAAGCGGGACCTGGTGGAGTGCCTCGGAGGCTGGCACGCAGGGCGCTTGGTTCCGCTACTTGTACAGTAACGGTGCAGAACTCGTCCGGATGAACATCGACAAGAGGGATGGTCGTTCCGTGCGCTGCCTCCGCGATTGATGCTTCGACAGGCTCAGCATGGCATGCTTCGACAGGCTCAGCGTCACACAATTTCTCACGCTGATCCTTTCCAAGGGCGACAGTGCTGTTGACGCATGCGGCCACCACTGAACCGGACACCGTGCGCACGTTACCTTTGGATCACCCCATGGCCGAAGGTTTCGACCCCCGCAAGGAACAGCGCTCCGCCTCCGACAAGGAGATGGAGCAGGTGCTGCGTCCGCGCCAGTGCGGCGAGTTCGCGGGACAGAAGGCCGTCACCGACAACCTGAAGGTGTTCGTGCAGGCCGCCAAGCAGCGCGGCGAGGCCCTGGACCACGTCCTGCTCCATGGCCCGCCCGGCCTGGGCAAGACCACCCTGGCCAACATCATCGCCGCCGAGATGGGCGTGGGCATCCGCATCACCAGCGGTCCCGTGCTGGACAAGCCCGCCGACCTCGCCGGCCTGCTCACCAACCTGGAGCCGCACGACATCCTCTTCATCGACGAGATCCACCGCCTGACCCCGGTGATCGAGGAGTACCTCTACAGCGCCATGGAGGACTACCGCATCGACCTGGTGATCGATGCCGGCCCCAACGCGCGCACCGTGCAGATCGCGCTGAACCCCTTCACCCTGGTGGGCGCCACCACGCGCAGCGGCCTGCTCACCGCGCCCCTGCGTGCCCGCTTCGGCATCAACAGCCGGCTGGACTACTACGACAGCGACACCCTCAAGGGCATCATCAAGCGCAGCGCCGGCCTGCTCCACGTGCCCATCATCGACGAGGCGGCCGATGAGGTCGCCCGCCGCAGCCGCGGCACCCCCCGCATCGCCAACGCCCTGCTGCGCCGGGTGCGTGACTTCGCCCAGATCCAGAGCGATGGCACCATCCACGTTGGCGGCACGTTCACGCCCGCCAGTGGCGGCATGGTCGTCGGTGCGAACATCACGGCGGCGTCGGGGTGGTCGCGTGGCATGTATTCCGCCGCCACGCTGACGGCGGCGGGGATGCCGGAGGCGTTGCTGTCGTCCATGG
>CAZLGY010000158.1:0-3510 GCA_964559165.1 uncultured Chryseobacterium sp.
AGGCGGCGGTGGTCGCCGTCCACGTGATGCGTGGTTGTTGCGTTGTGGAGCGGGACGTTGACGCCGAGCGTATGCGCTCCAGTTTGGCGGCGAGCTTGTTGAGGTAGAAGGCAAGGTCATCGGCCACGCAGCGCCATGCTTCGCGCTGGCGGGCATGGTGTCGGCGTTCGGCCTCGAGGACCTGGTGCTCGGTGAGCTCCACCCCGTTCACGGTGCGCTCGAAGCTGCTGGTATCGGGATGGGAATGGCGATCGTACCATTCGCGGTAGGACACTTCGATGTTGGAGAGGCGCACGAGCTGCCCGTGGAGCTGTTCGAGCATGGCTTCGAGCAGGTCGGATGCGGGGAGTGCAGCGAGGGTACGGTCTATCTCGGCGGTGGCTTGCGCGTAGCGGAGTGATAGGTGCTCGGTGAGCCGGGCGTCGGCTTCGCGGCTGTGGTCGAGCAGATCGGTATCACCGGGTTCGCGCACGATGTGGGCGATGAGCAGGTCATGACCGATGGCATGCAGCTGCTCCCAGTCCCAGATGTCGAACAGGAAATGCTGGAGCCTTGTGATCTCCGAGATGGTGTGCTGGTCGTTCATGGGCTGCATGGGTCAGGCGACCACGGCGAGTGGTTCTGTTCGCTCCATGAAGCTCTGAAGGATATCGGCATGTTCGTCGGCGTTCAGGCGGATGTAGAGCCTGAAGGCCTGCTCGGTGGTATGTCCGGTGATGGTCATGATGGTCCGTGCGGGCACACCGCGCAGGTACATGTTGGTGGCGAAAGATCGTCGTGCGGTGTGCGTGGTGACCAGTGCGGCCTTGGCTCTTGTGACATAGCGGCGCATGCCGCCCACGGTGCTGGAGACGCTGAAGTTCTCTTCGAGAGATGGCACCATGGCGGTTATTTGCCGCAGGGAGGCGTTCATCTTCTGGTTGGAGATGGCGCTGGGCAGCTTGTTCTCGTACTTGGTGAGGATGGCACGGACGCAGGCATGCAGGGGTATCACGACGGGTCTGCCGGTCTTTGCTGTGCGGATGCGGATGCGGTCGCCGGTGATCTGCTCAGGTCGGATGCTGGTGAAGTCCCCGAAGCGCAGGCCGGTCCATGCGCCGATGATGAAGAGGTCACGGACACGCTCGAGGCCTGGTTTCTTGGACAGGTCGAGGGCGAAGATCTCGTGGAGCTCCGACTCGGTGAGGTAGATCTTGTCGGTGAGCTCTGATGGCGTCTTGAACTTGCGGCTGCGGTAGGCGGTGTTGACGGTGATGCCGTCTTCCTCTGCGGAACGCAGGAAGGTCTTGACGGTCTGGATGTACTTGCCGATGCTGTTGAGGGCAAGCTGCTGGTGGTTGGTGAGGAAGGAGTTGAAGCTGTCGTAGAAGTCCAGGTCGATGTCGAGGAAATTGACGGGCTTCTTGCGGAACTGCTCGAAGGCCTTGAGGTGGTTGAATGTGGAGACGTACTTCTTGATGGTGGTTTCGGCGAGTTTGAGACCGGTATCGGGGTTGACGCGGCTGTGAGCCTGCTGGATGAACTGCTCGATGAAGCCGAAAAAGGTTGGTCCGTTGGTGGCTGTACCGTCGTCCTCACAGGCGCTTTCGGCGTTGCGTTGCAGGACGAGACGGAGCTCATCGATGGAGGGTTCCCGGTGGTTATTATGGACGAACTGACGATATGAAGAGAGCGCTTTTGCCTTTATGGATTCAAGTTGCTCGTTTAATTCGGGTGATTCGATAAGACTTCGACGCACGCATTGGCCATTGGAAGACCAATGCTTTGGCTCGATACGCAAGCCGGTCGGCATCTTTATGCGCTTGTCGTTCCAATGTATGTAGAGGTAGATGCGTGAGACATCCTTTCTCGGTTCGTACAGGTATAGATTGACTTTGGCCATGACGTTCCGGTTATTACTGAAGTGGCTGTTTTGGAATCACTCCTGAAAACAGGGTGTTGAGAGGGGGGTGTGGGAGGGTGCTGGTTTCCTGCTGAGCTAGGAATGCGGCTTTTTGCTGTTCGAGGCCGTCGGATGCCGCTGAGGTCGTTGTAATGGCATGGTCATGAGGCTTTTATAAAAGTGTCCACAGAAAGTGTCCACGGTCTGCGGAGGGGGTAGAACGGCGGGAATCGAACCTGCCCGGCGAAGGTAATCGACCGAAATGGAGGTGTCCAAAGTTGTGGACACTTTTACGTTTTAAGGCCGAATATCCTCGAATGTACCCGAATGTTAGACAAGATGAATGAGTTCCTAAAGCCCCTGTATATGATACAGTTAGGCCATGATAAGATACGAGCCGATAATAATTATCTTTTTTCCCTACGGGCTACGAACGGAACGCCCCTCGACTTGTCGAGGGGCGTTTTCGTTCTCCGCCCTCCGGGGAATTAATGCCGCTGCGGATCCTCGTCCGGATCCTCGCGTCATTTCCTACGGGCTACGGGTACACCCTGTGAAGGTGGAGGGGCGTTTTCGTTCTCCGCCCTCCGGGGAATTAATGCCGCTGCGGATCCTCGTCCGGATCCTCGCGTCATTTCCTACGGGCTACGGGTATACCTCAATTCAGGTTCACGCCGATGGACAGTCCCAGCCACGGAGCATCCTGGTAGACCCAGCGTGAACCGTTCTCATCCAACAGGTGGTCCACTCCACCAGTGATGCCGAACCCCAGCTGCCCGATGCTGGTAAAGACACCCACGCCGCCGGTGAGCACCATGCCGGTGTACTCCAGCTCGATCGGAGCGCGCGTGACCGTACTGTTCATCGCGGTGGCACCGATGCCGATGAAGCCGCCCACATCGATGCTTCGTTCCCGCACCACGCGCTGCCGCCGTCCCAAGGCATCCACCCGGCAGGCCATTGTGTAATGGTCCGTCCGGTAGCCCACGTACAGGGCACCGTTGGGGTCGGTGTTGAGCTGGGGTGGAATGCCCGCGGTGGCCGGCCGGTACTTCAGCAGCACATACATCAGGTCGATGTCCAAGCCGTGTTCCACGAGGGTGAGGGTGCCACAGGACCCCTGCCGCGGCGCGCGCCGGTGCACGGTGAACGCGCTGGTGT
Organism: uncultured Chryseobacterium sp.; assembly: GCA_964559165.1. Lineage (GTDB taxonomy): Bacteria > Bacteroidota > Bacteroidia > Flavobacteriales_F > PHOS-HE28 > PHOS-HE28. Next base: position 3,044 of record CAZLGY010000158.1, read on the forward strand.
CGATGCGGCGGACGCCGTTTGCGCGCACCACCGCATAGGCGGTGAGGCTATCGTCCTCCACATCGAGATAGGTCAGTTGTGCGGCCCCTCCGTTCGTGCGGCTTCGGTAGTATCCGTCCGCCAGGCCGTGCGTGAGGCCCTGCTCGAGGGCGGAACAGGAGTGCAGCAGTGACGCCAGTGCCAGCGCAGCGGCCAGCAGTTGGAGTGAGGGTCCGGTCCTGGTCATGGGCGCCAACCTACGGTTTGGAGGGCAGATGGACCATGATCGGTGTGGGGGGGCTGTTGGGAGCGGTGGCTTCGAGCACCTCAGCCACCGTGGGAGAGCACGCTTCGGTCGCGCTCAACAGGGCACCCGATCCGGTCGGGTTCCAGGCAGGTCCTGGGTGACCGGGAGATCGAAACCAACCGGACCGATCTATCTTCAAACCTATGCACGGCTTCATGTACATCCTGTTATGTTCCAACGG
>CAZLGY010000158.1:3520-4724 GCA_964559165.1 uncultured Chryseobacterium sp.
GTTCCAACGCGTCATACTATGTTGGCAGTACGAGACACCTTGAACTGCGTGTGGCCCAGCATCAGCGGGGAGAAGGAGCGAACCACACCCGCACGTATGGCCCGGTGGAATTGGTCTATTACGAATGGTATCCGAGGGTGCAACAAGCCTTTCGCCGCGAGAAGCAGGTACAGGGCTGGGGCCGCAAGAAGAAACAAGCCCTGATCAACGGTACCCCGGGTATGTTGCCTGCGCTGGCCATCGCGTATCGTGATAAGAAGTAACGGTGGCTTCGAGTACCTCAGCCACCGTGTCCCAGCGAGTACCTCAGCCACCGGGTCCCAGCGAGTAGCTCAGCCACCGGGTCCCAGCGTGTACTTCATCCAACGGAATTCCGCACGATCTCAGCCACCGGGCATGATCCAATGCGTACAGGTGTGTGCCTGAAAGCCGCGAAGGCGCCCTGCACAGTGTATCGCGAGGGGGGTGGCTGAGGGCCTCGAAGCCACCCCACACAACATCAGCCACCGGGTATGACCCAATGCGCATAGGTGCGTGCCTGAAAGCCGCGAAGGCGCCCTGCAGATCGCATCGCGAGGGGGGGCTGAGGGCCTCGAAGCCACCCACACGATCTCGCTCACCGGGTATGATCCAATGCGTACAGGTGTGTGCCTGAAAGCCGCGAAGGCGCCCTGCACAGTGCATCGCGAGGGGGGGTGGCTGAGGGCCTCAACCCCGCACCACCTTCTTCTTCAGTTCCGCCTTCCTTTCGTCGTCCAGATCGTTGCCCCCCCATACCGCATAACCGCGCTTGCGCAGGCGATCCACCAGCCGTTGTTCCGCCAGTTCGGCTTCAGCGTGGGTGTTGATCCCCTGGTAGTTCGCATATAACCGTTTGCGCAGCCGGATGCCATACTTCTTCGCGTAGCGGTTGGCCTTGTACCCGCTCTCGTGCTGTTCGAAGCGCTGCTCAGCCGTGCGCCCTGTCATGCCCACATATACGGCAGGCTTGTCCGGTCTGGCGTCCGGGTTCTTCGCCATGAACCGCTTGAGCATGCGCACCTCCGCATCCAGCTCGATCACATACAACGTGTACGGCATCGGATAAGCTCCCGGCGGGAAAATGCATCACCGGTTTGGTGGTCCGAAGTTCGCCATCCTATATTTGCCCCAGCATCACGAGCGCGTCCGTCGCAAGACGGCGCCACCAACCGAGTGACGACAC
>CAZLGY010000159.1:0-4703 GCA_964559165.1 uncultured Chryseobacterium sp.
GGGCATGCGGTCGCACCACGATGATGGAATAGAAGTCGAACGCACAGTGCTGGGCATGGAGCAAGGTGGGGAGCAGCACGGATAAGAGTAGCATGAGCCTCATTACAGTGCTGTACACCTGTATGGTCATTTCGTTCGAACTTCGACGGACCTTGCGTGTACAACAGACCATGCACCTCCTTCTCGGCTTGTTCCTGTTCTTGTTCGCCACGGTTGCGTCAGCGGCTGTTCGCACGGTCCATGTCACCGGCACCATCGCCAACATCCAGAGCTGGGAGATCAAAGGCTACTACACGTCCATGGTGGTTGCCCACACGGAGCCTCGTCGAGCCGGTGTGGTTTCCACCAGACCCCAGCTCATGGTCGATAAGGTGACCGGAAGATTCGAGGGTGAGATCATATGTGAGGTGATGCGAAACAAGCATGGTCGTTGGGTGGACATTCACCTGATCAACATGGCATCCACGTTCCAGGTGTATTCCACGATGGTCATCCGAGCGCCATACGCCGAGCGCATCGACCTCGGCGCATTCGACTGGAAGCCGAGCCATTACCGGTGGAAGGAGGGTGCGCTGGTGATCGACACGGCGGTGCCGCGGGATACGGTCATCGGCGACCTGTTCAGCGACCACGTAAGCATCAGCCCCATCAACCCGGAGCGCGGGGACAGCCTGCGCTTCGAGTTCGTGTGGACCAACAGCGGACAACCGCACGTGGCGTCGTTCGGCGATCCGTATCTGGACAACGAAAGCTATGTGGTGTGCGAACTGACCTTCGCCGTGCGGACCGATACCGGCATCTACACCGAAAGCTGGTATCACCACGCCGTGCTTTACCTCCGACCTGACACCCAGGGGCGTTACATCCTGAGACAGGTCCCCGCGCAGGGCGAGCACTTTCGGGACATCGACTTCCTGCTGGACAACGACCTTTACTTCACTGTGCACGAACGAACTGAACCATGAGAATACCCCTTGTCCTTTTCCTGACGTGTTCCATCACGGCAACGTTCCAGGTTTTGGCGCAGTCGGATGTCAGGGTCGAGTTGGCCCTTGCCGAACCGGTGCGCGATCCGGTAGCGTTCGCTTTGGCTATTGAACGTGCGGACCTGAAAGCCATGGACGAACATGTGCGCAAGCTGGTGTTCGACAACGGCGATCCGGTGGAAGAGCATCGAAGCATGCCCCCTTCACCAATTTGGAACTACCGCTTAGGAGCCATGGCCGAAGCTTTGCGCCAGCAGCGCGGTGTACGGATGGTGACCAGTGGCTATACGCGCTGGGGCAGCGCCGTCCTCATCATCTCCTTCCAGTCGACCAACGGTCCGATCGATCGCAGCTATACCTTGGGAACGAAGGGAAAGCCTCCGAAGCCCCCCAAGGATCCTAAGCGCCCTCAACCACGACCGGAGAAATTGGAAGTGATCAGTGTGGTTGAAGGCCGCGTTGAGTTGGCGCGAACTGAGCCATGAGGGTACTCCTCATCGGTCTGTTGTTCGTGCCACTGACGGCACACGCGCAGGATGTGCAGCGCTTCCAATGTGCGCTGGCATCGGGCAACGAACGCGTCCTCGATCGGTGGATGAAGCGTGAACTGTACCACCACCGCAAGGTCCATCCGGTCACAACCTCCAGCGGTACCTATACCGATCATGATGCCACCTTCGATACGCTCGTGCCCTTCCTGCGCAGTCAGCCCGGCGTGTTGGATGCCGCGTTGGACAAGTGCATCGGCAAGCTCGACATCTGGCCGGGCCACTCGCGCCTCGGCCTGCGGTTCGAGATGAACGGCGCGGTGCATGATCGCTGCTATAGCGTGCAAGAGGGGATACCCGCTGTCATCCGGCTGCCTGGATGGCGGCCACATGTGCGCAAGGACCGGGAGGACCTGAGGTACCTGGGCGCTGCGGACTGCCCGGGCTTCGTGGAGGAGCAGCGCGCCTATTGCGAAGGGCTCCAGCGTTGAGCGGATTCACTGACGGTCCAGCTCCATGCTGTACCGCCGCTCTTCCATCGCGCGGCCGCTTGGCACCAGGGCCTTTCCATCCCAGCGCAGGTATTCCCTGCGGAGGATCCGGGTGAGGGATCGGGCTGGTACTTCTTCCTCGGCCTCCGGTTCTTCGTAGGTGCTGGTGGCACGGATGATGGAGTTCGCCTCACCCTCCATGTCCGCCGGGTAGACGAACACCACGTTCTCGCTGAACTCCCCATCGGGCGTTCCCATCAGATCCGCCACGTGGTGGAAGCGGCCACTGCTCCAGAACACCACCACCTCGCCTGTGGTGCAGCCACAGCCGCCCACACAGGGCACGGAAAGCGTGATCACATCATCCACGTTGCGCAAGCCGCAGTTCCCGTTGTTGCGCACCTCCTCGAAGTCCCATGCGAAGCTGCGCACCACGATGCGGTCCAGCTCGCGGCCGTCCTTCACCGCCACGAGGCGATAACTGAAGTCGTAACGCCCCGTGTCCGAAGGGATCACATGATCGATGCCCGCAAGGAACTTCACTGCGGGGTCGCCCTGGCTGCCGAAGGTGCGCTGTGCCAGGCTGCCGCCCCCGATCCAGCCTTCCGTTCCGCGCAGTCCCACGCGGTACCAAGGGCTCATCACACCGTTCAGGACCAGGGTGTCCTCGGTGGCTTCCAGCACCTCCACCCGTTCACCGGCGGCCGCCTTCAACACCACGGGGGCGTCCATCGCGGGTTCAGCATGCACGGGTGCATCGGTGAACAGCACGTAGGCGGGGTCGGCCTCTTCCGGGAAGAGGTTCTGAGTGCGTGGTGTGTGGTGCACGAAGACGGGTTCCTGCGCATGTGAGAGGCCGGTGTACAGCAGCAGGAAGGAGGCGATGGTCCGCATGGGTAGGCAGGATGTCCAGCTGGGATCGAACACGCAATGGCGGCCTTCACTCTTTGCTCAAGCGCACTGTGCGGCCCTGTCCGTCCAGTGCCATGTACATACCCGGAGGCAGCGTGCCGAGATGAAGGTCCATCGCCACGTAGCCCGCCAGTGTCATGGGGATCTGCACACTGCGCCCCAGCCCATCGCGCAGCAGGAGGTCGCTGTCCATGCCTTCCAGCCTTACGACCCCGGTAGTGGGGTTAGGATAGGCCCGTACTACGGTCGGTCCCTGCTCCCTCACGCTCATGAACTGTGGCGCACATATCCCCGGGTTCTCCGCGTACCAGCCGTTCCAGTAGGTGGTGTCGTTGTGACTGAAGCAGTCCAGGCCGAACCAATAATTGGACACGTTCAGCGGGTTGAAGGTGAAGAGACCGTGGATGCATCCCATGCCTTCGATCCACTCGGAATCCATGCCGATCAGCGGGTCGATCGCCTGCACTTGTACTCGGATACGTCCACCATGGGCGAGTTCCATGCTGGATGACACTACTTTCACATCGAGGAGCCTCGCACCCAGCCAGCCTGATGAGCCGTCCATGGCAAGTTCCTCGTTCACATAGATGCCGTACAGCGTATCGCCCACGGCGGCGCCGAAGTCGTATAGCAGATATTCCTGCGTGGAATCGGCCGGGTGGAAGTACACCGCCCCCGCAGCTTCGCGCAACCCGCCCACGTATCCGGCACCCACTTGCTGAAGTTGCGTGTAGTTGGTTCCAGCGATCAGTGTGTCACTGCCGTCCACCTGGAAATTGGCCGAACTCAGCCAGGCGAAGACCGGCAACGGTAGTGGTGAGACCATGGTCTCGAAGTGTTGCACCCAGATGGCGTCGCTGACCGGGAATGGGAACGATTGCGCGTTGAGCGTCATGGCGCCCGCAAGGGCAGGGAGTAGGAGGGGTATCCGCATGACCGCTGGGCTTCGATCCTGAACGCATGCGGGGCGCATGGGATCGAGCTTCCCGCCCAGCAAAGTACGTAACCTTTGCCGCATGCTTCGCCGCATCCCCTTCCGTACCGCCGCCGTCACGCTGCTCGCACTATTCACCGCCGCGATCATCTTTCAGCTCACCGCAGTCGCCGGTATCATCCCTGCGGAAATGGTTTGGGGCGGGCGGTTGCAGAGCCAAGAGGAACGCACCATGGGAGCGCTGGTGAGCATCGTTGTGCTGGTGCTTTTCGGTCTGCTGGTGCTCGTGCGCATGGGCCGTATCGGGCGCTCGCTGCCGGCGCTTGGAAAATGGGGTCTGTGGGTCATGTGCGGGCTGTTCATCCTCAATACAGCAGGCAACCTCGCAGCACATGACCATTGCGAAACGCTCCTCTTTACGCCCATCACCACGGCGGCTGCGGTGCTTGCAGCGCGGGTGGCGGGGGGGGAGTGAATGCGTCGGCTAAGTTGGTCTCCTCGATGAAATGCGTAGCACCGGATCACGCCGCAGGTTGGCCTCGAATGCTACTGTTGGTCCTCACCGCCCGCTCCTCCACACCACGAACGCCCCGCCCCCCGGCGCCAGCTCCATCCGCAGCGTGCGCGGCAGCGCACCCACGGCATACCGCTCCGTGGTGTGCACGTACCGCTCCGGCGCCGTCTCCCAGTGCGCGTCCGGCGCGTCGGTGATGCGGTCCTCCTGCCAGGCCGCGGCGGGGTCCAGGAAGTCCAGCGGGAGGTCAATAACGAAGGGCTGCTCGTTCGTGATCGCCCCCACGGCCCAGTCGCCGTTGGCCGAGCGGCGCGCCACCACCACATGCTCCCCCACGGCGGCAGCGAGCACGCGCGTCTCCACCACGTCCGCGTCCCA
>CAZLGY010000160.1:0-4567 GCA_964559165.1 uncultured Chryseobacterium sp.
AGGAACAGAGCATCCGCATCGAGGCCAGCAGCGGCCTCAGCAAGGACGACATCGAGAAGATGAAGAAGGAGGCGGAAGCCAATGCCGATGCCGACAAGGCCGCCCGTGAGCGCGTGGACAAGCTCAATGCAGCGGACAGCCTCATCTTCCAGACCGAGAAGAGCCTGAGCGAATACGGCGACAAGATCCCGGCGGACAAGAAGCAGCCCATCGAGGATGCCCTCACCCGCCTGAAGGACGCCCACAAAGCGCAGGACGTGGATGCCTGCGAGAAGCTCACGGGTGAACGTGTTCCAGGCCGCCAGCCAGGAGATGTACAACGCCGCCCAGCAGGGTCAGGCCAATGGTGGCCCCCAGGGCAACACGGCGGCCGATACCGAGGTGACCGATGTGGATTTCGAGGAGGTGAAGGACGGCAAGTAAGCCACCCCGAACCTGTGCACATGCGAACGGAGCCGCTCCATGACGGGGCGGCTCCGCGCGTTGGGGGGTGCCCCCGGAAGCCCAGGACCATCAGCCCGGTCCCCGGCACGGACCTGGCCGCGGCACCGGTGACGTGCCCGCATCAGGGAGAACAGAACGGATGAACACGGGGAGGCTGAGCTCCCGCCCGCGCTTGGCTTGGACGAACGCCAAGACCAGCGCGGGAAGGAAGCCATGTGGAGCCGGGCGGGATCGAACCGCCGTCCAAACGACCGGGCAATGGGCTTTCTACATGCTTAGCCGCTTCATTGGTTTTCGATCCCTGCCTGGGGAAGGGCACCCCAGCAAGGACTTAGGTCCTGTTTCTTACCTGCGTTCCGGACCACCGCGCAGGCCAGTCTTCCAGGGCGACACCCCTGGGCCGGGAAGGAGGATGACGGGCCTCCCCGAGGGGCACTCGTCCACGCTACTGTTGTTCACGTGGATAAAGCCAATAGCCTTGGGCTATTAAGCAGCGAGAGCGTAGTCTACTTCGCCAGTTATGGCGTTGATGCACTGGGATACGGGCCGCACATCACGCCCGGCATGCTTACCACACCGCTCAAAGCCGCTGTCGAATCCAGGTCGGCCCCAAGGGGGTAATTCCAAAGAACACTCCAAAGATACGACATCCGGCGCCGGCGCCAACGCGGATGCCCTACTTTCGCGGGCCGCTACCCATGGCAGTCCCGTACACCCGGATCGGCATCATCCGCGAAGGCAAACAGCCCGCCGACCGCCGCGTCCCGCTCACCCCCTCCCAATGCGCTGCGATCATCGCACAACACCCGCACATCGACCTGGTCGTGCAACGAAGCCCGGTGCGCGCCTACGCCGATGCTGAATATGCCGCGGCAGGTGTCCCGTTGGTGGACGCCCTGGGTGACCGCGAGCTGATCCTCGGGGTCAAGGAGGTGCCGCTGGACATGCTGCTTCCCGGCAAGTCCTATCTCTTCTTCAGCCACACCATCAAGGAGCAGCCCCATAACCGCAAGCTGTTGAAGGCCGTGTTGGATAAGGGCATCCGGCTCATCGACCACGAGCTGCTCACCGACACGCATGGCAACCGGGTGCTGGCCTTCGGTTATTGGGCCGGCGTGGTGGGGGCCTACAACGCGTTCCGCACGTGGCAGTTGCTGCACGGGGGACCAGCACTGAAGCCCGCGCATGCGTGCCACGACCTGGAAGAGCTGGAGCGTCATCTCCACGCCTATCCCCTGCCCGCCGACCTGCGCATTGTGATGACCGGTGGGGGTCGCGTGGGCAAAGGTGCCATGGGGGTGCTGGAGCGCGCCGGGGTGGAGCGCATACCGCCTGCGGAGTTCCTGCAGGGTAGCAACTCCCGTCCGGTATACACCGTGCTTGGAACCTCCGACCTCTATGAGCGCACCGATGGCGCCCCCTTCGATAAGGAGGCTTTCCACCGGGACCCTGCCGGACACCGGGCACGCTTCCTGCCCTACGCATGCAGGGCACACATCTACATCGCCTGCCACTTCTGGGATCCGCGCGGCCCGAAGATCCTCAGCGCGGATGACCTGCGTGACCCCCGACTCTCCCTGCAGGCGGTAGCGGACATCAGCTGCGACATCGGGGGACCCATCGACTGCACCCTGAGGGCCACTACGATCGATACACCGTTCCTGGGGTACGACCCCGCAAGCGGTTCGGAGGTGCCCCCCGGTGCCCCGGGCAGTGTGGCCGTGATGAGCGTGGACAACCTACCATGCGAATTGCCGCGCGATGCCTCCGATGCCTTCGGGAACGACCTGGTGGCACGGGTGCTTCCGCACCTGATCGGCACCGATGCGGAAGGCATGATCGAGCGTGCAACGATCGCGGAGGCCGGCAGGCTGAAGCCGCGGTTCGAACACCTCAGCGGATACGCCCTCGGCTGATCGGCCGGAACAGCGTGGAGGTGCCGTTAGCGATCAGTGCCGCTCATGGTTCCATGTACACGCTCAGCTTTCTGGTCGATCTTGGGGTTCACCTTGGGGCTCTGGCCCGGTGAAGGGGACACATCAACAACACTTCCATGTCGGCGGAGGGAGGACTGGTTGAAGATCGGGCACACCGATCCCATCAGTGAAAACGGCCTGCGCTGGTGATGCATGGTGTTCAGGCCTCCGTGAACGGCACCTGCAATTCGAGCACCAACAGGGCGGTATGGGGGTCGCGGGGGGCCACGCACAAGCGGATGGGCCGCTCGCTCTTCCGCGCCATGGTCAACAGGCCCAACCCTGCCCCACCGTGTTCGGTCCGGCCATCGTTCGACAACACCATCATGTAGTGGTGCTTCAGGGCCTCATCGTCCATTTCATTGATCACGTCCAACCGATGCTCCAACATGTTGGCCGCACTTTGTGAAGCGGGATTGCCGACGAGCAGGTGATAGGCACCGGTCGATCGTAACAGGCTGGCCCAAACGGCATCCCGATCGGTTTCAGGCGCATGGTGGTGCAGGTTCTCCAGTGCCTCCACGAGCACCATGAATAGCCGCTTGCGCACAAGACGCGGGACATTATCCTCCGAGCAGATGCGCTCAGACGTAGAGAGCAAGCGCTCCAGCACGGCACGGTCCACAGGACCCTGGTGCATGAACAGCACGACCGCCCCCGCACCACGCTGCACCTGCATCACATGCGGAACGCTCCAATGGTGAGGCCCATCGGCTGGGGGTGATATCGCATCAACAGGATCCACTGTTGAGGGGATGGAGTTTCCGGGCGCCTGAGCGAGCGAACACCTTCCCGACACGTTGAACGGCAGGTGCGTCCCAAAGTTGCAACCGGCAGCGGGAGGATCTGCCATAAGTAGTTAACAGTGCGATGCTCAACACTTCCCCGCGGTGCATCCATCCCCCCCTGTCATAGGGCACACCTTTGGGACTGCCTGAAGAGGTGTGCCTACCATGCGAAGCGTTCCATACACTGGCGCCATCATACCAACGCGCAGGCATGTCCAGCGCCCCTGGACGGTCGTACGACTTCTTCTGTGGCTGTCATTGGCGCTCTGGGCCACCCTGGGTGCTGCACAGCAGCCGGCCATCGAAGCGCGCTTTGAACCGAACTGTGATGACCTGCGCCTGTTCCTGAGCACACCGATCCAGGCGGAACGGTACACATGGTCGCTCAGCGATGGAACAACCAGTGAACTCCCCGCACCGGTGCTGCGCGTTCCATACGATGAAGCGTTGACCGTGACCCTGACAACGGAGGATGCCAGCGGAGGGACGGCCACCTACCTGGCGGAGTTCCCGTTGAGAACGCAGGTACGGATCGATGGAGCCGATATTCCCACCGTGTTCACCCCGAACGGAGACGGTACCAACGATCGTTTCGCTCTGCCGGGCCAGGTACAACTGGGTGCCTGCACCGAATTGAGCATTTTCGACCGCTACGGAAACCGGGTCTTCCTGGGCCAGGGGAACAACATGACCTGGGATGGCCGCACCATGGCCGGTGAGGCGTGCGTTCCGGCCGTGTATTTCTATGTCCTCACCATTTCAGGCCGGTCGTTCACCGGCCATTTGAGCCTCTTCCGGTAATGCCTTTGCCATGGAGGACCCTGCTTCCGGTGCTGCTTCTGTTCGCGGGATGCATGAACAGGACGGACAGCGCTACGATACCCGGACGTGGCCCGCATCCCTTCGTACAATTCGACCAGAACGTATCGCACGACACGCTGCTGGTACAGACCTCCTTCATGTTGGGCGACAGCAGCCACCTCATGGTGGCATCCCATGTGGAGGACACCTTCGAGGGACTGCGGTTGTACCGCTACACGTTCCGTCCGGACAGCTCCGTACAGCTGCTGGCGGTATCCTCACCCGCGTACGACAGCTGGACCCTGCTGCCCACGTTCTTCCCTGTTGAGCACACCACCCCGCAGGGACAATTGTGGGTGATGGCGAACATGGGTGAGAAGGAAAGCTGGGGGCAGAAGCTGATGCTGTTGGACAGTGCGTTCCACGACATCGGTTTCCTTGACATGGCGCTGCCTGAGCGTGTCCTGGAGGAGGATACAATGCGGTTGAAGCGACGGAGCATTGCCCCGCACCTGCGCCTTGATCAGCAGGGTGATACGGCCTACTGGAGGTTCGCCT
>CAZLGY010000161.1:0-4529 GCA_964559165.1 uncultured Chryseobacterium sp.
AGTGTGTGGGTCAGGTGATCGATTGCTTGGGAGTGGCCGGTGGCAGCGCGCTGCCCGGTACCGTGTGCAACGATGGCAACGCGAACACGATCAATGATGTGTGGAGCACGAACTGCACCTGCGCCGGTACGCCGGTGACCTTCGACTGTCTGGGTGTGGCGAACGGTAACGCGCTGCCTGGTACGCCATGTAATGACGGGGATGCATCAACCGGGAACGATGTTTGGACGACCTCCTGCACCTGTATGGGTCTGCCATTGGATTGTGCTGGAGTACCTGGAGGTTCAGCGGTATTGGACGACTGTGGCACATGCGCAGGGGGTGAAACAGGCATCGATGTGAATGCGGATGATGATGCCGACGGTCTACTGGCCTGTGAGGACAATTGTTCGACCGTATTCAATCCCGGGCAGGCTGATTACGACGGCGACGGGGTTGGGGATGTGTGCGATAATTGTGTGTGGCTGTCCAACCCTGGGCAGGAGGACCTGAACGGCAATGGCATTGGCGATGCTTGTGAGTCCGGCGTCGGAATCGGTGAGGAGTCGGGGGACGGTCTGTTCGTCCTGTATCCGAACCCCGCACGAGGACCTGTACAAGTGCGCTGGGGACAGCTGCCGTTGGAGGGAATGGATATCTACACCGCGCAAGGCCAGCTGGTACGCAGTATGGAAAAGCGCTCGGTGATCGAAGTGGATGACCTGATGCCAGGCATCTATACCGTGGTAGCCCGCGATGCGGTTGGCAGACCGCTCGCACGCACCAAGCTCATCAGGCAGTGATGAGTGGATGTTGGATGAAGGGGCCCTGAGTGATCGGGGCTCTTTTCATTTTACCAGGGTCACCGTGCCGAAATACTCTTTTCTCTCTGCTCTATAGTTGTCCTTGACCAGCAACCGCCAGACATAAACACCTTGTGGTAGTAGCTCGCCACCGTTCCCGGCAGCCCCGTTCCACGGCTCCGTATGATCTACGCTGCTGAACACCTCCTGACCCCATCGGTCGAAGACGAACAATTGGTAGTTGCTGGGGTCGAGCCCGAGTATGGAAGGCAGGAAGGTGTCATTCACATCGTCCCCATCCGGTGTGAAAGCATTCGGCACGTAGACGGTAAGTGCATCATCGATCACCACGCTTGTGCAATTCACTGCTGAACATCCAAGGCTGTCCGTAGCGATGAGGCAGATGGGATATGTCCCCACAACAGGATCCTCCACGGTCCATTGGAACGTCCCTGCGGCCATCAGGCTGTCCGTCCCCAAAGACCATTGGTATGAGACACCACTGACCGGCGAATGCTCCACGGTAATGCGCGGATCCTCCACGCTCACGCGCGCCGGCCATGCATAGAATTCGGCATCCGCACCGGTTGAAGCGATGATCGGCTCTGGAAGGATGGCGATGGCACTGCATCCGTTCGTGTCAGTCACCATGAGGGACACCGTGAAGGCCCCGTTCTGCACGTAGGTATAAGCCGTGGTGGGACCAAGGTCGGAAGCACCACCGTTGCCGAAGTCCCAATCGAAGTCCGTTACCGATGCGTCAACATCGGCCGTGAACTGCACTTCGAGGGGCACGCATCCGCGGACATCGCCGGCGGCCAGAGTGGCCTGCGGCAAAGGCGTCACGACCAATTGCAGCAGGGAGCTGTCCGCCTCGTTCGCACAGGGACCGATGCCCGCTGCGACATATACCGCCGTGGATATGCCGACCGTGTTCGTGAAGAGCTCCGTTACACCAATGCCTTGCATGTCGGACCAATTGCCCCCGGCATCCCCGGCCGGAGGGACAACGGCGGAAAGGTCGATCGGTGCACTGCCAAGGCATGCGCTCAACTGCACATCATCACCGGCTTCCGGAAGTTCCTGAACGGTCACCATGACCGTTGATGTGACATTGGGGCAAGGCGAATTGCCCGGCACAGTATAGGTGTACGGCCCACCCGCCATGGAGGATGGATCTGCGACAGTGATCGTCGTACCGTTCGGGTCCGTCCAACTCCCCCCCGGGTCCGGCAGGCCCGACAACCAATCGATAGGCGCCTGCAGTGCAGCGGACCGGCAGAGTTGTACATCCCCCCCGATGCCGCTCCATGCGGCGGTGGTCACCGTCAGGTCCACGGTGCTGGTATCACCGGGACAAGGTCCGACGGAGGCGACCACATACGTGTATGCGCCCGTGGCCGCGATGGATGGATCCTGCGTTGCCGTTGTTGGCGACCCATCCGGTGCGGACCATACGCCGCCCACATCAGCACCCCCAAGTGATGCAAGCAGATCGATGGCAGCATCGCTGCTGCAGGCATTGATCGACGCATCGTTACCAGCATCTGGCAGCGTGACCACCGTGACAGTGAGTTCATGCACGCCATTGGGACAGGGAGCAGGAGCCTGTATGGTGTAGATGTAGGTGCCACCCGGCATGCTGCCGGGATCGAGGTCAGGGCCTGTTATCCCCCCCCCGGGTTCTGTCCACGTTCCCCCTGCCGGAAGCGTCGGGTCCAATAACCCGATCAACGCCTGTGGCGTGGCATTGCTGCACAGGGAAACCGCTGCGCTCGTTCCGGTGGGGACCGATGCTGCAATGTCGATCTCCACGGAGCTGCTCACAGTTGGGCAGGGTGCCGGGGCTGTGATGGTGTATACGTATGTGCCAGCCGGGTGCAGGATCGGATCGAACACGGGACCCTGAACGGATCCATCAGGAGCGGTCCATACGCCCCCGGCTTGGGGCGTGCCTCCCAACAGATCGATCAGGTTCCATGTGGTGGACCCATCATTGCATGCGGTGATAGCACCATCTGTGCCGGTGTTCGGCACGCTCACCATCGTGAGCGTGATGGTCGCAGCGGCTGCCGGGCATGGAGCAGAGCCGGCGACCGTGTACGTGTATGTACCGCTTGCAGCATCGGCCGCCACCAATACGGATGGAACAACAGCTCCGCTCGAATTGGTCCAGAAGCCGCCGGCATCGGGAGAACCGGACAATCCGTCGAAAAGGTCGATGGCAGGGCCAGCTGCACAGGCAGTGATGGACCCGTTCGTCCCGGCCTCCGGGGCATCCACGACAGATACCGTGACCACAGCGCTCGATGCCGTGCAGGGCGGTGGGGCTGCGATCGTGTAGGTATAACTTCCGGGACCGTCTAATGCCGCATTCCAGGTGCCGCTGAACGGTGTTCCGGCCAGCGTGGTCCAAACGCCCCCCGCTTGTGCATCGGGCCCCAGCAGCGGTAACAGGTCAAGCTCATCGCTGTCGCTGCACGCGCTTATGGAGGCATCGTTGCCCGCGTTCGGCTGGTCCACGATGTTCACCTCCACCAATGCACTGCTTGCGATGCAGGGTGCGAGGGCAGGTATCGTGTAGGTGTAGGTCCCTGCCACATCGGTGGCTGGGTCGAGCTGGCCATCTGAAGGTGACCCACCAGGTGTGCTCCAGAGCCCTCCGCCATCCGCTGTCGCAGAAAGACCGTCAGAAAGTGGGACCGGAGACCCGCTGGCACAAAGCAGCAGTTCACCATCCGGCCCGGCCTCGGGTTGGTCAACCAGTGTAATGGATAGGGTGGCTTGGACGGCAACGCACGGGGCGGGTGGGGTCACCGTGTACGTGTAGGAGCCGGGGGTTCCAGTGGCCGTGTTGATGGAGGCTCCCGATGCGCTGCCATTGGGCGATGTCCATGCACCTCCTTGTGATGGTGTTCCTCCGAGCAAGGGTAGCAGCGGCTGGATGCCGGCAGTGCGACAAAATGTGACGCTGTTATCGATCCCTGCGGCAGGTTGCTGTACGATGTTCACGTTCACGTTGGCCACATCCGCAGGACACGGGGCCACAGCAGCGATGGTATAGGTATAGGTACCCGTCACCGCATTGGCCGGGTCGATCAGGGGGGCGGAGGCTGTACCGCCCGGCGCCGTCCAAGTGCCGCCGGCATCAGGAGAGCCGGTCAATGCATCGAAGAGGTCGAAGGGCGCGGCGGTGGAACAAACAGTTAGGGCGGCATCCCCACCCGCCGAAGGGGCGGGAGTGATGTTCACGCTCACCGTGGCACTCGCGTTCGGGCAGGGAGCAGTGCCAGAGAGCAGGTAGGTATAATTGCCTGACACGTTGACCGCCGGATCAAGGGTGCCGTTGAACGGCGCACCGTTCGGCCCTGTCCACGTGCCTCCTGCGGCTGCTCCGCCCAACAGTGGCAGCAGCGCCGTGGGTGCGGACGAAGAGCAAAGTACCAGTGTGGCATCCGATCCGGCGACGGGAGGATCGATGACCGTTATTTGCACCGTTGCCTGGTCCGAACAGGGCGGAACGAGCGAAGCCACAGTGTAGGTGTAGGTGCCTGGAACGTCCGTGCCGGGATCGAAGTAACCGTCAACAGGCAGACCGCCCGGCGAGGTCCAGGTGCCGCCGGCATCAGGCGAGCCGGTCAATGCATCAAAGAGGTCGAAGGGCGCGGCGGTGGAACAAACAGTTACGGCGGCATCCCCACCCGCCGAAGGTGCGGGGGTGATGTTCACGCTCACCGTGGCACTCGC
>CAZLGY010000162.1:0-4499 GCA_964559165.1 uncultured Chryseobacterium sp.
CGGTAGGTCTTGTAGACGAAGAGGTAGAACTCGTTGCCCTCGAACATCACCTTGAAGTCGGCGCTCAGACCGTTCTCCGTGCCCACGGCGGCCTTCAAGCGCGCGGCCACCTCCTGGACCTTCGCGCTGCGTTCCTCCTCGCTCATGCCGTCCTTCAGATCGGCCATAACTTCGCTGGTCACATCATCGATGCGCTGCAGGAAGCTCACCCCGAAGCCGGCGGGCAGCTCATCCTTGCGGCTCATGGCCCAGTAACCGTTGGTGAGGTAGTCGTTCTCCACCGTGCTGAGGCCCTGGATGGCGTCGTAGCCGCAGTGGTGGTTGGTGAGGAAAAGACCTTCGGCGCTCACCATTTCGCCGCTGCAGAACCCACCGCCCAAGCGCACCACAGCATCCTTGATGCCGCTGCGGTTGATGGCATAGATGTCGTCGGCCGTCAGCTTGAAGCCGAGCTTCTGCATCTCGGCCTCGTTGATCTGCTTGAGCTTGGTGAGCAGCCACATGCCTTCGTGGGCCTGGGCGGCGATCACCACGCACGCTGCCAGCAGCAGCGAAAGGGTACGCTTCATGGATGTACGGATCATGGGTTCAGGTTCGTGGATGCGGCGCGGTACCGCCTGATGTTGGGGCGACGAAGGTAGCGGATGGCGGCCTTGTCCCATCCCTGTCCATGACGCAAGGTGGCCGGGGCGCGGAACGAACGTTCCAGCGCCACTTATTCCACCGGCAGCTGTGGCTTCCAGGGCATCGGGAACAGCAGCTCGTCCGCGTAGGTGGCAAAGGCCTTCAGTGCCGGAGGTGTACCCACACGGGCCACCACGCGCTTGTTACGGCCGTTCGCCACCACCTGTACGATGGTGCTTGGCAGGTCTGTCACCTGGCTGTCGTAGCGGTCCTGCAGGTTGAAGAAGTCCACCTCCTGTGCCTTCCGCAATAGCAGGGCCAGCGTGTCGCTGCCCACATGGCCGTAGTGCGTACCGGTCTTCTCCACGAACGAACTGCCCTCGTACACGGCGAACCCGCTGCGGTACACCCTGATCCGGTAGGTCTTGCACTGGCCGAAACAGGGCGTGCGCTCCAGCGAGAAGAAGAGCGAATCGGCCTCGGTGGAGCCGCCGTACACCACGGCGGGACCCTGCGGCGCGGTTCCGTCGGTCACCACCTGTTCCCGGTTCTTGCAGGCGGCGGCCACAAGAAGTGTGGCCGTGGCGAGGAGGAGGTGTTTCATGGTCCTTGGTACTGCCGATCCCGTGCCGATCGATGGGTTACTTGCGCCGGGCGGCCTGTTGCTGCTTCTGCATGTCCTCCAGGCGCTGCTGCCACTTGCTCTTCTTCTTCGGCTGCTTCATGTTCGCCAGCAGTTCCGCGCGGATCTTGTCCTCGTCCACGAACAGTTTCTTCAGCAGGGTCATCTGCAGGATGCTGATGACGTTGGCCAGCAGGTAGTAGTAGCTCAGGCCGGCGGGCAGGCTGTTCATGAAGAAGAGCATCATCACCGGGAACAGGTACATCATCAGCTTCATGTTCGGCATGCCCTGCTGCTGCGGCATCTGCTGGCTGTTGATCATCGTGTAGAGGATCGTGCTGGCCGCCATGAGGATGGTGAAGAGGCTGATGTGGTCGCCGTAGAACGATGAGATGAAGGGGATATGTGCGCTCCAGCTGTAGATGCTGTCGTAGGTGCTCAGGTCGTCGGCCCAGAGGAAGCTCTCCTGCCGCAGTTCGATGCTGCTTGGGAAGAACTTGAACATGGCGAACAGCACGGGCATCTGCACCAGCAGGGGCACACAGCCACTGGCCGGGTTCACGCCTGCCTTGCGATACAGGTCCATCACGGCCTGTTGTTTCTTCAATGCATCGCCGTCCTGGTACTTCTCGTTGATGGTGTCCATCTCCGGCTTCAGGGCACGCATCTTGGCACTGGAGATGTAGTTCTTCCAGGTGAGCGGCATCAGCAGCAACTTGATGGCGATGGTCAGCACCAGGATGATGATCCCGTAGCTCCAGCCCCATCCGTCCAGCCAGTTGAAGATGGGGATCACCAGCCACTTGTTCATCCATCCGAAGATGCCCCAGCCCAGGTCGATGATGCGGTCGAACTGATCCACCTCCGTGCGCCGCAGGGTCCCATAGTGATTGGGTCCGAGGTAGTAGCGCATGGACACGGCCACTTCCTTGCCCCGCTCCGCCTCAAAGAAGAGCTTGGCATCGTAGCGCTTGGTGTGGCTGCTGTCCGCCAGCGGCGCGATGGCGATCTCGCTGCCGCTGCTGCTGAAGCCCTTGTCGCAGATCATGGCCACGGTGAAGAAGCCCTGTTTGAAGGCCACCCAGTTGGTCCTGCCCTCCAGCTTCAGTTGGTCCTCACCGGTCTCGCTCAGGTAGTTCCGGTCATCACTGAAGTACTTGTAGTACACGCCGCTCTTCTGCAACTCGCCGTCGCGGTACTTCTCATTGACCAGCCCCACCAGTTCCCAGCGGAAAGCCACGTCGCGCGGATCCACCTCGCTGAGACCCACCAGTCGCATATCGGTGTGCAGGAAATAGGTGGTGCTGTCCAGTCGGTAGGTGATCTCCAGGCGGCGTCCGGGCTCGGTGGTGGCGGCCGTCAGGCGCACGGCATCGGGTGCCAGCCGCTCGCTGGTGAAGTAGAGTTGGCGGGTGTCCACACGGCGATTGCCAAGGAAGAAGTCGAAGCCGTAATCACCACTGTCCGGGTCGGCCAGATAGAGCGGGGTCTTGCCATGGGTGCTGTACTCCTTCAGGCGGAGCAGCAGGGGGCGGGCGCCCTTGGTGCTGATGGCCACCTGCAGGCGTTCGTTCTCCAGTACGACCTCTTCCGCCTGGCCTTCCGCAGCAGGGTGGAAGGGGCCGAACTCCTGGGCGAGGCGCACGGCGCGAAGGCTGTCGGTGTTGAGGCTGTCAGCACCGGAGAGGCTGTCCACCGCCATGGTTGCCAGGGTGTCCACCACCACAGGCGCGGCGGTCTGTTCGGCAGCGGCGCGGCGGGCCTGTTCTTCCAGGGCGATGGCGGCGAGGCTGTCCTGTTCGCGTTGCATGCGGGCTGCTTCCTCGGCACTGGGCATGCTGTACCAGGTGTAGCCGAAGAGGATGGCTGCGATGAGGACGAAGCCGATGATCGAATTACGGTCCATGGAGGTTCCGCCGCGGATAAGGGGATGGCGGAAGGCGGGCAAAGATAGCCGGGCCGGGGGAAGGTGCCCGACGCTACTGAGAGGCTCGGAACTTCGGTCCCGACGGTCACTCAGCAGGAGCTCCCCGGCTCAGGCCTCTGCGTTCTCGCGCACCACGAGTGCCTGCTTCACTGCCGCCTGCACGAAGCCCACGAACAGGGCATGCGGCTTCATCACCGTACTGCGGTACTCCGGGTGGAACTGCACCCCGATGAACCACGGGTGGTCCTTCACCTCCACGATCTCCACCAGCTTGCCCTTGGGGTTGATGCCCGTGGCCACCATGCCAGCCTTGCGGTAGTCTTCCAGGTAGGCGTTGTTGAATTCGTAGCGGTGGCGGTGCCGTTCGCTGATCTCCTTGCGGCCATAGACCTGCTGGGCCCGGCTTCCGTCGCTGAGCTTGCAGGGGTAGGCACCCAGGCGCATGGTGCCGCCCTTGTTCTCCACGCTCTTCTGCTCCTCCATCATGGCGATCACCGGGTGGGGCGTGTCGGCGTTCATCTCGGTGCTGTTGGCATCTGCAAGGCCCAGTACATGTCGGCCATATTCGATCACGGCACATTGCATGCCCAGGCAGATGCCCAGGAAGGGGATGCGGTTCTCGCGCACATGCCGGATGGCCTCGATCTTGCCCTCGATGCCCCGGTTGCCAAAGCCCGGCGCCACCACGATGCCGCTCAACCCGGCCAGTTGCCTCGCGACGTTCTTGGCATTGAGCTTTTCACTGTGCACCCACTTGATGTGCACCTTCGTCTCGTTCTCTGCCCCCGCATGCTCCAGGGCTTCCTTGATGCTCTTGTAAGCGTCGTGCAGCTCCACGTACTTGCCCACCAACCCGATGTGCACCTCGCGCTTCGGTTCCTTGTATCGGTGCAGGAAGTCGCTCCACGAACGAAGGTCGGCCTCAGGGTACCCTGAAATGCCCAGCTTCTGCAGGACCACCGTGTCCAGGCCTTCCTCCTGCATCATCAAGGGCACATCATAGATGGTCTCCGCGTCGCGGCTCTCGATCACGGCCGTGGGATCCACATTGCAGAACAGGGCGATCTTGTCCTTCATGCCCTTTTGCATGGGATGTTCCGTGCGGCACACGAGCACATCGGGTTGCACGCCCAGGCTCAGCAGCTCCTTCACGCTGTGCTGGGTGGGCTTGGTCTTCAGTTCGCCGCTGGTCTGCAGGTAGGGGAGCAGGGTGAGGTGGATGGTGAGGCAGTCCTTGCCCTTTTCCCACTTCAACTGGCGGATGCTCTCCACGTAAGGCAGGCTTTCGATGTCGCCCACGGTGCCGCCCACCTCGGTGATCACGAA
>CAZLGY010000163.1:0-4442 GCA_964559165.1 uncultured Chryseobacterium sp.
GCCCATCCAGGAAGCCTTCATCATCGGCAGCACTGTGGGTATGAGCGCCGCCGGGTTGAAACCCATCGTGGAGGTGCAGTTCGCTGACTACATCTGGCCCGGGCTCAATCAACTCTTCACGGAGGTGGCACGCAGTTGCTACCTCACCGTGGGCAAGTGGCCCGTCAGCTCCATCCTGCGCGTACCCATTGGTGCGTATGGTAGCGGTGGCCCCTACCACAGCAGCAGCGTGGAGAGCGTGCTCTGCAACATCAAGGGCATCAAGATCGCCTACCCGAGCACCGGCGCGGACCTGAAGGGATTGATGAAAGCCGCGTACCTCGACCCGAACCCGGTGGTGATGCTCGAGCACAAAGGGCTCTATTGGAGCAAGATCAAGGGCACCGAGGAGGCGAAGACCATCGAACCCAGTGCTGATTATGTGATCCCGTTCGGCAAGGGACGCCTGGTGCAGGAGGCCGACACAGCCCACATGCAGAACGGTGATGCGGCCGTGGTGGTGACATACGGAATGGGTGTCTACTGGTCCAAGGCAGCGGCGAAGAACCTGCCCGGCCGTGTGACCATCGTGGACCTGCGCACCCTCGTTCCATTGGATGAGGAGCTGGTGATGGAACAGGTGCGGAAGCATGGCCGCTGCCTGGTGGTCACCGAGGAACAGGTGACGAACAGCTTCGCGCAGGCATTGGCCTCGCGCATCAGTGACCAGTGCTTCGAACATCTCGACGCACCCGTCCGAACACTCGGGTCTGTCGATGTGCCCGCCATCCCGCTCAACAGCACCCTCGAGGAGTGCATGATCCCCAATGCGCGGAAGGTCGGTGCGGCTCTGGATGACCTGTTGAACTACTGACCGTGCGCGAACATCACCTCCGCGTTGCCCGCACAGCACGCTTCCATACGCTGGGCGACCCGGCCAGGGCCAATGCCATCTGGGTGGTGGTGCATGGCTATGGTCAGTTGGCGCGCTTCTTCCTGAACAAGTTCGAAGGGTTGGAGGATGGGCTGCTCATCGCAGCGCCCGAGGGGCTCTCCCGCTTCTACCTGGATGAGGCCCACCAGCGCGTGGGCGCCACCTGGATGACCCGGGAGGACCGCGAGCAGGAGATCGCCGACCATGTCCAGTACCTCGATCGATTGGTGCAGGACCTTCTGCGTACCACAGGACCGCGACCGGTGCACGCATTGGGTTTCTCGCAGGGTGTGGCCACCGTGAGCCGCTGGAGCATCAGTGGTGACACCATCGTGTCCAGGCTCGTGCTCTGGGGTGGAGGTCTCCCGCCGGAGATCGATGCCACCGCCATGCAGCGTTGGAGCCGGAGCCATGTGGAAGTGGTGCACGGGACCAATGATACCATCGTACCCGCTTCCGTAGCGGATCGGACGGTCCAGCGTCTTGCAACCGCAGGCGTGCCACATCAACTTCACCATCACCGCGCCGGTCATGGCCTGGACCCGCTCCTGCTCGGCCGATTGATCTCGGAATAGGCCTTTATTCCTGCCACTCCAGGAGGTCATCCAGCGAGCGCACCGCCACCGGATGATAGTTGGCACGGGCCCGCTTGTAGATGGTCCGCGCAAGCTCCCGGCCTTGCTCGCTGCGCATCAGTTCGCCATACAACGGCATCAGGAACTTCCGGCGCCCCATCACCGTAAGGAACCGGTCGAGCGAGGTGAATGCCGGAGCATGGTCATGGCGCACGCACTGCTGTAACCAGGCTGCCAGGACCTCGGCGTTGCCGCTTGCCGATAGCTCGTAAGCGTTGTCAAGCTCGGAAAGCTGATCTCCACTGATGTCGTCCGGCAGGTGCCGCAGGAAGTGGATCCATTGGAACGTGTTCCATTCCTCCGTGTTGAGCGCCGCCGTGCCGCCCCCCTTCAACCACGCATCCATCTGCTGCTCCACCTGCGCGAAGCCATCATAGGTCGGCACCAATGCATCGGCAGGCAGTCCAGGACCGTCCACCCAGCTCTTCAGGTCCACTTGCACATTGGCGGGAGCCAGCAACCGGTCCTGCAGGTAGGCCAGGAAGGCATCGGTGGTCATGCTCTCGAACGCATGCTCCGAGAAGTAACCGCGCAGGAAGGCATCGAACCGCTCCCGCCCCACCCTGCCCTCGAGCATCTTCAGGAAGGAGAAGCCCTTCTCATAGGCGATGTCCGTCATGCCTTCATCCGGGTCACGGCCCTCCAGGTGCAGGCGTAGATGGGTGTCGGTCGCATGGCCGTCCTTCGTCAGTTCCTCCAGGGTATTGGCCAGTTCCTGCCGTCCAAGAACCTGCAGCATTCGCGCGCGGTCCACGCCATGGATGGCCTCCACGATACGGTTCTCGAAGTACACCGTGAAGCCCTCGTTCAACCAAAAGTCGTTCCAGGTCGCATTGGTCACGAGATTGCCGCTCCAACTATGGGCCAGTTCATGGGCGATCAATGCGGTGAGGCTGCGGTCGCCAGCGATGATGGTGGGCGTGGCGAAGGTGAGCCGGGGGTTCTCCATGCCTCCGAACGGAAAGCTCGGCGGCAATACGAGCACATCATAACGTCCCCAACGATAAGGCCCGTACAAGCCTTCCGCAGCTTCCAACATCCGCTCCATCTCGGCGAACTCCCACGTGGCCTTATCGACCATGCCCCGTTCGGCATAGACGCCGGTGCGCTCACCGATGGGCGCAAAACCGAGATCACCCACTGCAAGGGCAATGAGGTATGCCGGAATGGGCTGTTCCATGGTGAAGGCGTACACGCCGTCCGTGCTGCGGTGCTGTGGATTGGATGCGCTCATCACGGCCATCAGCTCGGCCGGCACCTTCACCGTGGCGGTGTAGGTCATACGGATACCGGGCGAATCCTGGATGGGGATCCACGAGCGGGTGAGGATGGCCTGGCCTTGGGTGAACAGGAAGGGATGCACCTTGTCGGCCGTCTGCGCCGGGGAAAGCCACTGCAATGCCTTGGCATCCGGCCCGGTGCGGTAGAACACGGTCAATTCCTTCGTCCCAACCTCGATGGGCACGGTGAGCGCCTGGCCGATAAGGGTGCCATCGCCCAGCACATGTTCTACCCGCTGGCCGTCCACATGGACGGAATCCACATGAAGGCCATCCGTATCGAGCACGATGTTGTCGGCGCCATTGGGTTGCACTGCATAGGTCGCCGACCCATGGATGATACGCGCCTCCATATCCACGGTGATGGCCAGATCGAGGTGGGTGGTGCGTGCGGTACTGGCACTGGCGTGGCTGTGTGGATCCATGGTGGCGGTGTTCTTGACCGGTGTGCCGTCCACCGGATGCTGCTGGCCTTGATCACAGGCCATGAACGATGTGGCGAGCGGCAGGACCAAGGGGAAGAGCGAACGGCACATGGGATCGTTGCGGTGGGTAGTGGACAAAAACGGAGGAGGCTGCCTTCCTGGCAGCCTCCCTCAACCTCCACCAGTCGGGGTGACTGGATTCGAACCAGCGACCACTTGCACCCCATGCAAGTGCGCTACCGGGCTGCGCTACACCCCGAGGGGCCGCAAAGGTAAGCAACCCGTGCGAAACGGGAACGCCCCCGCGTTTCAGAGCAGGCCGAAGGACACCAGCAGGGCGAACGTGGTGAGCAACAGGTAGATGCCAAGGGTAAGGAGACCCGTGTGGTATTTGCGCAGGAACGTGTTCATCGGGTAAGCGATGGTTCTCGGCAAAAGTCCGGCCCGGGCGGGCCCGGCACGTTTCGCCGATGTGAAGCTTTCGCGCCGATTATGAACACGCTTTTGCACGATCGGCGCAGCAAAGCACCGAACATTCACCCCGACCGGCTGTTCTGCTCTGCGAGCCCGGCTACTTTTGCAGCCTCCGCATGCGCTTCGCCATCCTTCCCCTCCTCGCCTTGCTGCTATCGACGGCCCATGGGCAGGTGCGCCACACCCTGAGCGGGTACGTCAAGGATGCCTCCAGCGGAGAGGCACTGATCGGTGCCGGCATCTACCTGCCCGGCATCAAGAAGGGCACAACCACCAACGCGTATGGTTATTATTCCCTGACCCTTGAGGCGGGGTCCTACACGGTGAACACCAGCTACCTGGGCTACGGGGATCGATCGCTCACCGTGGAGCTCAAGGCGGACCAGGTCCTGAACATCGAACTGCAGCCCGATGCCATCATCGCCAAGGAGGTCACGGTGACGGGCAAGGACGGACGAAAGAACACCGAGAGCACGGACATGGGCCGCGCGGAGTTGGACGTGCAGCAGGTGAAGCTTCTGCCCGCGCTGCTGGGCGAGGTCGACCTGCTCAAGACCCTGCAGTACCTACCTGGCGTGAAGAGCAATGGCGAAGGCAACTCGGGTTTCTATGTCCGCGGGGGCGGCCCGGACCAGAACCTCATCCTGCTGGACGAGGCCACCGTGTACAATGCGAGCCACCTGTTCGGGTTCTTCAGCGTGTTCAACGCCGACGC
>CAZLGY010000164.1:0-4303 GCA_964559165.1 uncultured Chryseobacterium sp.
GAAGAAGCTGCAGCCGCAGGACTGGGAAGGCAACACCTTCACCATCTCCAACCTGGGCATGTTCGGCATCGAGGAGTTCACCGCCATCATCAACCCGCCCGATGCGTGCATCCTGGCGGTGGGCGGCATTGTGGAGAAGCCCGTGGTACGCGGTGGCCAGATCGTGCCCGGCCACACCATGAAGGTGACCCTGAGCTGCGACCACCGCGTGGTGGATGGGGCCACGGGCGCGGCCTTCCTCAATACCTTCAAGCAGCTGCTGGAGGAACCTGCGCTGCTACTGGGTGTGGGGGCGATCTGAACAGCCTTCCAACCACCGCCCCCGGACCCGTTCAGCAGAACCCGGTGGTGCGTGTCGGATAGGGTGAAGGGACTACCTTGCCACCATGTCCGGTGCGCTGCGCCATCTCATCCCGGCTCAACTGAGGCGGTTCCTCCGCGAACAGGTCCTTGCGGGAGATACCGTGCATTGCCCGCTTTGCAACAGGGGAGCCATTGCCTTCCTGCCCATGGGCACACCCCCCCGGCCGCATGTGATGTGCCCCTTCTGCGGTTCGTTCGAGCGGACACGCATGATGGCCCTCGCGCTCAAGGAACGCGGGCTGCCCCGATCAGGTGACCGCGTGTTGCATGTGGCGCCCGATCGCTCGCTGCGGTCCATGCTTTCGGCATTGCCCATCACCTACATGGCAGGCGACAGGATGGAACCGGGATACTCCTATCCCCCCGGCACCGAATACCTCGATATCACGGCGATCCCCTATCCGGATGACCATTTCGACCTGATCATCTGCTCCCATGTGCTGGAGCACGTGCCTGACGATCGTCGCGCGATGCGTGAGCTCTACAGGGTGCTGGGACCGGGTGGCCTCGCCATCCTCCTCGTGCCCATGTCAACCGCCCCCATCACCGATGAGGACCCTGCCATAACGGATCCCGACCAACGCCGCGAACGGTTCGGGCAGTTCGATCATGTCCGCCTCTATGGCAGGGACTACTTCGACCGATTGCGTGCGGCCGGTTTCACGGTAACCGTGGAGCGCATGGCCGACCGCATGGGGTATCCAGACATGTTCCGCTATGGCCTCAAGGCGGATGAGGAGCTTGTGACCGGCACCAAGCCCGCCGCTGCTGGCACCTCCAGGCACTGACCAACGCTGCCGGGCCGGTCAACGGCATCCCCTTCCGCAACGCGGCCTGGGGGCGGGCAGGTCACCGAACGAGCGCGTGGGATCATCGGCGCCGTTGCAATGGCGGACCGGCAGCAGCAAGGAAGGATGCTGTGCGTTCCAGTGCACGGGTCTGCAGCATGGCCATGCGACGCTCCGCTGCGGATACCAGTATATCGCGTTGCCTGCGATGTTTCCCTCGCAACACCAAAGCCGCTCGCAGATCCGCTGCGTCATGCCACTCCCCAAGCGCGTCAAGCGTGGCTGTGAGCCCGGCAGGGCGGGGGATGCCGGGGTCCACCAGGTCGAACAGGTTCACTATGTGTTTCAGGTGCTTTCGTATCGCATGCAGGTGCAGGTGCACATCCGCCGCCCTGGCCAACCGTGTGGCGTGGTGCAGCTCGATGCGGATGAACGCCCGTGCCCGGGACCGCAGTTCGCGCTCGCTGAGGCCTCCAAGCATCCGCAGGGTATGCAGTTCCAAGCGCTGGAGGTCCCTGGGGCGCATGCGCGCGAGCGCCTTGTGCAAGTGCTTCCGGAGCGTCCGCTCGCGTGATCGCAGGTGGGCACTGCCAGGGGAGCGCACTGGCGGAGGCACCGGCAGCCCGTCCAGCGATGCTTCGTTCACCTGAATTTCCCGCACCGCGCCTGCAGCGCTGAACAGTTCCCTGGTGCGGCGAACGGCCCCCCGGGGGCCAACGACATCGTTGTCGAGGAAGGACAGGAAGCGCAGCAAGGAGCGCACCCGTTTCATGCGCACACGAAGCCGGTGAAGCTCCTCGTGTTCCGGCCGGTGGCGGGCATCCTCCACGGACCTCCGGAAACGGCGAAGCGCGCGCATGGCCATATCCCTGAAGTGGCGCATCACACGCAAGCTAACAACGGGAACGGCCAAACGCTACCTTGGTCCGCGTTGCTACTGCGCATGCGCGACACGGACGAACTGTTATCCCGTTTCGAACCCATTTCGCTCGGGGAAATGGACGATGTTAAGCTGCAGAAGCGGGTGGACACCAAGTATGTGTTCTCCAGTGGGCTGTTACCCGCACTGTTGCAGGCCATGCTTCCCGACTATCGCCTGCTGCATGTGCATGGAACCGCCGGTACAGCCTACAGGACCCTCTACCTGGACACCGCCGATCACCGCCATTTCCAGGACCACCATAACAAGCGCACATTCCGCAACAAGGTCCGCTTCCGGGAGTACATCGGCAGCCAGCTCACCTACCTTGAAGTGAAGCGGAAGAACGGTGCCGGGCGCACGGACAAGGTGCGCATGCGTGTTCCCGGTATCCCGGAAATGCCGAGCGCCGATCAGCTGCGTTTCATCCAAGAAGCCACCGGCCGCAGGGAGGAACTGCGCCCCTCGCTCTGGAACCACTTCACCCGCTTTACCTTCGTCAACCGCCATACACCGGAACGGCTGACCATGGACCTGGACCTTACGTTCAGCGAGCCTGCCAGGCAACGTTCGCTGGGTGATATCGTGGTGGCTGAATTGAAGCAGGAGCGCGCCGACAGGGATTCGCCTTTCGTAAGGTTGATGAAGGCCCGCGGCGTCCGCCCTTCCGGCATGAGCAAGTACTGCGTGGGCATGCTGATGCTCGAGCGGCCCGTGAAACACAATGCATTCAAGGAACTGATGCTGCGGCTGGAACATCTCCGGCGAAGCGGCCAACCCAACGAACACGCACAGCTACAATGAAACTGTTCGGTATGCCCGTCTTCCACGATGACCTGTGGGAGCTGCTCTTCAAGTTCGGATTGAACGCGATGGTGTTGTTCGTGCTCATCCGGGTGATCTACTACCCCATCCACCGGAAGAAGGACTATCTCTTCACCTACTTCCTGTTCAACGTGCTCATCTTCTTCCTCTGTGTGTTGCTGAACAGCGTGAAGCTCAGCATCGGCTTCGCCTTCGGCCTGTTCGCGATCTTCGGCGTATTGCGATACCGGACGGAGCAGATCAGCATCAAGGACATGACCTACCTGTTCGCTGTGATCACCATCGCTGTGATCAATTCACTGGCGAGCAAGAAGGTCAGCATCGCGGAGCTGGTCTTCACCGATGGCATGATCCTGCTGATGACCTATGCCCTGGAACACCTGTGGCTCACCCGGCACGAAGCAATGAAACAGCTCATCTACGAGCGCATCGAGTTGATCAAGCCACAGAACAGGCAGGCGCTCTTTGCAGACCTTCACGACCGCCTTGGCGTGAAGGTGAGCCGGGTGGAGATCGGCCGGATCGACCTGTTGAAGGACACCGCACAGCTGCGTGTGTTCTACTTCGAGGACGAACAGGGACATGGCAATTTCACCGAGCCTGCGGCCGACGACGGCGACGATTGATCACCGCGTTCAGGCAGTGCGCTGCACAAGCGCCACGGCATGCGCGCACACCCCTTCCAGGCGCCCCACGAAGCCCATCTTCTCGTTGGTGGTGGCCTTGATGCTGACCGCATCCTCAGGAACACCGAGGAGCGGAGCCATGATGGACCGCATCGCCGGCACGTGGGGTAGTATCTTGGGCTTCTCCAGCACGAGGGTGGCATCCACATTGCCCACCCGCCAGCCACGTTCGGCCAGCATAGCCACCACGGCTTTCAGGAGCACCTTGCTATCCGCACCCTTCCAGCGCACATCGGTATCCGGAAAATGACGGCCGATGTCACCAAGGGCGACCGCCCCGAGAAGGGCATCGCACACGGCATGGAGCAGCACGTCCGCGTCGGAATGGCCCAAGGCACCCACCGTATGCGGGATCAAGACGCCGCCCAGCCACAATTCGCGCCCCTCCACCAGCTGGTGCACATCATACCCGAAACCCACCCGCACCATCATTCGGCGGCGTCCTTCTTCTTGCCCCCCTTGCCATCGAACCGGAAGCCGAGGGTGAACCGCAGGGTGTTCGCCAGCGGGCTGCGCTGCGCATTGGCCACCAGGTAGCTGAGGTCCAACGAGAAGATGTTGTACCGCAGCCCTGCTCCCAGGGTGAAGTACTGGCGGTTGCCCTTCGTGAAATGCTCGTAGAAATAGCCTGCGCGGAAGGCGAACTGACTGGCATACCAGTACTCCAGACCACCGCCGATGTTCACCTCCCGGAGCTCCTCCTTCCACTTGGTGCCCTCCAC
>CAZLGY010000165.1:0-4292 GCA_964559165.1 uncultured Chryseobacterium sp.
GCTTCCTGGCCGGCGACACCAACGTGAAGTACCTCCAGGACAACGGCGTGACGATCTGGGATGAATGGGCCGATGCCGAGGGCAACCTCGGACCCGTATATGGTTACCAATGGCGGAGCTGGCACACACCCGACGGCCGCGTGATCGACCAGATCGCCAACGTGGTGGAGCAGATCAGGAAGAACCCGGACAGCAGGCGCCTGATCGTGACCGCATGGAACCCGGCCGACGTGGACCGCATGGCCCTGCCGCCCTGTCACACCATGTTCCAATTCTACACTGCGACCGACCCTGCGGGGCAGCGGAAACTGAGCTGCCAGCTGTACCAGCGCAGTGCCGACACCTTTCTGGGGGTCCCCTTCAACATCGCGAGCTACGCCTTGCTCACCCTGATGGTGGCACAGGTATGCGGCCTTCAGCCCGGTGAGTTCGTGCACACCTTCGGGGATGTGCACCTGTACAACGACCACTTGGAACAGGCCCGTTTGCAGCTCACCCGTGAACCGCGCCCCCTGCCCGTGATGAGGCTGGATCCCTCGGTGAAAGACCTGTTCGCCTTCCGCTTCGAGCACTTCACGCTTGAGAATTACGACCCCCACCCGCACATCAAGGCCAGCGTGAGCGTATGATCATCAGTGCCATCGCCGCCGTGGCGGAGAACGGAACCATCGGACGTGACAGCGACCTGCCCTGGAGCCTTCCGGATGATATGCGCTATTTCCAAACGATGACCCGCGGCCACCACGTCATCACAGGGCGGAAGAACTACGAGACCATTCCGGCGAAGTACCGCCCCTTGAAGGACCGCGTGAACATCGTGGTGACGCGCTCTCCGGATCATCAGGCACCGGGTGCGGTGGTGGCGGGCTCGCTGGAGGATGCACTGGAGGTGGCCCGTGCCGGCGGCGAGGAGGAGGTCTTCATCATCGGTGGTGGACAGATCTACGCCGAGGCGCTGCGAAAAGGTCTCGTGGACCGGCTCTACCTCACCCTGGTGCACGCCGAGGTGCCCGGTGACACGCACTTCCCCCCACTGGAGGCCTCCGCGTGGCGCGAGGTATCCCGGAGCCATCATGCGGCCGATCCCCGCCATTTACACTCCTTCAGCTTTGTTGTATTGGAGCGGATCTAAACCCTGGCACGGGATATGCGTCCAATGGTCAACAACGCCGATCAACACCACGCCGGCACCAAACGCACACCCATGATGAACCGACACCTGATCATCGTTTTGACGGCCTTGTCCGTGGGACTGGTCGCCTGCCGCCGGGAGAACATCGAAGCTCCCGACCTGGACTACTCCGCAGCAACGGACAATTCGCGTGCAGAGGACATCTTCACCGATATGCTGGCCCAAGTGGACAAAGCTGTGGAGGACAACGGCCTGCGGGAACTGTGCGATCCGACGGTGACCTTCGACACCACCTCCACGCCGCGTTCCATCACGCTGGACTTCGGGGATGTGAACTGCACCGCCACCAATGGACGGTTGCGGCGTGGCCGCATCCGCGTGACGTACACAGGCCGCTACCGCGATGCAGGCACCGTCATCACCATCACCCCGCAGGGCTACCATGTGAACGACCAGCTTATCCAGGGCAGCAAGACCGTGACGAACCTGGGCTTGAACGCGAATGGACAGCCGACGTTCAGTGTGCTGGTGAACGGCAGTGTGACCGCAGCGGATGGCAGCTGGACCTCCACCCACCAGGCCCAACGCACCCGTACATGGATCGAAGGCAATGACACTCCCGCGCTGAACGATGACGTATACCTGATCACCGGAAGTGGCAGCGGTGTGAACCGCAATGGCGTGGCCTACACGACCAGCATCACG
The DNA here is from genome assembly GCA_964559165.1 of uncultured Chryseobacterium sp. GTDB lineage: Bacteria > Bacteroidota > Bacteroidia > Flavobacteriales_F > PHOS-HE28 > PHOS-HE28. The sequence goes on from CAZLGY010000165.1 coordinate 1,838, forward strand.
CAGGCCCTCCGGGTGGAACTGGCCTGTATCTGGCGCTTGGTGAGTGGCACCGTTGTGGTAACCCCCGAAGGGCGTCCGGTCCGTACCATCGACTACGGCAACGGCTCCTGTGACGGCACGGTCAGTATCACGGTGAACGGGCAGACCTTCACCATCACCATCGGATAGGGTCACCCAACCTGCACAGGGAAGCCCTCCGGCAACGGGGGGCTTTTCGTATATGCTCCTTGTCGTCGCATAACGCACGTGGGGGGCTCGCTACCTTAGACCCCATGCACTTCCGCCTGTCCCGGGCACTGCGCTTCATCGCGGTCGCCCTCTTTCATCTTTCGGCTTTCACCTATCAACTTTCAGCGCAACGCCCCCCCGCACAACCACACGCCGCCGAGATCCTGCACCGCATGCAAAAGCTCAACGTGCTGGGCAGCGTGCTCTACATCGTTGCCCACCCCGATGACGAGAACACGCGCCTGATCGCCTGGCTCGCCAACGGCAGGAAGGTGCGCACGGGCAACCTCAGCCTCACCCGCGGCGATGGAGGACAGAACCTCATCGGTCCCGAGTTGGGCGATGCGCTGGGCATCATCCGCACGCAGGAGCTGCTGGAGGCGCGCCGCATCGATGGCGGCGAACAGTTCTTCACCCGCGCGGTGGACTTCGGCTACAGCAAGAACGCCGCCGAGAGCTTTGAGAAATGGGGCAGGCAGGAAGTGCTGAGCGATGTGGTGCGCGTGATCCGGATGTTCCGGCCCGATGTGATCATCACCCGTTTCGCGCCCGACCGCAGCGCGGGCCATGGCCACCACGAGGCCAGCGCCATCCTCGCCGAGGAAGCCTTCGATCTGGCCGGTGATCCGAAAGCCTTCCCGGAGCAGTTGCAACAAGGGTTGGAGGTATGGCAACCGCGCCGCCTCTTCTTCAACGGCAGCACCTGGTGGAAGAAGGACCTCGCCGACATCGCGAAGAACGACCCCGACTGGTTCAGCGTGGACGTGGGCGGCTACGACCCGCTGTTGGGCCTGAGCTACACGGAGATCGCCGGACGCAGCCGCAGCATGCACAAGAGCCAGGGTTTTGGTGCGGCTGAAACGCGGGGCGAGATGCTGGAATACCTCAAGTTCATCAAGGGCGACCGGCCGAAGACGAAGGACATCTTCGAGGGGATCGATATGACGTGGGGGCGGGTGGGCCGGCCGGAGATGGCGGACGGGATCGATGCGATGATGGCCGCGTATGACCCGATGGCCCCCTCCAGGAGCATCGCGGCGCTCGAACGCATCCGGGTTTCGCTCGACAGGCCGAATAACAGCGTGATCGAACGGAGGATGCTCATGCAGGTGGGTGAGCTCATGAAGAACTGTTCCGGCCTGGTGGTGGAATCGCTCGTTGCAAGAGGAACGGTAGCGGAAGGTGAGGCGGTCGCATACGACCTGCAGGCCGTGGACCGCAGCGGACTGGGCTGCGAATTACGGAACGTGGTGGTGGGGTCCCTTGAGCCGGTCCGCCAGCCGATATCCATTTCGCCGAATGCCAAGGTGGAACAACGTCTGACCGACCCACGGACCCTTGGTGTGCGTGATGAGCCCTACTGGCTTGTGCGACCGCACGACGATCTGCACGCACCTACGGATGTTGCCTACATCGGTCTGCCTGTGCTACCGGGGAAGCTCTCAGGCCAGATGGATATCGTGCTTCCCGGTGCAACCCCGCTCCGCAGCCATTTGGATCCGATCCACAAATGGGTGGACCGCGTGGCCGGCGAGCGCATCCGCCCGGTATACATCACGCCTGTGGCCTCGGTGATCCCGAAGACCGATGTGCTCATCGCTCGCGGTGGGCCGCAGACCATCACCGTGGAGGTGGAAGCGCTCACCGACAGCCTCACCGGTCAATTGAGCATGACCCCGCCCCCGGGCTGGATCGCGAGCCGGGATGCCTGGCCCGTGAACCTTACCAAGCGCAACGAGCGGCAGGTGTTCACCTTCAGCCTGAAGCTGGAGAGCGGCGCGCAGCCCGGTGCCGCGAAGTTCACGTTCTCAGGTCCGAAAGGAAAAGCGGACCGCACGCTCCACGAGATCGACCACCCGCACATCATGCCGCAGGTGTACTACACGCCCGCCGAGGTGAAGCTGGTGCCGCTGGAGATCACCACCACCGCCAAGCGCGTGGGCTATGTGAAAGGCGCGGGCGATGAGGTGCCACAGGCGCTGGAGCAATTAGGTGTGGTCGTGGAGTTCATCGACGCTTCGACGGGCTCAGCGGGACAGCTCTCCTTGGAGGAACTGAAGAAGTACGACGCCATCGTCACCGGCATCCGCGCCTACAACTCCACCAAGGGCATGAAGGAGCTGCACCCGCTGCTGCTGCAGTACGTGGAACAGGGGGGCACGCTCATCGTGCAGTACAACACCACGCCGCGCTTCTCCGTCTCCGGTGTGGAAGATTTCCAGATCGA
>CAZLGY010000166.1:0-468 GCA_964559165.1 uncultured Chryseobacterium sp.
TGGCGTCGATCATACGTTTCTCAGGTGCGCCGGTCTGGTCCGGTTCCATGGATAACACGGTAGGTCGGCCCGGTGGGTCGACGCTGCGGGTGCGATCGATGACCGCTGGCGCGTAGACATCACCCTCCTCCTGCTCCTTCACCGGCACTGGTTCCGGCTCCTCGAACGCGTGCTTCAGGTCCTCCTCAATGGCATCCTTCAACCGCGCGCGGATCTCATCCCGCTTGGCCACGGTCAGGATCCCCTGGCCGATCAGCCAGGTCTCATAGTTCATCACAGGGTCCTTCTTCCCCCACTCCTCGAACAGCTCCTTGGGAACATATTTGGTACCGCTGGCCTCCTCGTGGCCCCGCATGCGGAAGGTGATGCACTCCACCAGGACCGGCCGCGGGTTCTCGCGGACGCTGTCGGCCAGCTTTGCCAGGTTGTTGTAGACCTCCAGGATGTTGTTGCCTGCGATCTGCACAC
>CAZLGY010000166.1:478-4257 GCA_964559165.1 uncultured Chryseobacterium sp.
TTCATGCGGAACTGCTCGCTGCTGGGCGTGCTCAGGCCGTAGCCGTTGTTCTCGATGATGAACAGCACCGGGAGGTCCCATACCGCAGCCACGTTCACGCTCTCATGGAAATCACCCTCGCTGGTGGCTCCATCGCCGGTGAAGACGATGGTGCAGCGGTCCTCCTTCTTCAGTTTGTGGGCCAGCGCGATGCCGTCAGCGATGCCCATCTGCGGCCCCAGGTGGCTGATCATGCCCACCACGCGGTGCTCCTGGCTGCCGAAATGGAAGCTCCGCTCGCGTCCCTTGCTGTAGCCGGTGGCCTTGCCCTGCCACTGGGCGAAAAGCTTGCTGAAGGGCATGCCCCGCGTGGTGAACACGCCCAGGTTGCGGTGCATGGGCAGGATGTACTCCTCCTCCTGCAGCACCATGGCGGCACCCACACTGATGGCCTCCTGACCGATACCGCTGAACCACTTACTGATCTTGCCTTGACGAAGCAGGCTCAACATCTTCTCCTCGATGATGCGCGGGTAGACCAGCTTCTCGTAGGCGTTCAAGAGAAAGGCGTCGGAGTGGATACCGCGCTCATAATGGAGCTGGCGGTCTTCAGTGGTCAATAAGGACATGGGGTGCGGATAGGCAGGCACAAAGTTATCGGTGCCGGACAGGCACGACGCCCATCCTCACCCGGAATACCGACAAACGGATGTTCCCGGGGGTAGGGGTGGCCACCCTATGGATGACCCATCCGCACGAACGAAGCATGCAGGGTGCCAGTGGAACCGTGTATCCATGCGGCAACAGGGATCGGCCCGTTGTAGCGATCTTCGCCGCCATGCTGCGTGATCCGCTGGTCGTACTATTGCTCCGCACGGGCTTGGTGGGCGCAGCATTCACTCTCCTGCGGATACTGTTCTGGTTATACAACCGGGACCTTTTCCCCGCCCCGTCGCCGGCCGTTTTCCTCGGCGGCATGCGCTTCGACGCCAGTGCCATAGCATGGGCATACCTGCCATGGTTCGTGCTGGTCTTGGTGGCACCCCGGCCCGCCCCCCTGATGGAACGCATCCAAGCGATCGTCTTCATGGTGGTCAGTGGCATCACGCTGTTCTTCGCCTGTGTGGACCTCGGCTACTATGCCTTCACCTTGAAGCGCAGCACCGCGGACTTTCTGGATATACTGGCAGCAGGCAATGACACGATGCACCTCGCACCGGCATTCATCCGTGATTACTGGCACATCCTGGTCATCTATGGCACCATGTTGTGGCTCCTCGGAATAGGGTATCGTTGGGCGGTACGCTTCAATTCCAACCCAGGTATCGAAGGATGGCCGTCCGCGATCCTTAGGCGCACGGTCTTGGTGGGACTGGTGGTGCTGGCCAGCCGGGGTGGCACACAGTTGATCCCGCTGCAACCCATGGATGCAGCGCGCTACGGTGGTGCCAGCTACCTGCCCATGGTCCTCAATACGCCTTTCACAATGCTGATGAGCCTCGGCAAACCCGTGCTCACAGAATGCAGGTACATGTCACAGGCCGAGGCGGATGCGCTTTGGCCGGTGATCCATGCACCGTCCGCAGGTGAAGACCTGGATAGCCTCCACCTCGAACAGCGGCCGGACCGTCCGAACGTGGTGATGATCATCCTTGAGAGCTTCTCCGCCCTTTACAGCGAGCAACTCACAGGCCGTGCAGGCCATATGCCGTTCCTGGACTCCCTGATGCGCACCGGTCTCAATTGCACCAACGCTTATGCCAACGGGCGTCGCAGCATCGATGGCATCCCTGCGGTGGTTGCCGGCATGCCACAATGGATGGACGAAGCATTCATCACCTCCCCTTACGCCAGCCAGCCGTTCACGTCGCTGGCCAATATCCTCCGGACCAATGGCTACACGTCCAGCTTCTTCCATGGCGGCCGCAATGGTACCATGGGGTTCGATGGCTTTGCGCGCAGTGCCGGATTTGACACGTACAAGGGGCTCGATGAGTATCCGGCGAAGGCGGATTTCGATGGACATTGGGGGGTACTGGACAGGCCGTATCTCCGTTACCATGCAGAAGCGTTGTCGGAGCAGGAGGAGCCGTTCCTGAGCGTGGTGTTCACACTGAGCAGTCATCATCCCTACCGCCTGCCCAAGGAGGAAGCGGATCGGTTCGGCGGCACGGGCCTTCCGATCCATGCCACCCTTCGCTACACGGATGACGCCCTGCGAGACTACTTCACGAAGGCCCGGACCATGCCGTGGTTCCGCAACACGCTCTTCATCATCACCGCGGACCATACCGCCGATCTGGAGCGGAACGGATCCATTGGCAACAAACCCATCGATCATTGGGTGCCATTGGTCTACCATGCGCCCTGGCTTACACCGGGTGAACATCGTGCGGTGACGCAACACATCGATATCCTGCCCACGGTATTGGACCTGATCGGCCACAAGGGTGCCTACTTCGCCTTCGGGCACAGCTTGCTGCGCAGACGTGTACCACCGGTCGCCATTTGGACCAACAATGGCATCCATACCATAACCGGTACGTACCAGCAGGTCCTGTTCGACGGTGAACACGTGCTGGATGTGATCCAATTGGGCAGCGGAACGGCGGATATCGCAGTTACCGCCGATCTGGAACTACACCTCAAGGCCGCGCTTCAGCAATACAATAACCACCTGCTGCATTCCACGCTAACGGTTCCAATGGATGTGCCATGAAAGCGATGGTCATCTTCAATCCACGATCGGGGAGGCGCCACGCACCGCGTATTCGCGCGATCGCCGGTCGCGTTGGCAGGGACCTTGGGTGGACACTTGACCTGCAGGAGATAACCGGCCCTGGTCATGGCATGGAACTCGCAGGGCAGGCGGTACGCGAGGGTTATGAGCGGGTTATCAGTGTGGGTGGGGACGGCACCAACAATGCCATCGCCCGGGGCCTTGTAGGAAGCACCGTACCGATGGGCATCGTGGCAATGGGCAGCGGCAATGGGTACGCGCGATCGCTCGGTCTCCCGCTCGACCCGGAGGCGGCACTGAAGCATGCGCTGACCGGTATCCCCGCACCGCTGGATATAGGCTTCTTGAACGACGCCTTGTTCCTGGGCACCGCGGGAATTGGCTTCGACGCACGTGTGGCGGACCGCTTCGACAAAGGCAAGGGACGGGGAATGTTCGGATATGCCCGCATCATCGTGGAAGAGATCGTCGGTGCACGGCCGATGCCGATCCGCATCCGGGCAAATGGAAAAGAATGCTCCGAGAACGTCTTGATGCTGGTTTTCTGCAATACGCGAGAATTCGGCAATGGTGCCAACATCAGCCCATCCTCCAAGCCGGATGATGGCTTGGCCGAACTGCGTATGGTACGCAAACCGTCCTTTCTGCCCTTGCTCCGTGCGTTCGTGCAGATCTACAGCGGGCGTGCGGACCAAAGTCCCTACATCAGCAACATCAGCACCACGGAAGCGCACATCCGGCAAGGCGGCACGCTCGCCCACCTCGATGGGGAGCCTGTGGAGATCGGGCACGAGGTTCACTTCCGGCTCGAGCCGAAGCGGCTATGGGTGGTGCGGTGATCGAACGCATTCCTCCTCCGCGTGTACGGAGCTGCGTCATGTGTCGCACCCTCCTGCTCCTCCTGCCCTTCCTGATCGGCTCTTCAACCCTGCAGGCCCAGTGCTGTTGCACCAGCATCTCGGTGCAACTGGACCTGCCCTACCCAGCCATGCGGGACACGGCCAAGTCCTACGCGGTCTCCCCCGCAGATGGGCCACGGACAAGCGTCCAATACAGCGGC
>CAZLGY010000167.1:0-225 GCA_964559165.1 uncultured Chryseobacterium sp.
GAACGACTTGCTCTTCTTGCCGTCGTACATCAGGTTGTTCACGAACTTGGTCACGTGCACATCACCGAATCTGGGATCCGGCAGGATGGTGTGCTTTACGGTCTTCTTACGCATGGCTTCGTTCCTTGACTGCGGTCAGTTCGAGCTACGGATAGGACTATTTCTTCTTCTTGGCGGGGGCGGCACCGGGCTTCGGACGCTTGGTGCCGTATTTGCTGCGGCGCT
>CAZLGY010000167.1:235-4190 GCA_964559165.1 uncultured Chryseobacterium sp.
GCCCGAGGTGTCGAGCACCCCGCGCACGATGTGGTACTTCACGCCGGGAAGGTCCTTCACACGACCACCGCGCACAAGCACGATGCTGTGCTCCTGCAGGTTGTGTCCCTCGCCGCCGATGTAGGCGATCACCTCGTAACCGTTCACCAGGCGCACCTTGGCCACCTTGCGAAGTGCCGAGTTCGGCTTCTTCGGGGTGGTCGTGTACACCTTGGTGCACACCCCACGACGCTGGGGACAGCGCGTAAGGGCAACGGATTTGCTCTTGTACTCAGGGTTCTCGCGTCCCTTCCGGATGAGCTGTTGGATCGTTGGCATGAGCTCCTTTCTCTTGGCTTTCAGGTGTTTCCGCACACTCCTTGGCGAAAACGGGCTGCGAAGGTAGGGAGATCCATCTTATCAACGATCCCCGGGTGATGAAAAATCCAGCCCCTCCACATCGCAACCGCCCTTGGATCCGATCATGGCACCGTCGGATGACAGTTATTATTATCTGAATTCCAGCATGTTCAACGCGATTTCCAACATCCTACCCTGACCGCTTGGGAAGGCGCCGACACTTCATTGTTCAGTAACGATCAGAACGACCATCCTATATTTGTTCAGATCATTTGATCCGAATGGACCTCGGAACGGTCACCTATTACTCCATCGATCCCCGGATGCTGAACCTGGTGGCGACCATCCACCACCGGCTTGGCGAGGTGCACGCCCGCCACCTGCAGCACAGCCCACCGGAGCTGGCCACCGCCTACCGGGTGAGCGCCGTGCATGCCAACATGGCCATCGAGGGTGGCATGCTGGACCACCTGCCCGTGGCGCGCCTCATCGACCGACCTGCCAGCGCCAGCGGACCAGCCGACCTGGAAGTGGTGAACACCCACCGGACCCTGGACCAGCTGCCCGAACTGGACCCGTTCACCGCCCACGACCTGCGGCAGGCGCATGCCTTGCTGATGCACGGATTGGCCCTTGACGCCGGCCATTTCCGCTCCGGCCCCATGGACGTTCTCTACGGCGACCCCGAGCCCCTCCGTGTGGCCAGCGCCCACGACCTGCCCGCCGTGGTCCAGGACCTGCTGCGCTACGCCGGGGAGGACGACTTCCCGCCGTTGATCACCAGCTGCGTCCTGCACTTCGGCCTGATCTACCTGCGGCCGTTCACCGCCGGCAATGGACGCCTGGCCCGCCTGTGGCAACGCAGCATGCTCATGCGCCTCTGGCCCGTGTTCGCCTACCTGCCGTTCGAAGCCTTCATCCACCGGGCCGAGCCGGCCTACCACGCGGCCCTGGAGTATGCCGACAGGCGCGGCGACTGCGGCGGCTTCATCAACTACCTCCTGGAGCGGATCGATGAGGCGCTGGCCGAAGTGCTGGACAAGCCCGATCCGGTGCGTACGCCGCAGGACCGTCTGCAACTGTTCCTGCAACAGCGGGGAGCACGGCCTTTCCGCCGCAAGGACTACCTGGGCTTCTACCCCGAGCTGAGCACGGCCACCGCCACCCGTGATCTGATGGAGGCCAGCAGCACAGGGCGTTTGGAGAAGAGCGGTGCCGTGCGTACGGCGGTTTACAGGGCGCCTTGACCAAGCGTTCAGTGCAACTATTCCCACATCCCCGGGAACAGAGCATACCGTGGAGGTGTACCTATCACATGCGCATCCTGTTCCTCCTCTTCATGCTCCACGCCATAGTGCCGGTCCGCGCGCAACGGGAAGCCCATCGATGGTACTTCGGCCCGGAAGGTGCGGGACTTGACTTCTCCACCTGCCCCCCCACGGTGTTGGACGACGGCCTGGGTGCGGCGACCTTCGAAGGAGCCTGCACCATCAGCGACCCCGTGACCGGCGAACTGCTGTTCTATACCACCGGGTCAGCCATCATGAACGCCGATCATGCCGTGATGGTGAACGGCGAGCCTGTCGGGCTTACGAACAGTACGGCGCAGAACGTCATCGTTCCCAAGCCCGGCTCCAATACACTGTACTACGTCTTCACACCCGACGTACAGGGTGGTCTGGTATTGAACACGGACTATCCGGATGCGAACGGACTGAACATGGCCATCGTGGACATGTCGCTCGACTTCGGACGCGGCGCGGTGGTGGACAAGTTCATTCCCGTGCGCCCACCTCCGAACTGCGAGCTGCTAACGGCCGTTCGGCACACCAACGGCATCGACTTCTGGTTGATCGGCCACGTGTATGGCACGGATGAGTTCTTCGTGTATGCCATCACGGAGGAAGGGTTGGCTGATGCTCCCCTTCTTCAAGCGGTAGGTCCCATCATCGACACCCCGCAACCGGGTGTGCCGGCCGGTTCAAACTTCGATGCCATCGGCAACCTGAAGGCATCACCCGCGGGCGACCGGCTGGCCCTGACCACATTTTACAACGGGAGGACCGCGGTGTTCCACTTCGATGCGGCCACCGGCATCATCAGCGACCCGATACCCTTGTTCCTTGGCAAGGGCGGCTATGGTGTGTGCTTCTCACCGGCTGGCAGCAAGCTTTACGTGACCGCGCGCGACAGCAGCCAGTACACCATCTTCTTCGATGCGGAACTGTTCCAGTTCGACCTGGGCGCGATCGATGCTGCTGCGATCCAGGCCTCGCGCACATCCATCTTCCCGCCCGCGGTCGGCGGCTTCGCATCCATGCGCCTGGGGCCCGATGGCCGCATCTATGTGGCACGCGCCAGCGAGGACCTTTCGCCCCAAGGTGACGACCACCTGGGCATCATCGCGAGGCCCGAATTACCGGGCCTGGCCTGTGATTATATCCATGACGGGATCTTCCTCAACGGGCAGGTGGGCAGCTGGAGCCTGAACAACCTGTATGAGGTGGACGGTACCTGCGGCGAGGATCCGTCCAATGGAATGGACCGCGTTGCGCCGCCGCTGGAACTGACCCTCCTCGCCCGTCCGGAGGGCTTGGATCTGCGCTGGCCGGAAGCCTTCGCTGCCACCGAAGCGGTCCTGTACAGCGCGGATGGCAGGGCGTTGCGCACCTTCCCGCTGTCCGGCGCACGTGGTCAGGCGACGCTCCCGCTCAACGACCTGGCATCCGGCAGCTATATCGTACAGCTGGCGACCCCGTTGCAACGCGTTCCGGCCCGGTGGTTCGTGGTACAATAGGTCGTTGCGCACGGCCTGCCACCCCTGAAGCCAGCGCCGTTCGCAGCGGTGCCAAAGCCCGGCGCCGAGTTCCGTACAGCAACGCCGCATAATGGTGCGCCTTGGTGCCGCGACCTGCTTCCGGTGAATAACTCATGCCCCCATGAGGGCCCCCATTGCGGCTACCTTTGGCGCACCCCATGAAGTACCTGGAAGGCCTCAATCCCGCGCAGCGTGCGGCAGCGGAGCATACGGAAGGGCCGATCATGGTGATCGCCGGTGCCGGCAGTGGCAAGACCAAGGTGCTCACCGTCCGCATCGCGCACCTCATGGCCGCCAAGAGCGTGGACCCCTACCGCATCCTGGCCCTCACCTTCACAAACAAGGCGGCCCGGGAGATGAAGGAACGGATCGCAGGCATCGTGGGGCGCAGCGAGGCCGCCGGCCTGTGGATGGGCACCTTCCACAGCATCTTCAGCCGCATCCTGCGTGCCGAGGCCGACAAGCTGGGCTACCCCAAGGACTTCACCATCTACGACACGGACGACAGCCGCAGTGTGATCAAGGGCATCCTGAAGGAGTGGCAGCTGGACGACAAGCTCTACAAGCCCAACCAGGTCCATGGCCGCATCAGCATCGCCAAGAACAACCTCATCGGGCCGCTGGAATACCTGGCCAACACCGAGCTGATGGCCGGCGATGCGAGCGTTGGCCGCGAGAAGATGGGCGAACTCTACAAGGCCTATGCGGAAAAGTGCTTCCGCGCGGGGGCCATGGACTTTGACGACCTGCTCTTCAACACGGCCCTGCTCTTCCGCGACCATCCGGATGCCATGCTGA
>CAZLGY010000168.1:0-4062 GCA_964559165.1 uncultured Chryseobacterium sp.
GGGCCATGATGAGCCGCGGTGTCGCAGGCATGATCGGCCGTACGCTGGTGATCACGCTCCCCGGCTCCACACGTGGGGCGCAGGAAACGATGGATGCCTTGTTCCCCTTTGTGCTGCACGTGGTGAAGGTGCAGGAGATGGCGTTCCGGCATGGGCAGTAGGCCGGTCGGGGGATGTGCTTTCCAAGACTATGGCCGTCCCCATCGGTGTCCACCAGCGTGCCGCCACAGGTGCATGCCGCGCTCCAGGTGTCGTTCGTTGTGCAGCTGCTGCCATCGTTGCAGGCGGTGCCGGGCAGCGCCGTTCCCCCCACCTGCCCCAGGCGATCCGTGGTGCAGTTGCCAGCGGCATCGGGGTTGGGTTCTATGGTGCCCGTCCGCTCCAGCCCGGCGCCTGAAGATGGACGGCCTCGCGGCCACCATGGCCAAGCTGGAGTACCGGCCCACCCCACGGGAAATGGACGTGATCCGCGCTATCGCGCAGGGAAGGAAGAGCAGGGAGATCGCCCAGGAGCTGGGCCTGTGCCTGCACACGGTGAACACCCACCGCCGCAACGTGATCGAGCGCACCGGTTCGGGCAATGCCGCCGCCGTGGTGCGCATGGCCATCGAGAGGGGGTGGCTGTAGGTGGGCGCACAGCACGAAGGGCGAAGGATACACTACAGGGTGTGCGCGCAGCCACCCTTGATGCACAAAGACCCTGACCCGTGGTTAAGCAGGGTGCCCTGCCCGTTACAAAGCCAGGCACGAAGGCCCCGTACAAGCAGGGCGGCCGCTGCGGTGGCCAACCAGAAAACCACCCTTCCTACCTAGAAGTAATGAGGCGCGGTTTGTTCGTGAGCACTATTTTCGTCTCCATGCTTAAGACCTTGTCCGCAAAAGGGAACAACCAATTCATGAACCTCGCTGGCCCCTTTTTATAGCGGCTAAGGCCAACATGCATTCGTATTGAGCTGAACCAGCGATGATCAGGTACATCTCGCCCCCAATACCCTCCAGACACCCCCACTCCGCGGTCGATCCCCGGCCGCGTGCATTGCCCATATAGATGGTGAGCTGCGGCTACCCGACCGCACCCTATCATCCCTTCCACACCAGCCCATCACCAACACATGAAGAGGCTCATTACCCTGCTCAGAACTTGCCTGGTCGCGGTGCTCCTGTCGTCCACGGCCACGGGCGTACAGGCCCAAGGCTGCCTGACGACGGTGCTGCCGACTGACGGCAGCACATCCGGCAACGCGCGTGCGCCGATGTCCAGATACCAGTTTTCGCGTTGTGTCTATCTGATCAAGCCGAGCGAGATGGCCGCGGCTCCGGGATTCCCGATCGGAGCGCAGCCGCAAACGATCGCCTGGACCTACACCGTTGCATCGGGGCTCGCCGCGACCGCACCGCTGAGGATCTACATGCAGAACACGGCCGATGTGACCAACACCAAGAGCACATCGTGGGCCACGGCGATCACTGGAATGACCCTGGTGCACAGTGCCTCCACCACCTTGCCGAGCACGGCCGGAACCTTCGAGATCACGCTGTCCTCCGGATCTGCCTTTACCTACACGGGCGGTGGTCTGTACATCGCCTTCGACTGGGGCCAGTACACGGGCACGCTCACCACGGCAGGTCCCACGGCGTCCTGCAACTCGACCGGCCTGGTGAACGGGCTCCTTTCAGCACAGACCACGGGTACCATCGCTCCGACGACACTGGCAGCCTCGAGCTTCCGGCCGGAAACCTTCTTGCGGCCGTTGGTGGGCCTTTCCAACGAGGCGAGTGTCGACCTGGTGATGGCCCTGGGAAGCCAGCCATTGGGGATCAGCGGAACGCAGACCATCCACGCCCGCGTGTCGAACAAGGGTTCGGCCACCATTACCAACCTGGCCGTGACCCTGAACGTGGGCGGCGCGAACACCTTCACCGACACGCAGATCATACCAACACTTGCAGCCTGTGGCGGAGCGGCCACGGTGACGTTCGCACCCTTCACGGCCACGGCGCTCGGCAGCAACACGGTCACCGTTTCGGTACCCGCCGATCAGGTGACGGTGAACAACAGCCTGAGCAAGCCGATGGACGTGACCATACCGCTCTATTCCTATAAACACCCGGGCACTGCGGCGAACCAAGGCGCGGGGTTCACGGACGCGGTGGGCGCCGTGGTGGCCAAGTTCACCACCACCCAGCCCACGAGCGTGACCGCCGCGAACCTGGAGTTCTTCTCCGTCGTGGCCACCACCTACCGGGTGGTGATCTTCGGCGATGCGGGCGGCATACCCTCCACCACCCCGCTTTACGTGGATGCGGCGGACCGCACCATCGCAGCAGCCGGTCCAGTGACGATCACGTTGCCCACCCCTGTACCGGTCGGACCCGGCAGCTTCTACCTGGGCATTCAGCAGACCAACACCACCAACGCGGGCATCAGCTACGACGTGGAATCCCCCCTGCGGAGCGGCTCGTTCTACTTCTTCAACGGGGCATTGCCGGTCACGGCCTGGACGGACGTCTCCCCGGCGTTGCGTTTCAAGTTCAACATCGGGGTCACCCTTGACCGGTGCAACTTCACCCCGAGCGCCTCCAACAACGGCCCGTTCTGTCCCGGTGGCAACCTGCAGCTGAGCGCGTCGGCCACGGGTGCAGCCTCGTATGCATGGACCGGCCCGAACGGCTTCACCTCCAACCAGCAGAACCCGCTGATCACGGGGGCTACTGCGGCAGCCGGTGGCACCTATACAGTAACGGTGAACGGCTGCCCGTCCGGTACCACCACGGTCGCCACCAGCCTCGCCGATACGGATGGGGATGGCACCTGCGACGTCAACGACGGCTGCCCCAACGACCCCAACAAGATCGCACCGGGCATCTGCGGTTGTGGCATAGCCGATACCGATAGCGATGGCGACGGCACCGCCAACTGCAACGACCTGTGCCCCAACGACCCGCTGAAGACCAGTCCGGGCATCTGCGGCTGCGGCACACCGGATACCGACAGCGACAACGACGGCACCGCCAACTGCAACGACGGCTGCCCCAACGACCCGCTGAAGACCAGTCCGGGCATCTGCGGTTGCGGCGTGAGCGATGCGGATACCGATGGTGACGGCACAGCGGATTGCAACGATGGCTGCCCCTTAGCGGCAAGCGGCATCGCCAACTTCAACACCACCACGTGCAACTGCAACCCGGGCTACTTCGCCTCCACCACGGTGGTGGGTGCCAGCACGGTGATCACCGGCTGCACGCTGTGCCCGCCCGGGAGCTTCTGCCCGGATGGCATCAGCGCCATCCCCTGTGCCGCCGGCTTCTTCAGCAGCGTTGCTGGCCAAGTGAGCTGCACCGCCTGCAGTGCAGGCAGCTTCAGTGCTCTCACCGGGCAGACCAGCTGCACCCTTTGCCCGGCGGGCACTTCCAATCCCTTGACGGCCGCGACCAGTTGTACGGCCTGTCCGGCCGGTAGCTTCAGCGCGAACATCGGTTCCGCGTTCTGTGCCCCCTGTGCCGCCGGCTTCATCAGCAGTGCCGTGGGACAGAGCTCCTGCTCTGCCTGCCCCCCGGGAAGCTTCAGCGCCAACCCTGGCCAATCCAGCTGCGACCTGTGCCCGGCAGGCACCTTCAACGCGGTATCGGGTGCGGCCTCCTGTGTCACCTGCCCCAGCGGTGAGACCAGCAATGCCGGCGCGGTGGCCTGTGTGGCCGATGGCCTGTGCACCGAGCTGGTGCTGGAGTTCCAGACCGACGGCGCCCCGTTCGAGACCACTTGGGAGATCCGCAACACGGCCAACGCAGTAGTCGCAAGCGGTGGTCCTTTGGTCGCTCCCAATGGCATCCAGACCATCCAGACCTGCCTGCCCGACGGTTGCTATACCTTCTTCGTGTTCGATGCGGCCGGTGACGGCATGACCACGGGTGGTTACATCCTGCGCACCCAGGGTACCAACCAGCGCATCATCGACAACCGCAACAACTTCACCAGCGGCAGCATCAGCGCCATCAGCGGTGGACAAGGCTTCTGCCTGCCCATCAGCAACCAGCGCGTGATCTTCACCAGCTGCGACAAGC
>CAZLGY010000169.1:0-3967 GCA_964559165.1 uncultured Chryseobacterium sp.
AGCTCGGGAGTTGTGATGAACTGCTCCACGCCATCTGCGCCCATTTGGTAACTGAAGTGGGTGTTGCGGAACTCCGCGCTGCCGATGCGCTTCTGCTGCTCTTTCACACGGCGCCGTACCTCCAAAGCGAGGCGTGCGGCCCATTCGATGCTGTCATCGGGGATTTCAACGTCCTTGCCGGGGTACATAAGCTTGAGCAGCCCGCTCATGGTCTTGTTGATGGCGGTGCTGTCTCGGCCACTGATGGCGCCACCGAACTGGATGCGGCCTTGGAGCTTTTGCAGGCGGCTTTGTGCACGCAGGTGGTTCCAGCAGGAGGAGAGGAAATCACTGACCAGACCGAAGTGCTCGGTGAAATGGCTTTTGTCCAACTTCGGAATGTCCCATCCGGGGATGTAGGCATGGATGCGGTCCATGAAGGCGGTGTCATCCCGCATTTCCTTCGGCATGGGGCCGAAGAGGTGGCTCACACGCTGTTGGTGTTCCACGTCCACATCGAAGTTGCCGACCATGACGACGCCACCGAATCCGCGGATGCTCTCCTTTCCACGGGAAAACTCGCCGCTCTCCATGTAGCCCTTCATGATGTTGACGCCATCCTTCTGATCGAAGGAGATGCCGCTGACCTCATCGAAGCAGACGACGTCGTATTGGCACACGAGGCCGCGCTGTCCGTTTTGGTTGTTGACGAACATGCGGGCGACGCTGGCCTTGCCGCCACTCACCAGGTGTGCATAGGGGGAGATCTGCTGAAACAGGTGGCTCTTGCCCGTGCCCCTGGGGCCGAGTTCTACGGCGTTGTAGTTGTTCTCTACGAAGGGCACCATCCGAAGGAGCATCACATCCCGGGTGCGGGGGCTGAGGGCGTCTGGTTCCAGGCCTACGCTGCGCAAAAGCAAGTCACGCCACTCATCGAAGGTGAAGAGTTCACGGCCACGAGCTAAAACCTCGAGGGCATCCCGCTTGCTCAGTTGGATTTCGCGGATGGATTCTATGCCGAAGGGCTTGCCGTTTCTCTCTTCTGCGATGAGGGGGTCGTAAACGAGGTCCACCTCGGCGTAGAAGCCGCCCGTGAGCATGCGCTCGTGCTCCTTGACCAATCCATCGGAGATGCGCACTGCATTGAGGCGGATGCTGGGCAGTTCGGCAAGGAAACAGTCCTTGTCTTGGTCCAGCCGGGCGCGCACGAGGTCGATGAGTTTTACGCGGCCGTGTTCCTTCGCGCGTGCTTTGAAGAGCTCTTCCTCTCCTGCGCGCACTGTGCGACTTTCGAGTTGGCGCTGTACAATTTCTAAGCCCTCTTGGATCTCTGAATCCACGGTGCTGGAGCAGTAGCGGCCCAGCAAAAACTCTGCGACGTACGTGGGCACGGGGTACTGGCCTTTGAAGCGACGCACAAGATCCTTGCGCACAACAAAACCTTCGAAGGCCTTGGCAGTCAGTTGGTCAAGGTGGTCGAGTTCCATGGTCAGTTCTCTGCGATGGTGATGGACTTCTTCGTGAGGACGGTGCCGTTGCGGAGCAAGACGAGGAAGGCGGCCTCGCCTTCCAGGGTGTCGTCCTCGATGACGATGGATGCATGGCCCGACGAATCTGCGGCCTTGAATGCAGGAAGCAGGGACGAGGACGCATCGGCGGGCTTGCGGCGTATGTCCAAATCGGTGCCCTGGGGGTCACCGGAAAGCACCACCTGCAAGCGCATGCCCACCCATTTGGTCGAAGCGATGGTGACGGCTGCCTGCGAGCCCACACCACGAGTCAGTTCCAGCACCGGGGTGAGGGCCTCCTGCACGGAGAGGCCGCCGTGTGCATATTCCACGCCGTTCATGAACACGCATACGTGGGGTGCAAGCACGATGGAATGTTCTGGCCCCCAGAACCAGTTCGTGGTGGGCAGGCTGTGCGTGGCGCCGGTCTGGGGCAACGCGCAACGTCCCCATTTGGCTTCGGTGAGATGCTTCGGCAGGTCCACCTTGGGGAGGCCTCCGGGCATCCACAGCCACCCGTGATCGGTGAGCACATGCACGGTGGACCACCCGGCATTGAACAGCTCCAGAACGCGCTGGCGGATGGTGGTGAGCTCCTCCTGGATGCGCCACGCCAGCTTGGCTCCCTGATCGTGGCCGTAGCGATCGAAGGCGCCGGACTCGGTCCATGCGCTGGTGGCGGGATCGCCGGTCTCCGCTTCGCCGAGGTAGTGCCAGCCCAGCTCCTGGAGCTTCGCGCGGAACCCGTGGGTGCGAAGGGGACCGCCGCCGTTGAGCATGGGTTCGAAGCCTGTGCTGATGGCCTCGCCGTGCACATGCTCAGTGATAGGCGCCCATGCGGGCTTGGCGGTTGCAGTTACCGTGGGCAGGGCGCTCCATGCGATGTGGCGCTCCACCGAGATGTCTTGATTTCGCAACTGCTCGATCAGCTCCACTCCGATGTCTGCGCGGAGGCCATCCACGAAGAGGAGGATGTGGCCCGGCTTGGGGGTGAAGCGGTAGGCGTGCTCGGGCGTGCGTTTCGGGTATTGACCGCCGATGTGCTGGCAGCGGGTGGCGATGTCTTCCAGCCACGGCAAGTAAATGCTGCGCAGGGCGGCGCTGATAGCCACCGATGTGGCGGCGGGGTCTTGGGCTTTGCTTCCTGCAGCGTAGGCCTCACGTGCGTGGGCATCCACCTGCCAGCCATGTTGCAAGTAATCTTCGGCCAGGAGGTCCCACGAAGTGGTGTCGAGCCCCTTTTCCATGGCCAGCAGCATGTTCCCCAGATGGGCGGTGGCGATGGCCAGCGGCGATTCGTTCAACGCTGCCCACACCCAATCGGCGCGGGGGGCGTGCTGCTTCACGAGCTCGCCCAGCCCCTTACGAGCCTCGGCGGCGGAACGGTCCGCCAAGGCGAGGAGACCTTCGCGCAGGCGCTCTTCCTGCTTCTGGTTCTCGGCAGGCAAGCGCTCGTTCTCGGAGCCGAAGAGGCCGTCGGGCTGCACGCGGTCCAGTATGGTGCGCAGGCCCGGGAAGGCATGGGGACTTTCGCGGTAGCGGACCCACACGGGATCCCAGCCCTTGGCACCCTTCACGAGCATCTCCGCGGCGGTGACCACCCCATCCTTGGCGGGATCCAGCTTGAACTGTTTTTTTGCCAAGCCGGTGAAGCCCTGCCATTGGGTGGTCTTGCTCCATGTGTCCTGCAAGCGGCCATCGCTGTTCATCCATTGCAGCACCATGCGCACGGGATCATCGGCCACCAGCCCGTGCAGGAACTCGGCGGTGATGCGCGGGCCCTGCACCTGTTCTGCGGCGGTGTTGAGCAGATGGGGCAGTTGGTTGCTCAAGGCCTCCTGGGTGGCGGCATCGCGGGCCACATCCAGCCCGAGGCCGTCGGCTGTGTTCGTGAGGAAGGCGAGGGGTGTCCAGTCCTTTCCGCTCGCTTGTGCCCAGAACTGCCCTTGGAACTGGAGGGCATAGAGGTGGCGGGCCGTAGCGGGGAAGCCCGCGGCGCTGCGGAAGGAGGTGCGCGCCACGCCGGGCAGGTACACGATGGGCATCGGATTGCCGGCTTTCGTGATGAGGTAGCGCAGGTAGGTGCTGGGGCCACCGGCGGCGGTGACCTCGGCGGGTTGCAGCACGAGCAGCTCGGGCAGGGCCTGTTGCAGGGCCGGGATGACCTTGGCCCAGAGGCCATCGGCGTCGGGCCACAGCACCACGCGGGGCGGCGACTGGTCGCTGCGGTTGTAGTGGGTAGCCTTGCGAAGGGCAACTATCAGTTGTTCCAGTATCATCATGCTATCCGTTCTCACATCGATGGGGAATCGGCGCTACTCGGGACTTCATCAACGTTCAGATCAACACGGCTTATCTTTCTATCGAGGAAGGACTTGAGGTCCTCCTTGATTTTTGCGGACCGCATTCCAAATAAACGTTGGAGCTCCGTGCCATCAGTGTTCTTTGGGTCAGCCATTTCATTCTCGATCGACATCGCT
>CAZLGY010000170.1:0-3940 GCA_964559165.1 uncultured Chryseobacterium sp.
CGGCTGTAGTGCATGCTTCCGCCCAGCACGGCCATGGCCTTCTCATAGCCTTGCCGGTTGGCCTCGCCGATCACGTCGGGACGCAGGCGCGCGCCGGCAATGTTCGTATTGAACTCGCCGGGCTGCACGGTGACGACCTGTATGCCGAAGCCCGCGACCTCGGTGCTGAGGGCTTCGCTGAGCCGGTCCAGCGCGGCCTTGCTGGCGCTGTAGAAGCCCCGGTAGGGCAGGCCGAAGTTGGCGGCGATGCTGCTGATGTTGATGATGAGCCCACTGCTTTGTGAACGCATCGCAGGCAGCACCGCGCGCATCAGCCTGTGCGGGCCGTACACGTTGGTGTCCATCAGGCGGTGCGCCAGATCGGTGTCGATGTCCTCCAAAGGCCCCTGGATGCCCAGCCCGGCGTTGTTGATGAGCACGTCGATGCGGCCGGCATCCTTGAGCACGAGGGCCACCGCGGCGTTCACGCTCTGCGTGTCGGTCACGTCCATGGCCACCATGGTGTAGGCGCTCTGTGCCTCTGTTCCGTTCACCCTGCGACCGGTGCCATAGACGCGGTGACCGGTGGCCGCGAGCCGCTCGCACATGCTACGCCCCAGGCCACTGGTGCCACCGGTGATGAGGATCACCTTGGAGAAGGAGGGTGCGGTGGATGTGCTCATGTGGGGTGGCTGCCCCATGTGGGGCCGCCGCAAAGCAAGGTGCTTCGGTGCATTGCACCAAGTCGGTCGGTGGTCATGAAGGTCAGGCGATGGACAAGGGCACCGTCAGCTCAATGAAATGACCTTGGATCGAGTTGTCCTCTTCAGCGATGACGGTTTCGAGGAACTACGATCGACGTCCGCTTTAACGGTAGGATCCATAATGTTAATAGACGATAGTTCATCCATTTCTATAATTTTATCCGTTGAAATAACTTTGACGCCATGCGCTACTCGATGCTTTCTGTTGTATTGCTACCTGTGATGTTGTACTCCCAGATCTACATCACGATGGAAGGGACGGTGAATGGCACACCAACCCCGTTGGACAGTATGCTGGTTACGAACTTGACGCAAGGTGGCGATACCTCCCTGTATTTTCCGGACAACGTCATCGCCTTGGGTGCGGTGGGTATTGGTGAAAGCCAACGTGGATCGGCCCGCGCATTGCGGGCCCATCCGAACCCGTTCGCGCAGAACACTGAGCTTTCTGTGGAATTGGATGTGGCAGGAACGGTACAGCTGAAGTTGCAGGATGCCACCGGTGCACTTCTGGCATCCAGCGCCCTGGCCGTAGGTTCTGGTGTACATCGGTTCGTTATCCAATGCGGTCGGCCTGGTGTTCATGTACTTACAGTGATAGCGCATGGTTCATATCGTATCATTCGCCTGATCGCCACCGAGGGAGGTGAACAGCCCCGGATCCTGTTGGCTGGGCGTAAAGACCGTGACCATGTCGAACCCGGGCGCTCACTGTTCGGATGGACCGCGGGGGATGAATTGCGCTACATCGGTTACGCGACGGTGGATGGAACATTGCTCAGCGATACGATCAGCGATGTACCGGTGGCTTCGCAGACGGTCGTATTCGAATTGCAACCAGCAGCATCCGATCCATCGGCACATTCGTGTGGCACGCCGGGTGTCCACAATCCCGTCGTTACGTATGGTACAATGACCGACCAGCAAGGGAACGTCTATAAGACGGTGGTGATAGGTGCGCAGGAATGGATGGCCGAGAACCTGCGTACAAGCATCTATCGCAATGGCCAGGCAATTACGCACGTGACCGTGAATTCCATGTGGCCCAACCAGACGAACGGTGCGTGGCGTTACTACGGGAACGATGCTCAGAACGATTGTCCCTATGGCAAATTGTACAACTGGTATGCTGTTGCGGATTCGCGGAATGTGTGCCCCTCAGGCTGGCACGTTCCCAGCGATGCTGAATTCTCCGCCTTGGGCGCAGAATTGGGCGGTTCTGGCACTGCCGGTGGTCGTATGAAAAGCACCTCTGTGTTGTGGCAGAGTCCCAATTACGCGGCATCGAACCTTGTCGGATGGTCCGCTCTTCCAGGAGGTGCTACGGGAGGGAGCTTCCAGGACCTCGGAACATTCGGCTATTGGTGGAGTTCCACTGCATCATCGACCAGTACTGCCTGGTTCCGATTTCTGTACAACACCCTCGCCCTATTGGACCGTGAGGCCCTGATCAAGACAACAGGTATGTCGGTAAGGTGCGTGAGGGATTGACCCAGGGAACTCACCTGTGCTTGAAGGTGCGCGTCACTCCCCGATCATCCTCACGCATCGCTCCACCACATCCTCCACGCCCGGCTTGCTGAAGTAGTCGCCATCACTTCCGTATGCCGGACGGTGGTCCCTTGCGGTGAGCGTGCCGGGTGTGGCGTCCAGATACCGGTAGCCACCCTGCACTTCCAACACGTGTTGCAGCAGGTAGGCACTGGCACCACCGGGCACGTCCTCGTCCACCACCAACAGGCGGTTGGTCTTTTTCAGGCTCTGCACGGTGCGGTGTGCGCGGTCAAAGGGGAGCAGGGTGCGTGCATCGACGAGCTCCACGCTGATGCCGAGCCCGGACAGCCGGTCTGCGGCTGCCATGCACACGTTGAAGGTGCTGCCGTAACTGAGCAGGGTGATATCAGAGCCTTCGCGAACCACCTCCACCTCGCCGATGGTCACGGTGTAGCGGCCCAGGTTGGCGGGCATGCGCTCCTTGCTGCGGTAGCCGTTCAGGCATTCCACCACCAGGGCGGGATCATCCCCCTGGAGCAGGGTGTTGTACATGCCCGCTGCCTGCTGCATGTTCCGGGGGGTGCATACCACCACGCCCCGCACGCTGCTGAGGATCATTCCCATGGGGCTGCCGCTATGCCATACCCCTTCCAGCCGGTGTCCGCGGGTACGCACGATCAGGGGGGCCTTCTGACCGCCCTTGGTGCGCCATTGCACGGTTGCGAGGTCGTCGCTCATGCCCTGAAGACAATACAGCAGGTAGTCCAGGTACTGGATCTCCGCAATGGGACGTAGTCCGCGGAGCGCCATGCCGATGCCCTGGCCCAGGATGGTCGCTTCCCGGATGCCGGTGTCGCTCACACGTATCTCCCCAAAGCGGGCCTGCATACCCTCCATGCCCTGGTTCACATCGCCGATCTTCCCGGTGTCCTCCCCGAACATCAGCACCAGCGGGTTCTGCTCGAAGAGCGCGGCGAAGTTGTCGCGGATGATGATGCGGCCGTCCACCTGTTCGTCGCCATCGTAGCGAACGGGTACTTCCGGCACCTTCAGGCAGCTGTTGGGACCTTCGCTGTACAGGTGGCTTCCGTAGCGTTCCGCGTTCACCGCCAGGGAGCGGTCCACCCACTGCTGCAGGCGCTGGCGTTCGCCGCTTTCATCGTCCAGTGTGATGGTGAGGGCGCGGCGGGCCGTGCTGAGCACTTCACGCCGGCCAGGGTCCATGGCATTGCGAAGATCCTGCGCCAATGCGGCCACCTCGACCTGAGCCCGGCATACGATTGACAGCGCCTCCAGCAGGCCAACGGCCTCTTGCGCTTCCTGCTGGATGGGGGCGAGGTATGCGGCCCAAGCCGCCTTCTGTGCGGCGCGCACATCAGCCTTGGCTTCCTTTTCGATGGCGTCAAGCTCCTCGGCGGTGGCGATGGCCTCACCTCCCGGACGGAAGTTCAGGATCCACTCGCGGAACTTCACGTTGCAGTCATACACCTTGTACCACTCGAGCAGCGGCACCTCCTGCACCGGGTTGCCGTCCTTGTCGCGGATCCAATCGCTCACGGTGCTCTTGTACCGCTCGTGGCTGCCACTGGTGCTATGCCCCTGGGGTTGTGTCACCTCCTCCACATGGATCAGGCAGGGGACATGCTCTTCACGGCACAATGCGATGGCCTCCTCGTAGGTGCGGTTGAGGCTGGCGTAGTCCC
>CAZLGY010000171.1:0-1961 GCA_964559165.1 uncultured Chryseobacterium sp.
CCCACAAAGGCCTCCTGGCCGCTACCGGCGGGTTGGATCAGCAGGGTCTGCAAGCCGCGGAAGGAGCTATTTCCACTGGTGGCACCAGCATTGTAGCTGCTGGTGAAATTGAACGTGAGGCGGTCCGCCAGGAACTCGCCCGGGTTATCGCTCCACACGATGGCTGCATCCGTGAAATCAAGGTCACGGAACAGCTGCCCCACGTACATCTGGTCGTTGTTGCCCGTTAGGGTGATGCCATTGCCCATGATGGAGCGGTAGCCCTGCTGGGAGGCATTGTTAGTTGCAGCGGCCAGGTGAAGACCGGTGAAGGGGCCGGGAGCGCCAGCGGCGTAAAACGCGTCCACATTGGGGCTCAGCAGCAAACTGCCGTTCTTCACCTGTGCGGGGAAGCCGCCGATGGCGTAAGTGGCGTCGGGGAGCAGGGTGAAGCGCCGGATGTTTTCCGTGCGCATATCCAATGCAGCAGCATTGATGCTTCCCAAGAAGTTGGTCCCTGGGACAACTAGGGGGTTACCCGTATCAGTCCAGTTCTGTGCGTTCAGTGCACAGGTCGATGCCGCCAAGGCGACACCGATCGCAAGTCGTTTCATGGTGTTTCGAGGTTTTGCTCGTTACACCCTACTTCACTTGATGAACCTTACCGTCGTTCGACCATTCGCCCAAACAATATTGAGCACATAGCTGCCAGCGGAAGGTGGATCGTAACCTAAATGAACAGGAGTTCCATCACCATAGATGTGCTCTCTATAGAGCAGCGCCCCAAGTACGTTCATGACCTCGACGATCATCTGCCCATGATTCGGGTATCCCATCAATGACCAATGAGACCCATTCCAGAATACTCGAGCAGCCGAACGCTCCGAAAACCCAGTAGTTCCTATTCGTCGCACAATCACATTGTCAATGTGATAATAGCAGAACTCATAAAGACCATTTGGGTTCACTTGCGAACCGAACACTTGTCCAACTGGGTCGAAGTTCCCGATCACCATCCAACGCTCACCACCTTGGGCTAATAAGGTATCAGTGAGTTCCGTCCAAACCTCACTTTCGGCCAAATAGGCGTTGTTCGGATCACGAAGAAGAACTTGTGGCACTAGATTCACAGGGCCGAGTGTGTCCACGTAAACGGAATCCGACCCGAACCAGATGCCGATATGATCCACCGCATACTCAGCAGGCCGGTGCGAAATGTACCAGAGCGATACCTCATATCGTTCCTCAGGGGCCAACTCTTCTGCCAAATCGGTCATCAGGTACTCCCGTCCGTATCCATCGGGTGGATCATCCCAGAAAAAAGCTCCCGCATGACGAGAGCCGTCTTGAGACAACACGAATCCATTCCAATATGGAAGGTCCATCGCAAGTCCACAAACACGTTCCAGGTCACAATCGAACAGGTCGGGAGTCCCTTCTGTTGGGTTGAACCAATGTTCGGCTTTCGGCAACCGGCTCGCCATGGGTACTGCGCAATCCAAGGTATCCTCAAAGGACCCGTTCAGGACAAGGTTGGTCTGTGCCGTCGCCATCGCGGCGAGAGCAAGGTTCATCAAGAGAAGAAGGAGTGCTTTGAGCATGTTGTGTTCTCCTTTCTTGTTGTGGCGCTCCTGGGTACCAGGTAGACAGCGCACCATTGCGGTGTGCTGCCTACCCGTGCGCACAGGTCTGTAACCTGCGTGCTGTACCCGGGGCCCTTGGGGCCATGCGCCTGCTCCCCAAGGGTCTGTACCTTTGCAATGCTCTGTTTCGTTTACCTATTCACCTGGGTTGAGTGGGACATGAGCGGACTTCGAGGGCCTCAGCCCGCGGAGTTGAGCCCCTGGTGTTCGTAGCACCGGGGGCTTCTTCGTTTTGGCAAGCCCGCATGGGTTTACCTTGGTTGGCTGCAGTTGATGTGGGCCGTTGGGCCGTTGGGCCGTTGGGCCGTTGGGCCGTTGGGCCGTTGGGCCGTTGGGCCG
>CAZLGY010000171.1:2061-3938 GCA_964559165.1 uncultured Chryseobacterium sp.
GCCGTTGGGCCGTTGGGCCGTTGGGCCGTTGGGCCGTTGGGCCGTTGGGCCGTTGCCTGCCTGCCTGCCGGAGGCAGGGGCCGCTGCCTGCCTGGCGGATGCAAGGGCCACTGCCGAAGCTGGCATGGCTTCGATCCGAAGCGCTTTACCCAAGATCACATTCGGCGCTTTCATGGTCCTAAAGATATACGCAACTGATCCGATACTTACGGGGTGATGGAAATTTAGTCTGGAGTTCACAACTATTGGATACGGAAGAGCCAACAGCACTATCGAGGGACATTGAGCGATCTTCCAATGCGGCTTTCTCAAAAGGCGAGCCCGGAAAGATGCGGGTACTCACACGACGGGGGCGCAGGGATCATCCCGTTGTGTTCATCGGTGAATGCACAGCATGATGATCGTGAGGCAGACCCCTGCTATTCGCTGATCTAATTCCACAATGGCAAGAACTGGATCGATGGCGAACAGCACCATCCATACCGCCCGAACACCGCTTGCACGATGGAACTTGTAGCCTGCTCAACAGGGACGTAACCTTGTTCAGTAATACAACCCGCCATGCAACGCCACCTTTCCACCCTCAGCATCCTGCACTACGTGTACGGAGCCTTCGTATGCCTAAGCGGCCTTGCAGCCCTTGCCATTGTGCTGGTGGGCGGAATCCTGAGCAGCGACCTGGTGAACGAGGCAGGCGGTGATGGAGTGCCCGCGTTCATCGGCGGCATCATCCAAACTCTGGGCTGGACCGTCCTGGTGATCGTGGAGGCGTGGGGGATCATCAACATCCTCAGTGGAGGCTGGATCGCCAGCCGCCGCAACCGCACCGGCACACAGGTGGTGGCGGCCTTCAACTGCCTCAATGTACCGTTCGGGCTTGCCCTGGGCATCTTCACCTTCATCACCCTCGGCGACGACGACGTGAAACGTGCCTACGGACAGGTGCCACCGACATACCACTGACCGCAGGGCCACTACCGGTCCCGCAAGCTCCAGAGCGTGGCGGTGCTGTCGCTGTCGAAATCGCGCAGCCCCACGATGACGAAGCGCGCCTCGCGTCCGGCCACGGTACCGTCCAGCGCGTAGTAGATGCTGTCGTTGCGGCGGACGCTTTCCCCGAAGCGCACCTCGGCCCGCGCAATGGACGATCGCACATCCTGCAAGGTGGCGGGCCACTGAACCAATTGGGCCTCCGCCGCGGGAGTGGCGCGCATCAACGTACTGACCAGCCGTTGCTTCGTCTTGTTCTCCGGCAGCCAGGCACCGCTGGTGATGCGCTTGCCATAGATCCAATACGACACCCCCCCCCCGATGAGGAGGCCGAAGAGATAGAGGGTGAGGCGGCGTTGGAGATCCATGACAATGCAGATAAGCCCATGTGCCCATGGCTGTCCGACAAAGGTCGTACGAACCGACGGGATGGCATGATCCTATCGACCGTAAATAGTCACTGAGATCTTCCAATTTGACGGCCCGTTCATTCTTCTGCCTAGTGACGGATCGCGCAAGTGACCATGTGGCTATGAACCAATTGAGCCACCTACCAAGCTGGTGATTTCCGGGAGCATTGTCTGATCCGTACGGTGGCCAATGCACCTCAGCGCGTCCATCGCTTCCACGGTCTTTCTCCGATGTACCCCAGCCATTCTTCTGGCGCAGTTGACCATTCAGGGAACGGGATCCCTACCGACCTCCGGTCAGCGGACGGACGTCGCCGATCCAATAACCGCCTTCATGGGCACATGCCCACATGAGCACATGCCCTCATGAGCACATGCCCTCATGCCCTCATGCCCACATGCCCTCATGAGCACATACCCACATGAGCACATGCCCTCATGCCCACATGGATACCTGCCCACATGAACACATGGACA
>CAZLGY010000172.1:0-3924 GCA_964559165.1 uncultured Chryseobacterium sp.
TGCGCACATTGCCCAGGTGCACATCGCTGTACACGGTGGGCCCGCAGACGTAGAGCCCCACATGCGGCGGACGGAGCGGAACGAACTCCTCTTTGCGCCGGGTGAGCGTGTTGGTGATCAGGAAGGGACCTTTGCGCGGTTCGGCCATGGCAGCTCGGGAACGGCGCGAAGGTAGGGCCGCCGTGCGCACCACCGGGCTCACCTGCGGTCCTCCTCCGTCAACGGTGCATCGCCCACATAGCGCCCAGCCATGTAAACGAGGATATGGGTCAGGATGCCGTTCTCGTCGTACTGGTAGCGGCGGCCGTTGAAAAGGCGGCCGTTGAGGAACTCGCCCTGCTGTGAGATGCGTAGTTGACGGTCATAAAGGGTGTTGAACCCGTTCTCACGGAAGACGATGGCGTTGGTGGACTCGCCCGCGGAGACCGCCGGAGCCAGTGGCGCCTTCGGGTCGGTCTTCAGCTCCACCGCCCTGGATGCCGGACGTACGTACCTGCTCTGTGCCGGGTCGATGACACCAGCGTTGAACTGCGCCACCTGCTGCAACTGGCCATCGGGGGTGTAGCGTTTCAGCGTGCCGTCCTCCTTCCCATCGGCGATGGTCACCTGAACGGCGAGTTGGCCGTTCTCATGGAAATAGCGCTGCTCACCGTCGCGCAGGCCGTACGCATTGAACACGAAATCCTGGGCCATCTGCCCGTTGGGATGCCAGCGTTGGAAACGCCCTGTGTTGCGGTCGAGGTCCCAGGTACCCTGCTCCTCCACCTTGCCGGACGGATAGTACGTTGCATAGGGCCCTTTGGGGCGGCCCATCTGGTAAGAGATCTCGCTCATCAGGCGGCCGTTGGGCCAGTACCGTTTCCATGGGCCCACCCGCTTGCCATTGGCATACCGGCCTTCCTCAACGACGGAACCATCGGGATAACCGGGCTTCCCTGCCAAGGGTGCCATGGTACGCCAATGGCCCACCTTGCGGCCGAGCTCGTCCAGCCGGTTCAGGGTATCCTGGTGAACGGCTCCGGCCTGTGCACGCATGGGACCCGCAAGAAGCAGGACGGCGGCACAGAGCAGGGTGAACGTTCGACGCAGGTCCATGGTCGGGAGGACGGTACGCATGTATACGTTGCGCCCCGGGCAACGGTTGCGTCCTGCGGGGGGCAACACCTACAGTGCCAGTTCGCGGGTGAGGTTCACGAACATGTCGTCAACCATCGCCGGCAGATCGTACCGGGGGGTCCAGCCCCAATCAGCACGGGCAGCACTATCGTCGATGCTGCGCGGCCAGCTGCTCGCGATGGCCTGGAGGTGGTCAGGTGCGTAATCGATGGTGAAGCCGGGGATGTGCCGCCGCACTTCGGCTGCGATCTGCTCCGGGTCGAAGCTGAACCCCGCAAGGTTGTAGCTGGTGCGCACCTTCACCACGTCGGCCGGGGCTTCCATCAGGTCGATGGTGGCGCGGATGGCATCGGGCATGTACATCATGGGCAGGGTGCTCCGGGGGCCCAGGAAACTGGTGTACCTGCCATGCTTGATGGCCTCGTGGAAGATGTGTACCGCGTAATCGGTGGTGCCGCCGCCGGGTGCGCTCTTCCATCCGATCAGGCCCGGGTAGCGGATGCTGCGCACATCCACACCATAGCGCTTGTGGTAGTACTGGCACCAACCTTCACCGGCGAGCTTGCTGATGCCGTACACGGTGGTGGGTTCGGTCACGGTCTGCTGCGGGGTGCCGTCCTTGGGCGTGGTGGGACCGAACACCGCAATGCTGCTGGGCCAGTAGACACGCTGAAGCTTGCCTTCCCGCGCCAGCTCCAGCACGATGAAGAGGCTCTCCATGTTCAGCTTCCAGGCGAAGGCGGGGTCCTTCTCAGCGGTGGCGCTCAGCAGGGCGGCCAGCAGGTAGACCTCGGTGATCCCGTGTTTCTCGATGATGCGTTCGATGCCCCGGCGGTCCATGGCGTCCACCAGGACGAACGGGCCGCCCTGTGCCACCTGCGGCTCCTTGATGTCGGAGGCCACGACGTTCTCGTTGCCGAACCGGGCGCGGAGGCCTTCCACGAGCTCGGTACCGATCTGGCCGCTGGAGCCGATGACGAGGATGCGTTTCTGTTCCATTGCGCCCAAAGGTCCGGCAAAAGCGCGCTTGTGCAAAGCGCTTGCAGGCAGCGGATGAACGACCGGACTACTCCGGCTCGAACGAATTGAGGAAGCGCAGCATGTTTCGCTCCTCGCGGGGACCGAAATACGGGGCGGGGGTCGCTGCGTTCATCACCACGACCCGGTCCCCAAGGGAGTGTATCACAAGCCCCAGCCGCACGTCCTCTTCATTGACGAACCAACCGCCGCGGGATGAATCGGGGGAGGACTGCAATGGACCCGGGCCATCGGCAGGAATGCCACCGAACCGGTTGACCATCATATTCCAAACGGAATCGAGCGCCCCTTGGGGAGGCAGTCCCGCAAGGGAAGCGGGCGTATCGAACCAGGCGGCGACGTAGGTGATCCCACTGTCAGCCAAGATGTTAACATGCGAACTGACCGTGTCGGCACCGAGTACGAAGGAGCCGTTCTGGGCACCGCTGGCCACCGGCATCCGCACGGTAAAGCCACCGCCGTCAATGGCGTTGGAACGCGGCCACCCGTCCGATGATCCCGAGCAACTTGCGAGCACAACAATGAGCGGAAGAACCGCCTTAAGCCAGTTCAAGGACAAAGAAGACATGTTGGATCAGAAAGAACAGGGCCACCGCGAACGAGACCACCTGAACAAGGTTCATAATACGTGCTACGCGACCGGTGGCCAGCGGTTCAATACCGAGCAAGGCCCCAAGGAGCGTGGTGATAGCCAGGGATACGGTCGCCCGCGCAGCCGAATTCACCACGCACACGCAGGCCTCCACCATGGACCGATGCATCACGGCCGAAACGGCAACAATCATGCCGAGCAACAAGCCCGATATCAGCGCGATGTGTGATGGCTTCATTTGAAGGACCGGGAAGGGCTAAATAAAATGGGGGGTCTTGCAAACAAGACCCCCCATTCAACGGCTCAGATACTACGACTTGTCGCAGCTGCAGCTACCGCCTACCAAGGTAGCAGCGGACTTGCAGGTGTTCTCATAGTTCTCCACTTCGCTCTTCTTGCCGCACACCTCAGGGTAGGTGTAGGTGGTCTGAGTGCCGAGGACATCATAGGTGTACTTGCAGGTGCTGCACTTCTTGCAGGAAGGCAGGGACATCACAAAGGCGGCAGCGGCCACCACAACGAGGAACTTTTTCATCGGGAGATCGGTGTGTTTTGTTGAATTCGGGCACAAGTATACGGTGGTATCGCTAAATGCGCAAGTATCGGGGGTAACATCGCGCCTAGGGTCCCGTCCCATGGGGCGGCGGGCCACTATCTTCGCGATCCAACCCGTCCCAGCCTTGGAACAGGCCAGCCTCCACCTCCTCCGCAACCTCCGCGGCCCTGAAGAGCTCCGGGCGCGCCTGGAGCGCGAGCAGGTGGAACGGACCACCCTTTCCTTCTACCGCTACGTGCGGCTTTCCGGGGTGGAAGCCCTACGGCACGAACGGTATGCGGAATGGGAGGCCCTCGGGGTGCTGGGACGTATTTACGTCGCCCCGGAAGGCATCAACGCGCAGGTGAGCGTGCCCACGGCCAACCTCGACCGGTTCCGAAGCGACCTGGACAACCGTGAGGCCTTTCGGGATGTGCCTTGGAAGATCGCCGTGGAGGATGACGGCCGCAGCTTCCTGAAGCTGATCGTGCGCGTGAAGGACAAGATCGTGGCCGATGGCCTGGCCGACGACCCTTCGACGGGTCCTGGGTTCGACGTCACCAACGTGGGCGCGCACCTCGACGCGAAGACCTTCAACCAGAAGATGGAGGAGGGTGCGTTGGTGATCGACATGCGCAACAAC
>CAZLGY010000173.1:0-1066 GCA_964559165.1 uncultured Chryseobacterium sp.
CCTGGATGGTGCCCAGCTGCCACCTGCGGCCCAGGGCATCCTTCACCATGAAGTCGAGCTTCGGCCCGTAGAACGCGGCCTCGCCGTATTCCACCACCGTGCGCAACCCCTTCTCCGCCGCCGCATCGATGATGGCCTGCTCGGCCTTCTCCCAGTTCTCGTCGCTGCCGATGTACTTGCTGCGGTCCTCCTTGTCGCGCAAGCTCACCTGCGCCTCGTAGTCCTGCAGGTCCAGCGCCTTGAACACCAGCAGCACCAGGTCGATGACCTTCATGAACTCCTCCTTCACCTGGTCGGGCCGGCAGAAGAGGTGGGCATCGTCCTGCGTGAAGCCGCGCACCCGCGTGAGGCCGTGCAGCTCGCCGCTCTGTTCGTAGCGGTACACGGTGCCGAACTCGGCATAGCGGATGGGCAGGTCCTTGTAACTGCGCGGACGGCTCTTGTAGATCTCGCAGTGGTGCGGGCAGTTCATCGGCTTCAGCAGGAACTCCTCACCCTCGTGGGGGGTGCGGATCGGCTGGAAGCTGTCCTTGCCATACTTCTCGTAGTGGCCGCTGGTGACGTAGAGGTCCTTGTGGGCGATGTGGGGGGTGGCCACCTGCTCGTAACCGCTCTTCTCCTGGGCCTCCTTCATGAAGTTCACCAGGCGTTCGCGCAGGGCGGTGCCCTTGGGTAGCCACAGCGGCAGGCCGGGCCCCACCTTGTCGCTGAAGGTGAAGAGGTCCAGTTCCCTGCCCAACTTGCGGTGGTCGCGTTTGCGGGCCTCTTCCAACATCGCCAGGTGCTCGTCCAGCTCCTTCTGCTTGGGGAAGGTGATGGCGTAGAGGCGGGTGAGCTGCTTGCGCTTCTCATCACCGCGCCAGTAAGCCCCGGCCACGCTCATCACCTTCACGGCCTTGATGAAGCCGGTGTCCGGGATGTGCGGCCCACGGCAGAGGTCGGTGAAGTTGCCCTGGGTGTAGAAGGTGATCTCCCCATCGTTCAAGCCCTCCAGCAGCTCCAGCTTGTATTCGTCGCCCTTCTCCGTGAAGTAGGCGATGGCGTCGGCCTTGCTCACCGCCTTGCG
>CAZLGY010000173.1:1137-3532 GCA_964559165.1 uncultured Chryseobacterium sp.
ACATAGGGGCTCTTGCGCGCAGCGAGCTCCTTCATCTTGCCCTCAATGGCCGCGAACTCGTTCTCCCCGATGCTGCGGTCGCCCAGGTCGATGTCGTAGTAGAAGCCTCCATCCACGGCCGGTCCAATGCCGAACTTGGTGCCGGGGTAGAGGGCCTCCACCGCTTCGGCCAGCAGGTGCGCGCTGCTATGCCATAGCGTGGACTTGCCCTCCGCATCGTTCCAGGTGAGCAGCGAGAGGGTGCAGTCGCCCGGCAGGGGGCGGTCGGCGTCGCGGACTTCGCCGTTCACCTTGGCTGCCAGCACGTTGCGGGCCAATCCTTCGCTGATGCTCCGGGCCACGTCCATGGACGTGCTGCCGGGGGCGTACTGCCGGACCGATCCGTCCGGGAGGGTGATGTTGATCATGCGCTCACGCGGGGGCTCCGATACGAGGGGAACCGCTGCGGGCCGCGAAGGTAGCGGAAACCGGTGAAGGCACGGTGAACGGACCGCACACAGGGTGATGCATCCACGCAACACCAGCAACTCCGGAATTGGAGGGGGGAGGGGGGAAGCCCCGAAAGCACCCGGCCGACAGCGTGAACGGCCATCTCGCGTGACCAACGGAGCGAGCAGGGGTGACGCCATCGGCAGCGATGCCGCTGGGCATCCAGCCAGTGATGCGTTTGCTCGGAAGACACTGTTCCGCTATATTTGCGTTACGTCCGCGACACCGGCGTGATCATCCTGCCCTCCATGAGATCCCTCCTCCTCACCCTCGCCTTCGGCCCTTTGCTGGCCCAGGCCCAAACCGTCTTCTTCCACTTCACCGATGGCACCACGCAGAGCTATGCGGTGGCCGACATCCGCAAGCTCACCTTTGTGGGCGATGAGCAGGTGCTGTGGCTGAACGACGGCACGCAGTACACCTGGAACGTGAGCACCATCGGGCAGTACGAGTTCGATGAGACGATCGGCATCGAGCACATCGCCTCGGGGCTGGCACCGCTGCAGCTGAGCGTGTACCCCAACCCGGCCACCGCCGCGGTGACGCTGGACACCGAACTGCCGCAGGCCGCGCGCTTGGTGGTGGACATCCTGGACCTGCAGGGGCGCGTGGTGCGCGGGCTGTATGCCGGTGAGCGGCCCGCGGGTGCACACCGCCTGCAGTGGGATGCCGCCGATGGCCGTGGCGCCCGTGTGGCGCCGGGCACCTACCTGGTGCGCCTGGCCACCCCATACGGCAGCAGCACCAAACCCGTGGTCATCCAATAACCACGCTCTCACTCTCTCCCCGCTATCACCACTCTCCCTGCTCTCACCATTCTCCCCTCCACAATGAAACACCTCATCTCCTTCGCCCTGCTGCTGATGGGCCTCTCCGCTTCGGCGCAGACCATCATGAACATCCACCAGAACAACGGCACGGTGCTGCAGATACCCCTGAGCAGCATTGACAGTATTACGTACACGGTGAACAACCCGGGTAACCTGGCCACGCTCACCACCCTGCCCATGGGCAACATCACGGCCACCAGCGCAGTGAGCGGGGGCAACATCACGGGTGGTGGCGGCACGCCGGTAACGCAGCGCGGGGTGTGCTGGAGCACCGCTCCCAACCCCACCACGGCGAACAACACCACGAATGATGGCAGCGGGGTGGGCAGCTATACCAGCAACCTCACGGGACTGGTGGCAGGTGCCACGTACTATGTACGGGCGTACGCGACCAACAGCGCGGGCACGGCCTATGGCAACCAGGTGCAGTTCACGGCGGCCGGTGGGGGTGGTGGCATCGTAAGCAATCCCGGTGCTGGGGTGACCTTCGGGGGCTACACCTACGCCACGGTGGTGCTGGGCAATGGGCAGGAATGGATGGCGGAGAACCTGCGCACCACCACCTACGCCAACGGCGATGCCATCCCGAACGTGACGGTTGGCAACCAGTGGCTTGGTCTTACCACCGGGGCGTGGGTGCATTACCAGAACAACGCCAGCTACGAGAGCCCCTACGGCAAGCTGTACAACTGGTATGCGGTGGCCGACCCGCGCAACGTGTGCCCAACAGGTTGGCATGTGCCCACAGATGCGGAGTGGAACACTTTGGTCGGCTACTTGGACCCGTTTAATGGCAATAATGGTGAACTCAGTTTCACAGCAGGGGGCATGATGAAAAGCACCGGCACGCAGTACTGGTTCTCCCCCAACACCGGTGCCACCAACGAAAGCGGTTTCTCAGGCCTTCCGGGCGGCCTCCGCTACAGCAATGGCGCCTTCTACTACCTTGGCAACGACGGTGGCTGGTGGAGTGCCTCGGAGAGTGGTGCGGAGGACGCTTGGAGCCGCAGCCTGTCCAGCAACCTTGCGGCCATCCTCCGGAGCGACCTCAGCAAGAGGAGTGGGTTTTCGGTGCG
>CAZLGY010000173.1:3542-3836 GCA_964559165.1 uncultured Chryseobacterium sp.
GCATGCTTCGACAAGCTCAGCGTCGCACCATTTTTACAATTTGACCATTTGAATTGGTCGCTGGTTTGACCTATACCCCACGGCTTGCACTGAGCGTAGTCGAAGTGAGCGGGGTTGCGAAATTTTTCAGGATGGCGCTGCACTATGAGCCGATAATGAAGAGTAGAAAATGGTCAATGCCGCCCAAGGCTTGAACGCCGCCAAACACACCACGAACCCCATGAGATCCCTCCTCCTCACCCTCGCCTTCGGCCCTTTGCTGGCCAAGGCCCAAACCGTCTTCTTCCACTTCAC
>CAZLGY010000174.1:0-3785 GCA_964559165.1 uncultured Chryseobacterium sp.
CGCACTATCCATGTCGGTGTAGATCTCGGTGGTCGCCGTCACCTTAACAAACTCCGTGCGTTCGCTGTTGAGGGGCGTGATGTTGAAGAGCTTGTCGAGCGGTACGGGGCGGCTGTAGACACCCACCTGCACGGTGTAGAAAAGTCCGCGCACGGTCTCCACCTGGGTGGCCGGAGCGGCGCCCGGCACATTGTAATATGCGGTGGCATCCGCGGGTGGCGCGAAGCCTTGCAGCACCTGCTCGGTGGTGGCGGGATAGCGTGCGAGGATGGCGGCATCATCAATGACGGGCGGTGCCTCGACGCGTACGGTGGGTGGTGGCGGGGGCGGTTGGACAATACCACCGGCAGGTGGCGCAGCAGCGCTATCCGTGTTGGCGTTGGTGCTGGCGGTCGTGATGGTGATGGCTCCGGCTTGCATTGCAGGAGGTGCCGGTGGCTGTACTGCAGCGCGCATGGCCTCGCCCAGGGGGATGCGCTTTCCATCGCGATAGGCCACCACGAAGGCATCGGTGTAGCCGCGGCCGCGCACCTTGTCCTTCGCCTCCGAAGCTTGCTTGAAGCCCCTGAACAGGCCTGCGGTATACCGCACCAGCCCGTTGCCCAAGGTTTCACCCATCACGGGGTCGATGTCACTGAAGGTCTCCACCGCGACGGGCTTGCGGAAGGCCCCGATCTGCACCTTGAAGATGATACCACCGGGCATGGGAGCATCCAGGGGGATGGCGACCGTTCGCACCACGCCCGCAGGCTGCACGACGAACAGGTCTGACACGAGCTCCTCAGGCAGGCGTTCGGGCTGCAGCATGGGATCCATGACCGGTCCAGGCGCATCGTCCCCCCCGGTGGCAGCGGCGGCTCGTTCCATCGCTGCTGTTGGCGGCGCGGCATCCATGGTGCGGTCCACGGTGACCGCCACGGCCTGCGGAACCTCCGTGGTACGTGCATCTGTGGGTGCCACCGTTGGTGGCGCCGGGGCGCCAACGGACGCGGCGGGCTGGCGGTCGCTGGCGAGCGCGGCATCGGTCCGGCGGCGGCTTTCAAGTTCCTGCAGTTCACTGGAACGCCGGCCCTCCATGGCCTGCAGGAGCGCGCCGGCCTGCTGCGTGTTCACCGCTGATGCGGCGCGCAGTTCACCGGCCACCCGGTCAAGCGAGTCCGCCCGTTGCAGGAGGAGGCCTGCGCGGGCTTCGAGGCGGCTTACCTCGTCGAGGGTGGCGGGGTCGGGCTCGCCACCGGCGCGGAGGCGCGCATCCAACGCACTGGTTCGCATGAGCTGCGCCACATCCCGGTTGCTTTTCGCAGCGCGGTCCGCATCGGCTGCCGCATCGGCCTGCTCCAGTGCGAGGGCACGCAGCTGGAAATAGCGGCTTTCGTCGGTGTTCGAGAAGACGATGCGCTGGTCGTCCGGTGTGAGGTAGTAGAACTTCATCACCCGCTCGCGCCATTCCTGCTGCCTGCCGGCCGCCGCACGTTCACCTGAAAGGCGCTCCACCATAGCCGTGCGCAGTGCCGCCTCTGCGCGCAGGGAGTCCGCGGAACGCTGCTCACGAACGGCAAGCACCTCCAGCCGTTCACGTTCGCGCCGGCGCGCCTTGGCGGCCGCTGTTGCAGTGGCCTGCGCCTGGAAGGCCTGCTGGTCCGCCTGTCCCACCAATGTTCCAGCCTCGCGCCCGAGTTCCTCGATGCGCGCATCGAGCATGGCGGTATCGACAGGCACCTCCGACATCGCGCCGATCGGCCCGGCTTGTCCGTCACGCAGGTAGGCCATATAGCTGTCCGCGGGAACCATGTCCCGGGGTTGTAGCTGCGCCTCGGCGCGCTGTATCTCAGCGTCGCCATCGATGAGCGCAACACCATCGGTCTCTACACGCCCGGCGGCTGCTCCGTTGGCGTCATCATCAAGTTGCTGACGCACCTGTGCCACGACGGGTACATCCCGCCGATCATCGGCACCGCGATCCGTTGACCCGGACACCTCATCGGACGACATGGTATCCGCCCCTCCCCCATCATTGCGCACGGCGGGTGGTGCCGTTGTCGCGGTTCCATCAGCGCCGGCAGCCTGATCTGTGATGGTGCGCCCGGCCAGTTCGGCGCCCAAGACCTGCTGTGGTCCGAGGACACGCGCGGCAACCTCCTCGTAGGCCAGCACCTCACCGCGCACATGGCGCGTTCCGGCCAGGTAGCTCTGCACGGTGATGGCACGGTCCATGTTCAAGAGAGCCTGCAGTTCGAGCTGGTAGGCCTGGCGGTACAGGGTATCGCGCAGCACGATGTCCTCCGACCGGTCGGCACGTCTGCGGAGCTCATCGGCTGCGCGGAGGTCACGTTCCGCGTCGGTACGCATGCCCTGTGCCATCACCACCAGCGGTTCATTGACGGGGAGCCCCCTGACGGAAACGGCACGCACGATGTTCTTCAGGCTATCCTCCGCCACGCGCCATTCACTGCGGGTGAGGAAGGCGGTTCGCTGGCCCACTTCGGTGCTCAGGATGAGGCGATCGTCGATGAGGGTGTCACGCTGCTTCTCCATGCGCTGTCGATCGCTTGCTTCCGTCATGTCACGCATGCGCTCGATGAGGGAATCGATGCGGTGTTCGAGCTCGTCGATCCGAGCCAGGTCGCGCTCCTTTTCCGCCACCGCCTCCCGCACCCCTGCAGAGCGATGCACGATCCGGCTGTGGAGCACACGTGCGGGCTCGATGGCCACAAAGCGGTCGCGAACGGGGTCCGCGGTGGGCGCGGTGCGCAGCGGGGCTCCCGGAGCAACGGGGGGAGCAGCGACGGCATCGTCCTTGGTGCGCGGTTCCGCTGCAGCGCTGGCATCGCTACGTTCGGCAAGGTGCCGATCCGCCTGTTCGCGGCTGGCTTCCTGCAAGCGGCGCAACCGCTCCACACGGGGTAGCAACTCGGGGGCCCGCTGGGGCTCTCGTTCGAGCGCTGCCAGTTGCACGGCCATCTCCTCGCGGATGCTGTCGGCGATCATCAATTCGAGACCGTTCAGGGCTTCCGCCCGTTCATCGGCATCGGCCAGTCGG
This sequence comes from uncultured Chryseobacterium sp., assembly GCA_964559165.1. GTDB lineage: Bacteria > Bacteroidota > Bacteroidia > Flavobacteriales_F > PHOS-HE28 > PHOS-HE28. Next base: position 3,041 of record CAZLGY010000174.1, read on the forward strand.
TACAGCCGTTCGCGCTGTGACCGGTGATCGGCGTACAGGGAATCGATGATGCGCTCGTCGGGGGTGTCCGGTGAGAACGCCAGGGGTGAGCGGGCAGGATCGATGGGGGGCTCTGTCAATGCTTCGGCTTCCTGCGCTGCGCGGGCCTCCTGCTCCGCCAATGAGCGCAACGTGTCATCGATGCCGGCCATGCGCTCTTCAATGCGGGTGCGGGCGGCACGGTCACGCGTGGTGGGGAGTGCCTGCGCCAGTTCGGCCCGTTCGTTCTCCAGCAGGAACCGTCGGTCCGCAGCATCCTCCGGTCCGTTCGCGGCATCCCCTTCACCGGCAGGATCATCCGAGGCTGTTACCGCCTCTGCATCCTGCCCGGAGACGCTGGGCGGATCGGCTTCGGCGGGGGGCACCCCACTGCGTTGCTGTGCTGTTGCATCGATGGGGCTGCGGCGGTCTACCGGACCACCGGGTGATGCCGCATCCGCCGTGGCTGGTGCGTCGGTGGGGGCAGGCGCGGCTTCGGGGGGCAAGGCATCGGGTTCCGTTCTTGCCGACGGTTCATCGGTGCGGCCGGTGGCGGGCTGCTCGGTGCCCACGGTGCCGCTGACCTCCCGGGCGGAGATGTCAGATGCCTCGTCCGAAGCGGTCTCCCGCCCGGGACGTTGGTCGCTGCCTACAGGAGGACCCGGAGGCACAGCGCGCCCTTCGCTGCCGGCCGTTGTGGCGATATCGGCGGTGGCTGGTGAGGGGG
>CAZLGY010000175.1:0-3597 GCA_964559165.1 uncultured Chryseobacterium sp.
TGATGCCCGGTCGCACGAAGTGGCGCACCATGTACTTGTCGATGATGTCGCGGTATTGGTCGTTCAGCCGCAGGGGATGGGGGCGCGGGCCCACCACGCTCATCTGGCCCATCAGCACATTGAAGAACTGGGGCATCTCGTCCAGGTTGCTCTTCCGCAGGAAGGCCCCCACCCGCGTGACGCGCGGGTCGTTCCGGGTGGCCTGCCGGGTATCGGCCTCGGCGTTCACCCGCATGGACCGGAACTTCCAGCAGGCGAATTCCTTGTGGTCGCGGCCCAACCGCACCTGCTTGAAGAACACCGGCCCCCGCGACGACAACTTCACCAACACGGCCAGGATGGGAAACAACCAGCTGAATACCAGCAGGATGACCAGAGATGAAAACACGATGTCGAAGGCCCTTTTCATGGCCCGGGCCGCACGGCCGTCCAATGGCTCGTGCCTCAGCTTGCTCACCGGAACCGACCCGTGGAACTCCAGTTCCGTGGTCCGCACCACGGGAATGAAGCTGTCCGCGCTGGGGATCACCCTGAACCGGATGGTGTTGCGTTCGCAGAACTCCATCAGGTCCGTGATATCGGCCCGGCGGGTGCCCGGCAGGGCGCAGTACACGATATCGATGCGGTTCTGCACCACGAAGGCCTTGGCCGACTCCACATCACCCACACGCAGGGCGGCAAGGGGGCCCTGCGCGTCTTCGTCGCTGAACAGGCCACGGAACCGGTAGCCACGCACGGTCTGGTCCTGGCAGTACTGGACGATCTCCTCAGCAGCGGGGCCATCGCCCACGATCACCAGGTCCTTCACCGATGTCAGGGGCTCCAATGCGAGCACCTTGCTCAGGCCCGAGCTCACCTGCTGCAGGGAAAGCCGCTTGGACCGCAGCAGTGCGGCCAGGTCGCCCTGCCCCTCTCGAGGAGCGGTCCGTCCGGGATCATTGGATCCCAAGCGCAGGGGCGGATCGGTATCGGTCATGCTCGTCGGGCGGCGGGTCGTTACAGGCCCGATCGGTAGGGAATACAAAAGTAGGCCGACCAGGAGCCGGGGTCAAGTTTTGTCGATAAATAACACGAATTCGTCGAAGGCCGGCCGTCCGGAACTGACGAATGGACGCAGGCCATCAGGGGCGTGCGGTCCCCACCCGGACTGAACGCCGGCCGGCCAGGCGCGCTACGGCCGCCTTCGCGGCCAGCCAAAGGAAGAGGGAATTGGTCACCAGATAGCGCCTCCACAGGCGTCCGGGCTCCAGCGCCAGGCGGTACAGCCACTCCATCGACAGGTCGCGCATCCACTTCGGCGCGCGGGTGTCGACACCGGCATAGAGGAGGAACGCGCCGCCCAGGCCCAGCATCACGGCATTGACGCCGGGCCGCATTGAGGCCATCCAGCGCTCCTGCTTGGGACAGCCAAGAGACACCATGACGATGTGGGCGCCGCTGGCGTTGATACGGTCGGCATCAGCCTGTCGTTCATGCGCGCTGAGCGGCCTGAACGGGGGCGCGTGGGCCCCGGCGATGCGCAGGTCCGGCAGCTCGCGCACCGCCCGCGCACGGATGCGCTCGAGAACCTCCTCTCGGCCGCCGTAGAGGTAGACCGAAAGTCCAGCGGCGGCGGCCTTCTGCAACAGGGCCGGCATCAGGTCGTTGCCCGCCACCCGCTCCTGCCGCTCCCCGGCGATCAATTGCAGGCAGCGCAGCAAGGGCATGCCATCGGCGGTGGCAAGGTCGGCCCCGTTCACCACCTCCGCGAAGGCCGGGTCGCGCGCCGCCTCCACCGCCATGTGCGCGTTCACGCAGCACACGTAAGAGGACCTGCGCGCCGCACCCAGTGCGGCGATCGCATCCACGTGCACATCGAAGCCGCCAAGGCTGATGCCCACGCCCACCACCTCACGCTTGGGCAGCGCACCCGGCCGGATGGGACCCGCCTCAGCCATGGCCCACCACTTTGCGCACCGGATGTGGCACTCCCGCGCTTGCACCGTCATACCAGTCCACAGTGGCACGCACACCCTCCTCCATGCCGGTCGGCGCCGCGCCCAACGCGGCGATGGTTCGGTCCATGGGCGTGATGTAGTCGCTGGTCATCGACCGGAAGCGTCCGCTTGTAATGGGGAACGGGAGGCCCACCGCCTTCAGCACATCCCCGGTGACGGCCAGACCCCGCACCACCCAGGTGGGGATGTACCGCACGGACCTGCCGGTGAGCGCCTTGGATACGGCCTCCACCCAGGTGCGCAGGTCGAAGGGGGGATCGCCCACATAGAACACCCGTCCGTTCACACCGTCCGCCGGGAGGCGCAGCATGCGGTCGATCTGCCACACCACATTGCCCACATACCCGTACGAACGGATCACCGCACGGCGGGACGGATGCAGGTAGAGGCCCTTGCGCATGACCCTGAACATCACATCGCGGTAGCGCAGGCTCCAAGGGCCCCAGATGGTGGTGGGTCGGATGATCGTCCATGCACAGGCGAGACCGGCCTCGCGAACGGCCATCTCCGTCAGTCGCTTGGACTCTCCGTACAAGGTGAACGGCTTGAAGTCGAGGTCATCCTTGGGTTGGTAGCCAGCCTCGCACACGAACTGGGTGCTGGTGACGATCACGCGTTCCACCGTGGGGCAGCCCTTCAGCACACCCAGCAGGCGGCGGGTGCCCTCGTGGTTCTGTACGTAGGCCTTCAGGTCATGCTGCTCCTCGGTATCGGTGCGGGCCGCCAGGTGCACCACGTGCGTGGGTGCGAAGGCCGCGAAGGCGGTGACCATGGCCTGCTCGTCCATGATGTCCACCTCACGCCACCAGGGAAGCTGTGAGGCATCAAGCGGAGGGTTCCAGTCCAGGTTCACCACCTCCTCCCCCGCGTCCAGCAGGTGTTTCATCAGGTTGGTGCCGATGAAGCCGGAACCGCCGGTGACCAATACACGCATGATCGTTCGCTCTATGGGCGCAGGCTCAGGAAGGCCTGCTCCATGTTTCGGTGGAACCCTTCCAACGTGAACCGCTCCTCAAAGATGCGTCGTCCCGATCCGCCCATGCGCTGACGGAGGTCGGGATCGGCGGCAAGCGCCATTAGCATGGTCATAATAGCAATCGCATGGGCTCGCCCGACAGCATAAGGCAGGCCACCGCCAACTCGAAGGCAACCGCCACCCAATTCTTGGTGTCGTTGCCGCTGTCAGCGAATATAGAAATGATCCGTCCGATCGCAGCGCCAAGCCAGCAGGTTCCTGCTGTCAGGAAAGCGTAAGGGCTTTGATAGACCAACGGCACAGCGCCTAGAAACATGAATGTGACACCCAGCGTTCCTCGGAATTCGGCGCGCGCAGCAGGCGTGGAGGCAACCAATCCGGTTAGGGCAGAAGCCTTCTCGGGGAAAAACAGGCCAAGACAACCCATAAGGATAGTGACTGCTGCTTCTGCACTATTGAGCCAATCCATTTTACGACGCTCCTGTTGCTAAATGCCGGAGCACTCTAGAGGGTATGTTTCTAATGTGCTAGTACGTACCTTTTACTGCCTATTGCGGCGAGGGTCCAGACGAATGAGCGCACGGTCCAATGTCATGTCGCAACGCTGTGCATCACGCGTTTATG
>CAZLGY010000176.1:0-3590 GCA_964559165.1 uncultured Chryseobacterium sp.
CATGCCGGGGATCGAATCCGGCCACCACGCCGGCCCAGGCCTCGCGGAAGGCGCGCAGACGGGCTACCTCGTGGAACAGGTCGTCGCCGAGGTGGAGGCGGAACTGCAAGCGGGCACAGGCGTCATCGATCGTATAGCCCTGATCGAGCATCCGCTGGAGCAGTGCCCGGCCTTGGTGCAGGGCATCCTGCGTGTTCCGCGAAGCGCCATCGCTCACGCTGAAGAGGCGGATGCGCGAGTGCTTCGCGATGCGGTCCTGTAGTTCACTGACATCCGCATCATGCGGCAGGCCGAGGCACAAACTGACCTCCGATGCGGGTGTGCTCTGTTCCTGATGCAGCTCTAGCAACATGTCCAGCACGCTCGCATCCCCGTCCACCGCGAGGTCGATCGCACCCACCCAGACGTCCTTCAGAACGGCGCGGAGGTCCTTGGGTTTACCCAAGAGTTCAAGCGCATCGGCACCGCCCATCAGGGCTTCCAGGGCAAGCTTGTTCGCATCGGCGCTGCCAGCGTCCAACGTCACCGTGGCGCGCCAAGGGTTGCCTGCGCGTTTCACGCCACGTCGCCAGCCATCAGCAGCACCGCCTTCTCCGGCCATCTGGAAGGGAGGCAGTTCCGAGTTCCCGATCCGCACGTTCAGTGCATCGGGACCGCGGTCCTTCAGTTCCTTCGCGATCACCGCCTCCCATGCCGCGCGTGTGGCGGAGGGGAAGGCCCCGAACAGGTTTTCGTGCGCCATCGGCGCGAAGATCGCACTTGGTATGTCAGCGCAAGAAGCGGATGGCTCCCTTGGAGGTGAGGACCATGTATGTTCCTGCTGCTAGTTGGGGTGTGAGGCAGGTCGTGGAAGTGCCCATCGCAGTCCACCGGGCAAGCAGCCGTCCCATGCCATCAAGGAGTTGTATCTCCGAACCAGGCTGTGTCCCGATCAAGGTGAAGCCACTGCCGTCCGGGAGGGGTACCATGTGTGGCATGCTCATCCCTGCCTCTGAGATGGCTGTTCCCCCGAAGAAGAAGGGAAGGCTTGTGCCTGTGCAACTGCCAATGCTCACCGTAACCGAGTAGTTACCGCTCACCTGTGGCACCCATACGCCGCTGTTCGCCCCGGGTATGGGAATGCCGTTCAGGGACCATTGGAAGGAACCCGCCGCGTTGAGGCAGGTGAGGGTTCCGGCGAAGTCCACGATCACGGGTTCAGGAGTGGGTGAGACGGCCAGAACCACCCCCGAAGTACTGTCCACGCCGCAGAGGCCCGAGACCACGCAGGTGAACGCATAGGTGCCCGCCGGCAGCGGACCCACCTGTAGGGTGTCGGTGCCGGTGCCCACCGGCTCACCGTTCATGGTCCACGCGTACTGCAGCAGGGTACCCTGGGCCTCCACGGTAAGCACTTCCGTGGCCGGGGCGCAGTAGTCGCTGTTGACGTTGGGTTCCGTGATGACCTGTGTTGGCAGGCATTCGCCAGTGCGCAGCAGCACGGCCACGTTACCACTGGCGAGGAAGTTGCCGTTGTAGGACCATGACGCATTGCCGCCGCCGGCGATGCAGAGGTCTCCATTGGGGTCCACGTGCAGTGCCTCGATGAACTGGAAGCCGCTGCCGGTGGAGATCGACCAAATCAGCGCACCGTTCGCGCCGGACATCTTCAGCGTGTAGCCCGAGCTAAGCTGCAGGTTCGGGCTGCCGGGATCCGCATCGAAGGGCACTGCGGAGGCACCGGCCAGGTAGGCATCGCCGTCCGCATCCACCGCGAGGTGCCGAAGTCCGGGGCCGCTGCTGCTGCCTGCCTGGAACACATCCGCCCAGAGCAGGCTGCCGGTGGCGCTGTGCTTGGTGAGCCAGCCCCAGGTGAAGCTCCCGGCGGACACGCTGCCGGCCTCCTGACCGGCCACGAAGCTGCCCCCGCTGCCGCTGATGATGCCTGCGGTGAGGATGTTGCCCGCGGCATCCACGCTTACCCCCATGGGTTCCATGGTGTTCGCCCCGCCGCCGAACACGAAGGACCCCAGCACTTGTCCCGTGGGTGAATAGGTGATCACGAACGCGTCCACGCTGCTGTTCGTGGTGAACAGCTGCGTGATGCCCGCGCCCGGCTGCACGTCGATGCCCGAGTTGAAGTGCCCGGCCACCACTGCGTTGCCGGCAGGGGTGAAGGCGATGGACTTGGCCTGGTCGACCTGCGCGCTGCCGAAGGTGTGGCCCCAGAGGAAGTTGCCGCCGGCGTCGTACTTGGCGATGAAGCCATCCCTGCTGTCCGGGGTGCAGGTGAACCAGGCGAGGCCCGGACCGGGATCCAGGTCGATCGAGTCGTTGATGGCGCCCACCAGCCAGATGTTGCCTGCGGGGTCCACGGCCACGTCGTGCAATTGGTCAACGCCGCTGGTGGAGCCGATGGTGGCGCCCCACACCGCATTGCCCTCGGGCGTGTAGCGCGCGAAGAACATGTCGCCCTCGCCGGTGAGTCCGAGCACACCGTTCCCCATGTCCAGATCGATGGTGCCGGTGAGGCGCCCGCCGATCACCAGGTCACCGCCGGGCATGCGGTCCATGCGGTCGCCGACCGTGGCGCTCGAGGTCACCAACTGGCCGCCCCAGAGGTAGCCGCCGTCTGCGGCGTAGGCGGCCAGGAAGAGGTCGTGGTTGGTGGGTGCGCTACTGGTCACCAGCACCTGGTCCGGTCCCGGGTCAAGGTCCAGGTTGTTGGCGAATTCGCCCAAGGTGTACACGTTGCCGGCGGGGTCTGTAGTGACCGCGCGGCAGTTGTTGATGAAGTTGGGCAGGTTGTTGGGGCCGCTCAGCGTGTGGGCCCACTGCAGCACAGGTGTCTGGGCATGAGCCGCTGCCCCCAGCAGGGCCGCAGCGAACGCGCATCGGGCGATCATGCCGAAAAGATAGGACCTTCCATGCCGGTCCCGGCTTCTTCATGGCGCAGGCGGAATACCTGTCGGCACGGGGTCAGTGCACACAGGGGGGCGAGCCTGAACGGTACCGCACCAACCGGTCGGTGATGCCACTGCGCGCAAGTTCGCTCAAAACAGGCCGGGGCCCGCGCTTCCGAACCACAGACCCGGGTGGTCCCAGGGGAAGGATCCTTGCGTCTGCCCGGCGTGGATCCCGCGGCGGTCCCCCGGATGCGTCGTGCGACCATTTCACCAATATGGGATCCGATGGTCTGCCGGCATATTGGCATTCGTGTGTTCCCCGGTGCCACGGTGCAACAGACGACCGACCTGCACCATTTCCACTTCCACCTCCATGCGAACGAGCACGAACTGCCCTTGCCTAATGGATACCTTGCCAGGATCGCGGGTGACAAGGCCTTCTACCTGCGCAACAGCCTCAGCGAAATGGCACTCGATCACCGATAACCCTTATCTTCGTTCCACGTTCAATGGTTCCAGCACGGTATTTGTCAGGGAACCATCAAAACCATCGACCGAACCCCATGAAAAAGTTCATCACGTTCGTTGCGCTGCTCGGCTTCGTTGCCACCGCCAGCGCCCAGTCCACTGAGGCAGCTCCTGCAAAGGACAATGCCGCCAAGGTCGAAAAGACCGCTTGTTCCAAGGGTGACGCAAAGGCGGGCA
>CAZLGY010000177.1:0-2003 GCA_964559165.1 uncultured Chryseobacterium sp.
CAACTGCAACAGCCTGCACACCAACGCCTACGACGAGGCCATCACCACGCCCACGGAGGAGAGCGTGCGCCGCGCCATGGCCATCCAGCTCATCATCAACCGCGAGCTCGGCCTGGCCAAGAACGAGAACCCGCTGCAGGGCAGCTTCATCATCGAGGAGCTCACCGACCTGGTGGAAGAGGCCGTGCTCAGCGAGTTCGACCGCATCACCGAACGCGGCGGCGTGCTGGGCGCCATGGAGACCATGTACCAGCGCAGCCGCATCCAGGAGGAGAGCCTCTACTACGAGACGCTGAAGCACACCGGCGAATACCCGATCATCGGGGTGAACACCTTCCTCAGTAGCAAGGGCTCACCGACGATCCTACCCAAGGAGGTGATCCGCGCCACGGAAGAGGAGAAGGAAGCGCAGATCGTCACGGTGGAGAACCTGAAGATGGCCTACAGCGCCGAAGCCGAGAAGGCGATCAAGGATCTCCAGCAAGCCGCGATCAGGAATGAGAATATGTTCGAGGTGCTGATGGAGGCCACCAAGTATTGTTCGCTGGGGCAGCTCACGGCTGCTATGTTTGAGGTTGGGGGGCAGTACCGGAGGAACATGTAGGGTGTTTGGGCGTGCCGGCTCGAAGATTCGCCGTCGCGCTTTCCGCTACAAGTCCTCGCCGCCCTCATGCCTCTGGCGGCTGTGGGCTTTCCGCTTCAATCGCTCACGCGAGCGCACGAAGGAACTTTCAAGGCTTTTGAGCTTTCGCCTCAGGGTCAATTATTCCGAACCTCATAGCACCTCTACTACTCGTCCGCCCCAAGTCACCACTCCACTGTACCAGCTCCAATTGAAGTGTATGTGCGAGAGCCGTTGTTCTTGCCCAGCCTCGCCGCCGAATACCGAAACCGCCTTCGCCTGCCCGCGCCGCACGGCGATCAGGTGTAGGCAGGCATCGCACGCGGCATGTTCTGGCCGGTCGGTACTATCAAGCACCACGGTCACCGGGCGCCATTGAGCGCCATGTTCAGGCCAATGGTCCTTGGGCGGCCGCCACAGGCAGGAGAAGGTGTAGCGGTTCATCGGTCGCGCTGTTCGGCTTTTTGTTGGATGATGTGGGCGAGTATCCGCTGGTAGTGCTCCGCGATCCGCCGGGCCTCCTCCGCATCGCTGCATTGCTCGATCACGAAGCCATCTGGTACTTCGCCGGTCTCCAAGTACACGGCGGTGAGGCGCCATGCATCGGCGCGGGCTTCCAGTCCATCGATGAGCTGGCCGAGGTCGAGACCGTTCAGGCGGATGACGTATTCCTTGTCGTGGGGCATTCGGCCAGGTTATGCAACAACTGGCAGAAAAGCCAGGGTTCATTCCAGGAGGCGGCAGCCAGCAGCGACCAAATGGTCGTAGGTCTCGTCCAATTCGCGAATGGACTGCGGCACACAGATCAGTACACCTTCACGTCCGCGGGTAAGGAGCACGCGATAAGCGTTCAACCGAAGACGGAGCGGGTCTTCCACATCGCCACGTTTCTGATACCGTGAGGCCAAGGAATCGTCCCATCTGCCCTCCTTTCGGATCAAGTCGGTGCCCCAGACCAACAAGCTGTGGTCCAGTTCTAAACCTTGCGCAGAGAACTCACTGATCGCATCGGTCAGTCGTCGGCACGAGCTCGGCGAGCTTTCTGGATCGGCATACCACGGACCAGCGCGGAAGGTGAGGGTCTTCACCTTGTGCAGGTCCAGTTCATCAAGGCCTTTGTCCCGACCACCGGTGAGCAACCCATAGCGCGCGTCCGGTTGGTCGCGGTACTTGTCCCACAGGAAGGCCTTGGCTCGATGCAGGTTCCGGGTGATGCGGATCTGATAGCCCTGCGCCCAGAGTTGATCCACCAATGTGCGCAGCTGCTCGGGTGATCGTGTTCCATCGATGAGGCCGCTGGCCCACTCGCTCAAGCCGTGCGCAAAATGGAAGCGCACCGAACGTGCCAAGTGCAGCGGCTCGATGGCCTTGTACGGGATAC
>CAZLGY010000177.1:2013-3533 GCA_964559165.1 uncultured Chryseobacterium sp.
CTTCGAAGATGGATGCGAAATGGGGCGGACCGGTCACCTCCCAGTCGCCACCGCCTTGTTTCACGGCATCAGCCCACAAGGCCATACCGCCTTCCTCACCTGTGTAGATCTGTTGCCCTTCGCCGATGAGCCCGATGACCACTGACCAAGCAGGGATGCGACCTGCGAACTGGATGAATGAAGCAGGCTCCGATATCGCATTCGGGTCATTGTGCTTCTGTTGCACGCGGTGCGCATCCCAAGCGCGCTGTGCTTCATCGAAGATCAGAACGTGGTGTGGTGGTGCTATAGACCTTCTGGACGAGTAGCGCTTCACGAAGTCCTTTACGTTCTGAACGAACACCTTGCCTTCACCACCGGCGCGGCGCATCTCGTACTGGAGCACATCCACTAAGGGCTTGTTGCCGGAAAGGAATACGGCGGGTGCGCTCGGCTTCTCACCGTTCGCCATGGGCTCGGCAAGGTCGTCGAGGAAATGCTCGTGTGCAATCTGCAGTCCCACATAGGTCTTGCCCGCACCGGGCACGCCGCTCACCAGTACCAACTTCCGCCGCTGCTGGCGGTGTGTCTCGTGGATCTCTGCTACAACTGCCTTCAACGCTCCACTGGTCACTTCATCGATACGCTTGATGCGGGGAAGCGCTTGGTCGCTGAAGTATGCCCGGACCGCTTGTACGAGCGACGGTGGAGGTTGATGATTGTACTGGTCGAGGAATCGTTCCAGGGCGATCGGCGCCTTGCCCGGTGTATCGAAGCGGATAACCTCGTTGTGCAGATTGTCCACATTGGTCAGCGTCAACCACTCTTCACGTCGTTCACTTCCCAGCATGCCGTAGTTCACCACCAAGGCATGGACGGGCACGCCTTCTTCGCCGCACAGTGCATGGTTGGTGTAGATACGGCGCGCATAATCGGCCACCTGCTCCAGATAGGCTTGACCGGTGTTGCCATCACCCTTCAGTTCAACTACCAGCACAGCACCGGAGATGAGCAAGATCACATCCGCACGCTTCTGTGATTGCGGGAGTTCATACTCGAAGATGGCCGAGTAGTTCCTTGCCAAGGGTTGTATATCCAGCACCTTGCCCGCTTGTAACTGTATCAGCGGCAAGGAATTGTTCCACGCCCTGATCTGCTCCGGGGTGGACTCTTTGACGAATGCGACCAAGGCATTCACCATTTCCAGTGTGGAGGCTCCTCGGAGGACAGGAAAAGAGCTGGCCCATCCGGCATCCATATGGTCTAGATTGGAAGAGGTTGGTGAATTCATAATGATTGGCCAAGGTAGTTAGTGCGTCCTCATCACTCCTGCCTACGGCAGGCAGGTTCGACGCCGAGCAATGGCTGGTGTGCGCCCCTTCGCTCTGCCTTCGCCAAGGCTGCGGCGGACACGTCCGCGACCATTTCGCTGACGCGACCGTGGCCCAGCACTTCAAAGCCTATGAAGGGAAGTTGCTGGCCATCGCGGTGGAGGCCGCTGGCCCGAAGGCGGAGTACCTGGAGTACCACCGGAACACGGT
>CAZLGY010000178.1:0-231 GCA_964559165.1 uncultured Chryseobacterium sp.
GTGCAGCGCAAGTTCTTCCGCGCGCTCTTCAACACCTACAACTTCTTCGCGCTCTACGCCAACATCGATGGCTTCGATGGGAACGGTGAGGTCTCGCTCACCGAAAGCGACCGTTGGATCCTTTCGCGCCTCAACAGTGTGCTGAAGCTGGCCGATGCGAGCTACGCCGACTACGAGCCCACCATCGCCGCGCGGGCCATCCAGGACTTCGTGGCGGAGGACCTGAGCAAC
>CAZLGY010000178.1:278-3497 GCA_964559165.1 uncultured Chryseobacterium sp.
GCGCGCACCTCAGCGACTGGCCGAAGCATGAAGAGTCGCTCATTGACACCGAGCTCGAGCAGCGCACCGCGCTCGCCCAGAAGCTCACATCGCTCGTGCTGAGCATCCGCAAGAAGGAAGGGCACCGCGTGCGCCAGCCGCTGCAGAAGATGCTTGTGCCGGTGACCGATGCTGCGATGCATGCACGCCTTGAGGCCATCCGTGACCTGGTCTTGAGCGAGGTGAACGTGAAGGAACTGGTGATCCTCGATGCCAGTGAGAGCAAGCTCACCAAGAGGATCAAGCCCGATTTCAAGAAGCTTGGTGCGCGGTTGGGCAAACTGATGAAGAGCGTTGCCGCGGCGGTACAGGCCTTCTCCCAGTCGCAGATCGCGGAGCTGGAGGCGCACGGCCGCATGGCCCTTGCCGTGGATGGGCAGGAGGTGGAACTGCTGCGCGACGATGTGGAGATCACGGCGGAGACCGTGCCGGGGCTGAGCGTGGCCAGCGACGGGTCGATCACCGTTGCGCTGGACATCACCCTCACGGATGAACTGATCGGTGAGGGCATCGCCCGCGAGCTGGTGAGCCGCATCCAGGCCCTGCGGAAGGAGAGCGGCTTCGAGGTCACCGACCGGGTGCAGTTGCACATCCATGCGGGCGGCGATGAGCGTGTGGCCCGGGCGGTCCAAGTGCACGCAGGCTGGATCTTGTCGGAGACACTTGCGCTTACCGCTGAAGCCCAGCTACTTGTTCCCTCATTGCCGGCCGAAGGTGCGGGCATCCATGAGGTGGAGCTGGAAGAGCAGGTCCGCGTGGCGTTGAGTTTGGTGCGGGCCGTCAAGTGACCCGGTAAAAAGCCTATATTTGCGGATCTTCAACGCAAGATCCGCACCGATCATGGCCAAGAAACCCGCTCCGAAGAAGGCTGCAAAACCAGCCAAGGCCGCCGCAAGGAAAGTGGTGAAGGCTGCTCCGAAGCCGAAGCCCGCCGCCAAAAAAGCGGCGAAGCCTGCGCCCAAGAAGGCCGTTCTCAAGCCTGCCGCCAAGAAACCGGTGAAAGCTGCGGTGAAGAAAGCTGCGCCGAAGAAGGCCGCAGCCAGCAAGGGGGCCAAGCCTGCCGTTAAAAAGGTGGCGCCCAAGAAAGTGGCAACGAAAGCCGCCCCCAAGAAGGCAGTTGTGAAGAAGGCCGCGCCGAAGAAGGCTGCGGTGAAGAAGGCTGCGGTGAAGAAGCCTGCGCCGAAGAAGGCGGTGGTCAAGAAGATCGCCCCGAAGAAAGCGGCCACCAAGGCGGTGGCGAAGAAGGGTTCTCCCAAGAAGGCGGCGACCAGCAAGGTCGCCCCGAAGAAAGCGGCCGCGAAGCCTGCGGTTGCGAAAGTGGCCCCCAAGAAAGCGGCTGCGAAGACTGTATCGCCCAAGGCGGCAACCGGCAAAGCGAAGCCGGCCCCCAAGGCATCCGTTGCAAAACCGACCCCGGTGAACAAGCCGGCCCCCAAGGCCGTTGCACCCACCCCGGCAGCCCCTAAAGCCGCTCCGGCACCCAAGCCAGTGAAGAAGGACGTGAAGAAGACCGAGGCGAGCGAGGGGGTGAAGGCCCCGGCATCGAAGCCCCTGGTGACCCAGGTGGTGGCGCCCAACCGACCGCAGCAGGCCCCTGCTGTGAAGCAGCAACGGAGCACCCTGGAGAGCGCGGACAAGTTGCGCTACACCGATCTGGAGCTGTCCGAGTTCAAGGAGCTCATCCTGAAGAAGCTGGACGAGGCCCGCAAGGACTATGACCTGCTGAAGCAGACCCTGGCCAACACCGACAACAACGGCACCGATGACACCAGCCCCTCGTTCAAGATGATCGAGGACGGCAGCGAAACGCTGAGCCGCGAAGAGACCGCACAGTTGGCCGGCCGTCAGGAGAAGTTCATCAAGCACCTGGAGGACGCCCTGTTGCGCATCCGCAACAAGACCTATGGTATCTGCCGTGTCACCGGCCGCCTGATCAGCAAGGAGCGCCTGCGCCTCGTGCCGCACGCCACCTTGAGCATCGAGGCCAAGCAGCAGATGGGCAGCTGATCCCTGTCCTGACCAAGCAACACCGGTGAAGCGGGCGCTCGTCCTCATCCTGCTCGTGCTGCTGGCCGACCAGGTCTTGAAGGTGTGGGTGAAGCTCACGTTCTTCTACGATGCGGCCATCCCGCTCGTCAGCGATTGGGGCTACCTCCACTTCATCGAGAACCGGGGCATGGCCTTCGGCATGGAGTTCGGTGGCGCCTGGGGCAAGCTCGCCTTGTCGTTGTTCCGGATCGCCGCCGTGGGGGGCATCGGCTATGCGTTGGTGCGCATGGTGCGTCAGGGTGTGCGCACCGCACAGGTGGTGAGCGTATCGCTGATCTTCGCCGGCGCGCTGGGCAACATCATCGACAGCACGTTCTATGGTGTGTTGTTCAGCGCCAGCACCCCGTTCCAGAAGGCTGTGCTGTTGCCGGCCGATGGGGGGTACGCCCCGTTGTTGCACGGTGCCGTGGTGGATATGTTCTACTTCCCGCTGTGGGAAGGCATCCTGCCGGCCTGGCTGCCGATCTGGGGGGGCGAGCACGCCCTCTTCTTCCGGCCGGTGTTCAACATCGCCGATGCCGCGATCACGGTCGGTGTGGCCTTGTTCATCCTGGTACACCGCGCTGAACCGGCCAAGGCCGCACAAAGTGCTCCAGGGGGGCCCACGGAGGGATCGCCGGAGACCGCTGTTGACCCGGCCCGCACCGAGGGGTGACATCCGTCGCTACCGCACAGGCGTTCCCTCAGGCCTTCAGCGTTCCTTTCCTCACCAGGAGCTCCGCGATCTGCACGGCGTTGGTGGCCGCCCCTTTGCGCAGGTTGTCCGCCACGATCCAGAGGTTGAGCGTGCGCGGTTGGGTCTCGTCGCGGCGCAGGCGGCCCACGAAGACCTCGTCGCGGCCGTTGGCGATGAGCGGCATGGGATACGCGTCCCGCCCGGGATCGTCGAGCAGTTGCACGCCGGGCGCGTTGCGCAGCAGTTCGCGCACCTGGTCCAGCTCGAACTCCCGGGCGAACTCAACGTTCACCGCCTCGCTGTGTCCGCCGGTCACGGGTACGCGCACAGCGGTGGCGGTCACGCGGATGCCAGCGTCCAGGATCTTCTTCGTTTCGTGCACCAGCTTCATCTCCTCCTTGGTGTAGCCATTGTCCGTGAACACGTCGCAGCGGGGTATCACGTTGCGGTCGATG
>CAZLGY010000179.1:0-3454 GCA_964559165.1 uncultured Chryseobacterium sp.
GGTGAAGAAGGAACTGCTCGCCGACCTCTCCGAGATGAAGATGGGCGACCCGCGCGACTTCAGGAACTTCATCGGTGCGGTCATCGATGAACGCGCATTCGACCGGATCGCCGCCTACATCGACGGCCTCCGCAAGGACCGGAAGAACATCACCATCATCGCTGGCGGCAAGTACGACAAGAAGAACGGCTACTTCATCGAGCCCACCGTGGCCGTCACGAAGGACCCACGCAGTGTGACGATGTGCGAGGAGATCTTCGGGCCGGTGCTCACCATCCACGTGTACCCCGAGAACAAGTGGCAGGATACGCTGAAGCTGGTGGACACCACGGGGGAGTATGCCCTCACCGGCGCCGTGATCAGCAACGACCGCGCAAGCATCGTCCAGGCCACCAAGGCCCTGCGCCACGCGGCCGGGAACTTCTACATCAACGACAAGCCCACCGGGGCGGTTGTGGGTCAGCAGCCGTTCGGCGGCGGCCGTGGCAGCGGCACCAACGACAAGGCCGGCAGCTACCTCAACCTCATACGCTGGGTGAGCCCACGCACCATCAAGGAGACCTTCGTCCCCCCCACCGAGCACGGCTATCCCTTCATGGGCTGACGGGCTTTGAACGATCGATCGTTGATCGCAGCCACCGTCCGACCGAGACGCGGGCCGGTCGCCGTGCGACCTTCGCCGGGTGAAGGAAAAAATCCTGCGGTTCGTCCCGAAGTGGTTGCGCAATCGTTACGGAGCGGCGGCCCTCATCCTGTTCGCCTGGATCGCCTTCCTGCACGAATATGACCTGTGGACCACCTTCAAGCTGCGGCGCCAGCTGGCCCGCATGCGCAGTGAGCAGGCCTGGTACCAGGAGCAGATCGGGGTCACCCGGCAGCACCTGCACCAACTCACCAGCGACAAGCAGAAGCTGGAGAAATTCGCACGGGAGCGCTACCTCATGAAGCGCGACGACGAGGAGATCTTCGTCCTGGTGCCCGCCACCGAGTAAGGCGGTCAAAAGCGCGCTGCCGCACTGATGGTGATGCTGGTGTTGTCCTGCACCGGCCCATGCATGCTGTCGTAGATGGCGTCAACCCCATGGAAGGTGCGCACCTCCGAGCGCAACCAGAACTCATCCACCACACGCACATCGCAGCCCAGCGAATAGCCCATCGTGGTAAGCCCATGAACGGTCCCGGTGGAGAGGATCACCTGGTCCGTGTCGGAATAGTGCTCCGCCCGGGCCACCAGCCACACCCGGTCACCCACGTGCCTGCGGACGATGAGCAAGGGGGTCCACCACACTTGCTCAGGCCCGTTGCTGCGTGCCTCCTGCAGGCCCACATCAAAACCCGCCTGCACACCCCATTTGCCCCGGTTCCACGTGCCGTACAGGTTGCTGAACACCCTCGTCAGGCCCAGGCTGTCAGGCACATCGCTGCCCGCGAACGTGCTCCAGTTGAACAACATGCCATCCTGCGGCCGCCACACGAGCTGCGTGCCCAGGCACGGCGTGTCATGCTGTACCCGGCGGATACGCTGCCAGCCGTTCATGTACACCAGGGCCATCTCCCAGCGCGGAAGGCCGCGCCACGTGAGCTTCGCACCGCTCATGTAATAGGGAGAATTCTCGGCGGCGATGCTCCGGGTCAGTGTCCAATTGTCGATGCCGATGGCACCCTCCAGCCCGATGTGTGACGGCATGATGCCCGCGTCGAGCCAGAGCGTCCTGCGCCGATCGAGCGCCAGGCCCACGCGCGCCTCCTGGACATTGCGAAGGAGCTCGGGCTCACCGATGAGGTTGGCCTGCGCATAGGTACCGGCCATCAGACCCAGGGCCGCCCGCGTGCGGCCGCGCTCGTAAGCCACCTGGAGCAGTCCCAGGTTCAGGTCCACCTCGCTGTGGCGGTCATACTGGTAGAGGAAGCGCGGACGCTCGTCATCGCGGCTGTGACCGAAGTCATAGGCGAAATACACATCCACGTAGGCCGTGATCCGCAGCCCGCCCTGCGCACTGCTATCGCTCACACCTTGGGCACAAAGGTCCCCTCCAAGAGCAAGAACAAGCGCCGGCAACAGGAAAGCCCCGCGGACCATGGCCGCCTCAATGGTGATGGCCGCCCGGGCCATGCACGTGGCCATGGCTCAGCTCATCCGGCGTCGCCATGCGCACCTCGGTGATGCTCACCTCAAAGTGCAGCCTGACCCCAGCCAGCGGGTGGTTGCCGTTCAGCATCGCGTGACCATCCACCACCTCCACCACGCTCCATACCATGTTGTCCGGCGTCTGGAACTGCATGCCGGCCTCCACGGTGGTGCCACCGAAACGGTCGAGGGGAACCTTCTGCAGGAGCTGGGGGTCCACTTCACCGTAGCCCTTGGCCGCCTCCACCACCGCGTTGAAGGCGTCACCCGCCTTGCGGCCCTCCATCTGCTCCTCCAATCCGGGCACGATCATGCCCCCCCCTTGGATGTAGGCGAAGGCCTCACGCCCGCTGGAGGAGTCCAAGGTGTTGCCGTCCTGGTCGCGCAGCGTGTAATGGAAGCTCACGACGGTGTTCCTGCTCACGTTCATTTCAGGTGCGCTGCGACCTGAGTGCCGGAGCGGGCCGCGAAGGTAAACACCCGCGCAGAACGTGGCCTGTAGCACCGTACGCTGCCAGAAGGACCGGCGGCATCCGCCGACCATTGGATGGACTTGGCACCGGGGTGCGATCTTCGCACCGATGGCGCAAGACAAGCTGTTCGAGGCCTTCCCACCCGCCGCGCGCGGGGCATGGGAGGCGGTGATCGCGAAGGAGCTCAAGGAAAAGCCGCCCGGCACGCTGGATGTGCGTGTGGGTGATGCCGTGCTGCCGCCCTTCCTCATGGCCGGAGAGGCCGGTGCTGCTGATGGCTGGCGCCGTGGCGTGAAACGCGCAGGCAACCCGTGGCGGGCCTGCGTGGAGATCGCACCCAACGACCCGGACGCGAACGACCTGCTCCTGGAGAACCTCATGGGCGGGGCCGATGCGGTGCGTGCCACCGGCGATGATCTGACACGTGTACCGGACATGCTTGCGGATGTCCTCCTGGGGGGCATCGATCTGCAGGTGCCCGGAGGGGGACGCGCCCTGCTGAGCTGGGTGCTTAAGCAGGCGAAAGCGCAAGGAGTACCGGATGCAGAGGTGAGCGCGTACATCAGCGCCCCCCTGGAACCTGAGGTGATCGCCTTGGTGCGAACCCATCCACGCATCCGCCTGATCGATATTGACGACACGCAGCATGGGCACTCCATCCCGAGGCTCGCAATCGAACGCGGCAGGTCCGCCCTGCAGGATATGGTTGCTCTGGGTCTTCCGGTCGACGATGCCTGCGCACGCATCCAGTTCACGTTCAGGCTGGGCGATGACCTCTTCCACGAGGTGGCGAGGCTCCGCGCCTTCCGCGAGGCCTGGGCCGGCGTGGTGGCCGGATTCGATCCCCGGCATG
>CAZLGY010000180.1:0-407 GCA_964559165.1 uncultured Chryseobacterium sp.
GGTGCCCGGCGGCGCGCCGAGCAGGCCGGGCTGCGGATGGAGGAGTTCTTCACGCAGTTGGAGGCGCTGGTGGACTTTAACGCGAACATGAAGATCACGCGCGGTCCAACCCCGAAGGTCTACAAGGAACAACTGGACCGATTCGTCGAGGCGATCGCTGTCTTTTTCGGATTGGTCTTCAAGGATGAGCATGATGACCCGAGGTCGTGCGAGTACCATGATGCTTTGGCCTCGGCATTGCATGGAGAGGATGTCGTCCTGTCCTTTAACTATGACTGTTTGATGGACGACTCGCTCCGCCGCACGGCAGGTAAGCGCTGGGTACCTACCAAAAGCTACGGGGTGGATATCAATAATGGAGATGAATACTGGGAATCCGAGATCGTGGAAATGGGCAAGCCATTGAT
>CAZLGY010000180.1:417-3450 GCA_964559165.1 uncultured Chryseobacterium sp.
CCGCAACGGAGACAATGGTCTATTGAACCTTCGTGAGGACCCCTACTCGGACCAGAACCGCAATAAGACAGAAGTCATCGCTCCCGTATGGGACAAGCGTATATCCACCGACCCTGTCTTCAAGCTTCTTTGGAAGCAAGCGCGTGAATCATTGCCCAACGGCTCTGTACTGGTTGTTGCGGGTTATTCCGTCCCACCGACGGATATGCTCAGCCAGATACTCATCAGGGTGTCCGCGAAAGAACGTAAGCCAGAGCGAAAGCTCTCTCACTTGATCGTCGTCAATCCTGATCCAGAAGCCCGCGCGAGACTGATCAGGCTCGTGCAATTAGGATTATCCCACAAAACCGTGATAGTTGAACTTGGCACTATGAAGGATTTGCAGGAGTTGCTCTCGTAAGCCGGAAAATCACTTTACCATTCATTTCCTTTGCATCGGCGTGCACCGGGGCATCCTTGCGATGCCCCAGACACTGCCCATCCGCATCTATGTGAAGCCGTACGTCCGCAAGTACGTGCTCGCACGCCTCTGCCAGCCTCATCGCCTGCTGCTCGATGAGGGCGCCCAAACCCTCTGGGACACCCTCGAACGCAGCCTGCGCGGACGTACCCTCGTGCAGGTGGTCAATGACTATGACCCCGATACCGACCAGCCCAAGGGCTACCTCACCCTCCTGATCGTGCCCGGTCCCCGCCAGCAGGCCGACATCAGCCACTGGCACCACCGCACCGTGACCGGCAAGCTCACCAAGGCCTGCCTCAACGAAATGGCCCTCCGTGTGAACTGGTACCGGTGCCGCCTGGGTAAACGCACCCGCGAGGCCATCGAGCTTTGGCGACGCAGCTACGGGATCACCGAGGAGGACCACCCCCTGCTCACCGCCGAGCGCATCTACCACCACCGGCTCAACCCCAGGGGGCGCAGCAACACCCGACGGCCAGCCTGATCCGTCCTCGCCTGTGGACCCCGCCGCCATGCCGGGGGTCGTCCGGACATGGCGAACCTATCGCACCTGCTCGGGCTCGTCCCCCTGGGACTGGGCCACGCGCTTTCGCGGCATATCCTCCCTGCGGTCCGGTATTCCACGACGCATGGCCCGCCCTGCGCGTCACGATGACCGGTTGCCATGTCCAACCAACCCCGAACCTCCATCATGGCAGCAGGTACGCTCATCTTCCTCGAACAGGACTCCAAAGGCTGGCACGAGGCCTGGAACGGCCTTCGCATGTCGCACTACCTGCGCTGGGGCAACGCCGACCCCGTGGCCCACAACGCCCAGTACAGCGAGTGCTGGCAGTACATGGGCACCCTCCGCCGCGAGGGAAGTCCCGATGAACACCAGTTCCGCCATCGCATGCACCCGATCTCCGGCAAGCGCGAGTACATCAACACCCACGGCCTCCCCAACGTGGTCGCCACCGCGTTCGCGTTCCCGGTATCCGAGCGTTGACAGCCCGCTCAGGTTTCAAGCCCTTCACCTCCGGGTGAGGGGCTTTTTGCTGTTCACACCCCACACATCCACCAGACTGTGCAGGGGCTGTCATTTGGTTTCCCAAAGGAACGGCCGCGGCCGAAAAGCGCTCCTGCATCCTGCTGCCACGTCCGCTGTGGACCTCTCCAATACAAGGGTCGGCGCCGAAAGCCGCCTCGCACCGCGACGGTGCGCCCCTTGCGCTTGTTCGCCACACGGCCCTGTGGCACGGGAAACCAAATCACTTCCCATGAGGACACAGCAATTCGAACCCAAGGTCTACGTAGGTACCTACGGCAAGTACAACAACGGCTCCATCGCCGGCGCATGGCTCGACCTGCTCGACTATGCCGACAAGCAGGAGTTCCTCCAGGCCTGCCACGAGCTCCACAAGGATGAGCACGACCCGGAGCTCATGTTCCAGGACTTCGAGTGCTTCCCGAAGCAGTGGTACTCCGAGTCGCACATCAACGACGCTTTCTGGGACATCAAGGACGAACTCAACGAGATGTCCACCGAGATGTACAACGCCTTCCTCGCCTTCGTGGATGTCCACGGTCCCGATGACATCGATGCCGATGCGCTCACCGACTTCCGCGACCGCTTCCAAGGCTTCTACGAGAGCAAGCGCGACTTCGCTTTCCAACTCGCAGAGGAGCACGGCTTCTTCGATACCATGGAACGCGCCGGTATCAACTCGTCCTACTTCGATGTGGACCAGTACGCGGTGGACCTGTTCCACAGCTTCTACTTCGATACCGATACCGGGGCCGTCTTCACCCGGTGATCACACCGGCAGCGGGCGCTGGTGCCTCGCAGTGGTTCGATCCCACTGGCCCGCTCTTCCTCCCATCCGCCGTCCGTCGTCCGCCATCGCCGCCTTCCTCTTCCCGGAGCGTGCGCCCGGTCGCATGGCAAACCACTCACCCTCGCTCCAGACCCTTGACCCTGGAGGCCTGCGGGGCCTGCGGCGGCGCAAGGCCTTTCGCGGCATATCCTCCCTGCGGTCCGGTATTCCACGTGCCTTGCACCCCTGTTCACATCAGGTGAAGACGTGGAGCCATGCAACACGTTCACACCTTCTCCCTGGAAGAAATGCCCGTCGGCTTCGATGGGCTCGTCCAACTCCCCGCCATCTGCGAGGACTGCTACAATGCCATCAACCCCGAACAACGCGGGCGCACCAGCCGGCGCAGCCACGCTGCACTGGCACGGTCCGATCACCACTTCCAGGTCATCGACTGGAAAGGCCTCGGTATCGATACCTGCCGATGCTGCGGGTCCAACAGCTACTCCGGTCGCTTCTCCGTGGAGGTCTTCCGCAAGCAGGGGCGCTGAGGGCGCCCTTCATGCATCACTGCGTCACGTTCTGGCGTAGTGATGCACATTACTTGTGGCCATGACGACCAACCTATCCACCTTCCTGCGGGTCCTGGGCCTATGCTCAGCCCTGCTCATGGCACCCGCCATGCGCGCACAGAACGCCACCAATACCCTTCCGCCAGTACCCACCAGTGAGACCCGGCTCATCGATGCCGGTCAGCTCATCGAGAAGGATGGC
>CAZLGY010000181.1:0-3242 GCA_964559165.1 uncultured Chryseobacterium sp.
CCCGCTGACACGATCCTGCTCCAACACGCTCCGCCACCCACGATGATGGTCCGGACCGGCCTGACCGGTGTGTTTCCGGTAACGCCTGAAGATCTATTTTGTAATCCGATGAAAGCCTCACGCACCATTTTCACGATCGGCAGTGCGACCATCTGGATCGCTTGGATAGCCAAGATGCAGTTCGCACCGGGTGGCGACATCCTCTTCCGCATCGGCACAGTGGGTGCAGTGGCCGGCCTGCTGGCCCAGATCCCCCTCGTGGCAGGCAATGAGGCCGTACGGTCAAGCAGCATGGCCCGGCTGTTCCTCCTGAACACACTGGCACTTTTGCTGCTCCACCTGGGCATGATGCTCAAGGTGGCGCACGTGCTTGACACGCAATTCCAGAAGGACCTGGTGCTGGATCTGCTGGGCATACCCGTGCTGCTGACCACGCTCACGTACAGCTTTGGACAGAGCGCGAAAGTGCTTGCTTCCGACCGGGAAGCCAAGGTTCTCCTTCTGCGGCACGTGGTGTACCCCTGGACCTTGTTCGTGTTCTCCTACCTGTTCTATGCGGTGTACTCCGTGATCCTGACCAGGGCCTGATGATGCTCCGCCTCCTTCTGTTCCTGCATGTGGCTGTGAACGCCGGGGGCATCTTTGCCGCGCCCGGCAACCGCTTCTTCCACCGCGAGGGCGGCATCATCGTAGGTCCGGACGGACAGCCCTTCCGGATCAAGGGCGTGAACGTGAGCTGCTGGCTCTACCAGGAGAACTACGTGCTGGGCGGGGCGCAGACGGCCCAGAAGACGACCGCCGCCAGGGTCTCCTCCGTGATCGGCGCCGAGGCTTACCAGCAGCACCTGAAGACCATGACGGACTCCTTCCTCGTGGCAGCGGATGTGCGGCTCATGAAGCGCATGGGCATCAACTGCGTGCGGATCGGGTTCGATGCGGTGCTGTTCAATTCGGAGCGCACCGAGCAATTGTTCTTCAACAGCCTGGACCGCCTGATGCCCGTGTTCAAGCAGACCGGCATCGCCGTGCTGCCCATCATGATGGTGCCGCCGAAGGCGCCGGACAAGCTGTGGTGCACCGGCTACGTGAAGGGTGATACCATGCTGTGGGACTCCCCCGCCGCTCAGCGCAGGACCATCGAGATCTGGGCCCGCATCGCGGAACATTACAAGGACGAGGAGATGATCCTCGGCTACGACCTGCTCGGCGAGCCGGCACTCCCGAAGAAGCGCGAACGCGAGCTCCTGGACGTCTACGGGGACATCACTGCGGCCATCCGTGCGGTGGACAAGCACCACATGATCGTGTACGAGGGGAACAACTACGCGATCGACCTGGATGTGCTGGCACGGTACGACAACCTGCTGGATGCGAACGGCGCCTACTCGTTCCACTTCTACACGTGGTTCGGGCTGAAGATGCGCAAGCACCTGCCCCGCTTCATGCACAGCGCCAAGCTCCGCGACCGTCCGGTGTTCTGCGGCGAGTGGGGCATCAACCGCATGGCCACCATCGGGGAGCAGGCCGCCTTGATGGACGCCGAGCCGGACCTTGACGGATGGACCATCTACATGTGGAAGGGCCTGAAACTGCCCACGGGCCCGGAGGAGAAGAAACGGCCACCCTACTACGGCAACTGGTTCTTCATCCCCTTCAGGGACCTGCACATGTCGCTGCTCACCTTCGACATCGACCTCACCACGCGTGATGTCATCGACTGGATGTCGAACGTGAAGCGTGCGCGGCAGCCAAGCGCACAGGAGCTCCAGCAGGCCCTGGACCGCGTGGTGCAGGTATCACATGTTGAGCGCTGCAGCTACAACGAGGCGCTGGTGCGGGTGCTGGGGTTCGCCGTGCCGGGGAACTAAGGCCGGCCTTTGCAGCGCGCCGTTGGGCAATGCGGAACACGATGCTTTGAACCTTCCCAGCTGAAGCCAGTCCAAGTTCGATGAGCATGAGAAGCCTGATCGCCTGCATCGCCTTGGCCGGCAGCGCACCAAGCCGCGCCCAGAACCTGTATTTCCCGCCGCTCACCGGACAGAACTGGACCACCGTCACTCCGGCATCACTGGGTTGGTGCCAGGCCCGGGTGGACAGCCTGGTCGCCTTCCTGGGCGCGCGCAACACCAAGGCCTTCATCATCCTGAAGGACGGGAAGATCGCCTTGGAGCAGTACTACGGCACGTTCCAGCGCGACAGCCTCTGGTATTGGGCGAGCGCAGGGAAGACGCTCACCGCCATGCTCACCGGCATCGCGCAGCAGGAGGGCTTCCTTGACATCGACGACCCTACCGGCACCTACCTCGGCACGGGGTGGACCAGCTGCACCCCGCAGCAGGAGGCGCAGATCACGGTGCGGAACCAGCTGACGATGACCACCGGGCTGAACGACAATGTGCCGGACGACGATTGCACGCTTGCCTCCTGCCTGCAATACCTGGCACCGGCGGGCACGCGCTGGGCTTACCACAATGCCCCGTACACCATCCTGGACGAGGTGATCGCGAATGCCACCGGCTCCACCTTCAGCAGCTACTTCAACACACGGCTGCGCAACAGGACGGGCATGGACGGCATCTGGACTGCAGCCGGGTCACCTTACAACAACGTCTTCTTCAGCCGTGCCCGCTCCATGGCCCGCTTCGGGCTGCTGGCGTTGAACCGCGGCGTGTGGGCCACCGACACGGTTCTGCGCGACCCGGCCTACTTCACGGCGATGACCACGCCGTCGCAGGGACTCAACCAGAGCTATGGCTACCTCTGGTGGCTCAACGGACAACCGAGCTACATGGTGCCCACGCTGCAGAGCGTATTCCCCGGCATGTTGATGCCCGATGCGCCGCCGGACATGATATGCGGGCTGGGCAAGAACGACCAGCTGCTGAACGTGGTGCCGTCCATGAACATGGTGGTGGTGCGTATGGGCAACCCCGCCTACACCTCGCAGTCGGTGGCGATCAGCTTCAACAACCAGGTGTGGCAGTACATCAACCAGCTATCGTGCCCCACGGGTGCCGTGGCCCTGCGGCCGCGCGCGTTCCTGGAAGGGCCTTACAACAGCGGCACCCAGCAGATGAACACCACGCTGCGTTCCGGTGGCCTGGTGCCCATAACGGAGCCTTACACCGCCGCAGGCTATGCGCATGTGGGTGGTGGTGGTGGAGAAACCACCACGCCCGCCGTGCTGGCCGTGACCGGTGCGAACGCCGTGGTGGACTGGGTGGTGGTGGAGCTGCGGAGCG
>CAZLGY010000182.1:0-1840 GCA_964559165.1 uncultured Chryseobacterium sp.
GCGGCCTGAAGAGATACTCGAGTACCGTTTTGCTGCCGGTGCGGATCTCGACCATCGCGGTCATCCCCGGCAGTGGTTCGAGCTTCATGCCATTGCGCACATGGTCGCCGGGGCGGATGCGCACCAGAATGCGGTAATAGCCCTCCTCCAGCTCGGGCAGGCTGCCCTGCCGGCGGTTGCGTTCGTCCTTCAGCGTGTCGGGGCTCAAGTGCTCCAGTGTGCCCGTCAGACCGCCAAACTTGTTGAAGTCATAGGCCGTGAGCTTGACGGTGGCCACTTGACCGACCTTCAGAAATGCCACCTCCGCAGGCTTCACATAGGCCTCGACCAGCATCTCATCCTGGGTTGGTACGATCTCCAGCAGGCTCTGGCCGGGCTGGATCACGCCGCCCAACGTCGTCAGCTGCACGTTCTTCACGACTCCCTTCATCGGCGAGCGGATCACCGTGCGGTTCAAGCTGTCCTGCCGCGCCGCAGCGTTCTCGCGCGTCTGCGACAGTTCCGAGGCCACCCGTACCAACTCATTGTTGGCGTCGGTCAGGTAACGGTTGCGCCGCTCGACCATCTGACCCTGCAGGTCGGCCTGCTGCCGCTCCAGATCGGCTTGCTGGCGATTCAGGTCGGCCATCTGGCGTTGCAGCCGCAGCAGCTCAACCTCCGAGATCACCCCCTTCTTCACCAGCGGCTGGGTCATCTCCATCTCGCGCTGGGTCGCCTCCATCGAAGCTTGCAATGCCTTGATCGAGTTGGCCGTCGCACCGTTGGAATTTCGAATGGCCACGAGTTGCTCGTCCAAGGCCGCCTTGCGGGCTTGGTAGGCATTGCGCTCACGCTGCTCGATCACTGGATGTCGGCTGACCTCGGGCGGAAAGCGCAGCGGCGCGCCATTGGCTTCCGCGCGCAGCCTGGCCTCGGTCGCGCTCAGCGCCACCTCCTTGGCCTCAGCCTCGCGGTAAACCGGTCCGGCGCGGGCATCGTCGATGCGCAGCAGCACCTGTCCTTTCTGGACCGTGTCGCCTTCGCGCACCAACATCTCGCGCAGCACGCCCGAATCGAGGCTTTGTACCACCTGCTCCCGGCTGGCCGGGAACACCCTGCCCTGGGCCCGTGTCACTTCGTCGAGCTCGAACCAGGCCGCCCAGGCCAAGCCCACACCAAGCGTCGCTGCCGTCAGCAGCAGCAGCCAGCGGCTCGTGCGCCGCTCATCGTCCTCGGCACTTCGCGCACCATACCCCACTGGGCTGCTTTCATAAGGACGGCTCATGCTCTTGCGCCCTGGCGTTCTACGCTGACACCTCGCGACAACCTTTCGATCATTTCGGCCTTGGGACCCTGTGCCAGGCACTGACCAGCGTCGATCACGGCCACAGCGTCAGCCAGCTCCAGCAGCTGTGGCCTGTGGGTGGCCAGCAAGGCGGTACGACCAACCAGCCAGGTCTTGAGCTCTGCAATCACGCGGGTCTCTGTGCTCTGGTCCATGTGCGACGTGGGCTCGTCCATGAAGACGAGTTCGGGGTCGCGCAGCATCATCCTGGCGATGCTCAGCAGTTGCCGCTGCCCGCCCGAGAGCCCACCGCCGGTTTCGGTCAAGGGCATGTCGAGACCACGCGGATGGGCCGCCACCAGCGGGTAGAGGTCAAGCCGCTTGAGCACCTCGATGAGGCGGGTGTCCGGTATCCAGCTGTCGGCCAGCACCAGGTTCTCACGCAGCGTGCCCATGAACAGCATCGGATCCTGGCCGACCCAGCCAATTCGGCTGCGCTGGCTGGCTGGGTCGATCTGCTGAAGCTCAATACCGCCGACCCGCACCTGCCCGGCCTGCGGCAGGTACAGCCCGGCG
>CAZLGY010000182.1:1850-3239 GCA_964559165.1 uncultured Chryseobacterium sp.
CAGCCTGAGAAGCGTGGACGTGCCGCTGCCCACCCGGCCCAGCAGCGCCATGGTTGATCCTGACGGCAGCCGCAGCGACAAGCGACGCAGCACCGGAATGCGGTGCTCGCCGGGGTAGGCGAATTCCAGCTCTTCGAGCTCCAGTGCTCCACCCAGAGTTGCGAGCGCTCCACGCTCGGCGGCAAGGTAGCTGCGGCCCTCTTCACGGTCGCGCGGTCGCTTCATCAGCCCGTCAAGCGTCTGCAGTGCGGTGCTTGCCTGCTGGTAACGGGCGGCCAGGCTCATGATGCCGCCCAGCGGGGCGATTGCCCGTCCGGCCAGTATGGTCGCGGCGATCAGCCCGCCCAGGGTCAGCAGGTTGGCATGAATCAGGTACACCCCCACCACCACCATGGCCACTGACACCAATTGCTGCAGGCTGACCGTGAAGCCGAGAATCAGGTTGCTCAGGCCGCGGATCTTCTTGTAGGAGTCCGCACCGGCCTCATTGGCCAGCTCCCAGCGGCGCTGCAAGTAGGCCTCGGCGTTGTGCGCCTTGAGTGCCTCCAGGTTCAGCATCGATTCCACCAGCACGCTCTGGCGATCGCCCGACTCCTTCATGTTCGCCTGCATCGCCCGCATCAGCGCCGGCTGCAACAGCAGCCCCAACACCAGCACCAGGGGCACGGCCACCAGTGGCACCCAGCCCAGCGGCCCGGCCACGATGAATATCAGGCCGATGAACAGAAACAGGAAAGGCAGGTCGGTCAGCAATACGAAGGAAGCCGATGAAAAGAAGTCCCGCAGCGACTCGAAGTCGCGCATCGAGCTGGCGAAGATGCCGATCGACTGCGGCCGATGCTCCAGCCTGATCGACATGATCTCGCGCAGCAGCGTCGCATTGATCGCCAGATCCGCCTTCTTGCCGCCCAGATCGACCAGCCTGGCCTTGAGCCAGCGCATCGAAAACTCCAGCAGCACGGCGATGGTGGTGCCAATCGCCAGCGTCCACAGCGAGGTGTACGCCTGCGTCGGCACCACGCGGTCGTAGACATTCATCGTGAAGAACACGGTGGCCAGGGTCAGCACGTTGGCGATCACCGCGGCCATCATCGATTCGGCATAAAAATGCTTGAAGCGCCACAGCGTGCCCCAGAACCAGCTGAACGCTGCGCCGCGCAAGGGCACCAAGGTCTGGCCGGCACGCCGAGCAGTGCGCTTGACGATCAGCATGTCGCCAGTCGACAGCGCGTCGAGCACCGACACCGCCAGCCACTGCTCCTGTGGGCCGGTGTCAGGCGCAAGCACTCTGGCCTGGCCGCGTTGCTGGTCGATGCCAAAACCCAGCACCACGAAGGCCCGCCCATCCTGGCAGGGCAACAGCACTGGCAGGCTATAGCTGGGTAGCTT
>CAZLGY010000183.1:0-3236 GCA_964559165.1 uncultured Chryseobacterium sp.
CGCACGAAGCGCTGGTGGTCGGACAGGGTGCGGCGCGCCTTGTCGAGGGACACCAGCGGCACGATGTCCCGGCGCAGTTGGTTCCAAGAGCAGTGGAGGGCGAACTGGATGCGCAGGGAGAGGGATTCGATGCGGCGTTGCTCGCGCGGCTCGGACCAGTTCACGAGGATGCGTCCGAGGAGCTCGTCATGGTCATGGAGGTGATCATGGCGGAAGAACCAGCGGACCTCGTGGGTGGCCGGCGGCCGTGGCCCCGCGAAGGGGGCCACGGCGCAGGCGCCTTGGGTGATGAGCAGGTGTTCCATGGCTACCATTCGGCATCGGAGGTGACGGTGAAGCCATCGAACGCCCCGCCGTAGTCGGGGTCGGTCTCACATTGCAGGTCATCCTGCAGGTCCCACTGGCAGGTGGGGCAGAGCCGCAGCACGTGGTTCGGGTCCGTTTCGTGCACAGCGGCGCACATGGGACATTGGAAGATCATGGTGTAGGCCATTGTCAGCGGTTCGGGATGGTGGAGTGAATGGTGTTGTCCTCAGCGCGGAGGGCTTCCTCGAGCTCGGCGCGGGCGATGTCGTCCCATTGCAGGGGCAGTTCGCCTTCGAGCTGATAGGCGAAGTCCACGGCCTGTTCGCAGGAGTCATCGAACCGCACGACCAGTTCGTGGTAGGTGCCGAAGTCATGTTCGCACCTGCGGACCTTGAGCCAGGCACCGGCGGGAGGTTCACCGAACTGGCGGTGGAGCTGGCCGATGAAGGCGCGGCATTCCGCGCGTGTACGGCGGTGATAGTCGGGAGCGCCGAGCTGGGCACAGGGCTCGTTCACCGGCGTGGTGGAGAGGAAGAGTTCGTCGATCATCGGGAGAGGTAGGTTGGTTGGTGTTGGATCATGAGGCGTTCGTTGAGCACCGGTGCGGCGCACTCCGGGCACAGGAGCCTGGAGCCGTCGTAGCTCATCCACCACGGTTCGATGGTGCGGCCGTTGAGGACCATGCAGGCCATGGAGTTGTCGCGGTTGCAGGTGGTGCAGGCGCGGAACGGCGAGGGTTCCGGTTCTGCGGCATCCGGGGTGAAGGCCGGGTTGGCGATCGCGGTGCGATGCCCGAGGACCTTCACGCAATAGGGCAGCACCTGTTCATCGAGCATGGCGGGCACGACCGCCATGGCGCGGCCATCGGGCGTGCGGTACAGCGTCAGCATGAACTGCCGTGCGATGATCAGGGCGTGATCGCCGAAGACCTCGTAGTGGACCACGGCGTTGGCCAGTGGACCATCGAGGTGGCAGAACAGCAGCACCACATCGGGGTGCCGGTGTTGCAGGTGCAGCAGCGTCCGCAGGGCGGTACGTGGTGCATGCACCGGAAGGTCTCGAAGAGCGGGATGTGTTTCCATGTGAAGGGATGAATTGGTTTCCCGACACAGGGGGCCGATGGGCGGATCAGCGCAAGGGGCGCACCGTCGCGGTGCGAGGCGGCTTTCGGCGCCGACCCTTGCAGCACCGTGGTGCACAGCGGGTCATGGAACAGGTTGGAGGAGGGCGTTCCGCCCGAGGCCACAACTTTGGGGAACCAATGTCATCCCATCCCCACAGCACAGGGGTCCGGGGGCTGCTCAGGGCATGGAGCGCAGCTGGGGCGAGGACGCTTGGAAATGCGCCACGAGGCTTTCAGCGGGGATCTTGGAAAGCTGGTAGTCGAAGACCTCCAGTGGCTCATGCACGCCGGTGACGGGATTGTACCACCAGCAGTCGGCGCTGTGGGGCGTTGAGGTGATGTGCACGTCACGCACCAGGATGAGGGAACCGCTGAGCATGTCACGGTAGATGCTGCCCGGGAAGAGGTCTTGGATGCGCAGGGTCGTCGGGCCGGGTCTCATGGCAGGAGTGCGTGCTGAAGCGGTTTGAGCGAAGCGGGCCCTTGGTGGCTGCGCTTGGCGAAGGCCAGCGCATAGCCTTCGAGCAGCACGGGCAGGCCGGTATCGGCATCGAGTGCTGGAGAGAAGGCCCGCAGGGGCTCATGGAGCGGTTCCAGGTAGAGCAGCCCGGCGCGTGCGGCGCTCATGTACTGGTCGGGCGTGAAGCGGTTGACGGCCTGCGCACCCTGCAGGTAGCGGAGGGTACCGCGCGTGCCCAGGAGGATCAGGCGGGCATCGGTGCCGCAGGCACGTTGCAGCGCCTGGACGAGGGCATTGGGGGCGGGTTCCACGCGCGTGGATACCGAGATGGTGAGCAGGTGCTGTTCCATGGTTGGCGGGTCAGAAGGGCAGGTCGCTGTCGTCGTCCATCGTGGCGGGCTGATGGAGCCGGATGGCACCGGCGGGTTCGGCGGTGGTGTCCGGGCGGAGCATTTCCCAGGTCTGGTCATCGAGGAAGAGGTGCCGCTCGAACACGAAGGGTCGTGCGGGCATCTTCACCTTCACCTCCTCGATGTCCTGCACGGTACCTTCAAGGGTGCCGCGTTTCTCCACCCAGCGGTGGTAGCTGTAGCTGGTGGTGGCCTTGATGCCTTTGGCGTTGCGATAGGTCTGCACCCCGAGGTCCTCCTTGATGACGCGGCGGATGTATTCCACCTCGTAGTTCTGGCCGCGGAACACCTCGCGTTTGATGTCCTCGGCGGTCATCAGGATGCGCTCGCAGCGCAGCGCATGGAACATCACGCGCAGCCATCCCTCGAGCTGGCGGCGCACCACGGGCATGGAGCTTTCACGGACCAGCCGGAGCGCATCGGTCTCCAGCAGCTTGGGGTCGAACCACATCCGGCTGAGCCGCTCGGTGGCCATGGTGCGCCTACCGAGGTGATCGAGCAGGGCGGGGATCTCCTCGTGCATGAGCTTCTCGAGGTCCGGGTTGCGCTCGCCATCGGGGATGGTGGGCACGTTGCGGACCCAGAAGCGGATCTCGTCGTTGTCGGTATTGATGAAGTTGCGGACGTTGTTCGAGCAGAGGATGAACTTGATGAAGACCTCCTGCTCCACCTGCTGCACGCTCTTGGCATTGACCATGGCCACGCTGGCGGTGGACAGGTCCTTGATGCGCTCAATGGTCGTCTTCTTCTCGATGAAGGCCTCCTCGCAGATCACCACGAGCTTGGTGATCCAGTGCTCGTTGAAGTCGCTTTGCAGGTCCTGCGAGGAGACGAAGGCCGCGTTGCCCGTGAAGATGGCCTTGATGAGCTTGGCGAAGGTGGACTTGCCTGTTTCGCGGGCCTTGCTGACCAGGCACAGGATGGGCAGCATCTGGGT
>CAZLGY010000184.1:0-3219 GCA_964559165.1 uncultured Chryseobacterium sp.
TGCGGCGGGGGCGGCTGGCCTGGGAGCCGGAGTACGCGAACTCGCAGGCCTGGCCGCTGACGATCGGCCCACTACCGATCAACAATACGGACTTGATGCTCGTGTCCTTAGGCATGGGTGCCGGGAATAAGAAGAATGTGGCCGACGGAATTGGCGGGCTTCGCCGAAGACTTTGCGAAGGCGAAGACCGGCCGATGGTCCTGGAACCACGGAGTGGTATCCGGGATGGGGCCGCTGCCGATGGGCAGGACCGACTTGATGGAGGTGTCTTTGGGCATTCCGGAGGGGGGCCGACCCGCGACGTTCCCGATCACCGGGGACAAGGGCGGACCCGGGATGCGAAAGTACCATGAGCGCACAGTGCGGAGCGGGGATCGTGGATAAGGTGACCGGATCGTGGAGAAAGATCCGATCGGACGATCGCAAAAAGTGAGGTGACGTTGAGATCGATGCAGCGCTCAGGGCAGCCATCCCCGTCGTGAACGCGAATTGCCACTGCACTTCCCACCTTTGCGGCGCATGCGATGCTCCGGCCATCCGGTCATCCGAGCGCCAGATCCTGTGCTTGCGTATTTCACCCACGGCACCACCCTTGCCTACCACACATACGGCCACGGTCCCGTTCAGGTATTGGCGTTCCATGGCTTCGGCCGCACGGGAGCGGATTTCCACGTCCTGGAGGAGACCGTTGGTGGCCACTGCACCATCCACGCCTTCGACCTGCATTTCCACGGTGCCAGCCCGGGGTACCCGCACCGCGCCGACCAGCCCTTCACCCCGCATGAACTGGCGCAGTTCATGGCCGCCTTCCTGGACCACCGCGGACTGGAGCGTGCCACGTTGCTGGGCCACAGCCTGGGCGGGCGTATTGCCCTAAACCTGCTGGAACAGCTACCCCAGCGTGTGGAACGTGCCTTCCTGGTGGCTCCCGATGGCCTCAAGACGCGTCCCTGGTACCGCGGCCTCGCCGCCTCACGCCCCGGCCGGTGGGCCTACAAGCGCTTTGTGCAGCACCCGGGGCGGGTGCACGCGGTGATGGACCTGCTGCGCACCATGCACCTGATGGACGAGCGCATGCACCGCTTCCTGAAAGGGCAGACGGACAGCCGTGCCAAACGTCAACTGGTGCACGATGTATGGCTCAGCTACCGACTGATCGAACCCGACCTGGCCCGTGTTGCGGACCGTGTACGGGCCCTCAACATCCCGGTGCACCTGGTCTTCGGCCACTACGACCGGGTGATCCCTGCACCGCTGGGCGAGCGTCTGCGCGCCCTGGCGCCCGAGCATATCGACCAGCAGGAACTGCCCTTCGGCCACGTCCTCGTCGGTCCCGATCTGGGACGACTGATCGCTGCGACCCTCGCGACAGCGTGAATACAAAAAGGGCTGCCCGTGGGCAGCCCTTCATGGAGTTCACAGAAGACCGCTTACTTGTGCGAGGTCTCGTCGCTTACCGTAAGCTTGTGACGTCCCTGGCGACGGCGGCTGGCAAGCACCCCACGGCCTGCAACAGAGGCCATCCGCTTGCGGAAACCGTGCTTGTTGGTGCGCTTGCGCTTGCTGGGCTGATAGGTACGCTTCATGGCCTGGGGTCTTTCGTAAGGGAGGGCAAAAGTAGAGCTTTCTTCGGATCCGGCAACATTTCCTTCACGTGCGCAGCAACCGAAGCCTGTCCAACCCGTACGCCTGAACGTACCCACCCTCGGTCTCCACGATCAGACGCCCCTGTTGGTCAACATCCATTGGCCTGACCATCAGGGGACTACCATCCAACTCGGCCGCCGACCACCGCCCCCCCGACCACAGCTGCTCACGGTACTGCTGCGCAAGGGCCTCAGGGTCGTTCTCCACCTGATGCCAGAGCCCCTCAACGTTCGCCCGGAGCCCGGCCAGCACCGCCCCCCGATCGAACGGGCGGCCCGCCGCCAATCGCAGGCTGGTGGCGCGGTGTCCAGGGTCCATGTCCGTACTGTTCACATTGAGCCCGATGCCGATGATGGTCCAGGCGATGCGGTCACCGGCCAGCTCGTTCTGGATGAGGATGCCCGCCACCTTGGCGCGGTCGATGAGGATGTCATTGGGCCATTTCACGCGCACCGTCCCCGGCACCAGCCCTGCCACCGTTGCGCCCACCGCGAGCGCAGCGGCCTGTGCGATGCGGAACTGCTCTTCCACCTTGAGCAACACAGGCTGAAGCACGATGCTGCAGGTGAGGTCGAGCCCGGGCACGGAATGCCAGCTACGCCCCCGCTGGCCCCTCCCCCCCGTCTGTTCATGGGCCAGAATGACAGCGCCATGTGGCAGGTTCGACAGGCTTAAGGCTTCGGCAGCGTATTTGTTGGTGCTCTCCACGGACGGAAGCTCCACCAACTGGTCGGTGAACGGGCGCGTGCGGAAAAGGGTGCGCTCGGGCATGGTCCGCTTGCTGGTTCGGGAGTTCGTACCTTTGAACGGACCAAGATAGACCGGATGAAGAACGCGAAGGGCACGAACGCTGCCCGCCTTGTGGATGCCGTGGTGAAAGGCATCCAGGAAGTGAAGGGCAGGAACATCGTGCACCTCGACCTCCGTGGCGTGCCGAACAGTGTAGCAGAACACTTCGTTATCTGTCATGGGGACAGCACCACCCAGGTGGATGCGATCTATGGCTCGGTGGAGAAGGTGGTGCGTGAGGAACTGAACGAAAGGCCCTGGCACGCCGAAGGACAGGCCAACCGGGAGTGGATCCTGCTGGACTATGTGAACGTGGTGGTGCACATCTTCCTCCGCGACAAGCGCGCGCACTACGCGCTGGAGGACCTGTGGGGCGACGCCGTCCGCAGGACCTATGAGAACGTGGCGTGAACGCAGACCGAGCAACAAGAAACGTGGAGAACAACGACAAGCGCACCGAAGGAGGGACCAAGGGACCGAAGCGTTCCTTCAACTTCTATTGGATCTACGGCATCATCATTCTGGTGATCCTGTCCATCAACTTGTTCCAATACAGTGGCGGGGTGGCCAAGATCCAGCCCACCGAGTACCAGCAGATGCTCGAGGCCGGTGATGTGGAACGCATCGTGGTGGTCAACGACCAGATGGTGAAGGTCTTCATCAAGAAGGAGGCCCTCACCAAGGCTCCGCACAAGGACAAGGTGCGCAGTTCACCCCTGACCGGCAGCACAGGCTCCGGGCCGCAGTATGCCTTCAACCTGGGCAACAACGACGTGCTGCGCG
>CAZLGY010000185.1:0-3096 GCA_964559165.1 uncultured Chryseobacterium sp.
CCCGGCCCGGTGATGCGCTCAAGGCCCAGGGCGAGGTGATCCTCATCGACGGTTTCCTGAAGGTGTACATGGAAGGGCGCGACGACGAGGACAGCGAGGAGCAGGAGGGCCTGCTGCCTGAGATGCGCCATGGCGAACAGCTGGTCCTGCGCGAGATGACCGCCACCCAGCGCTTCGACCGCCCCGCGCCCCGCTATACCGAGGCCAGCCTGGTGAAGAAGCTGGAAGAGCTCGGCATCGGGCGACCCAGCACCTACGCGGCCACCATCAGCACCGTGCTCAAGAAGGGCTACGTGGTGAAGGAGGACCGCGAAGGCAGCAAGCGCAACTACGGGGTGATCACCCTCGCGAACGGGGCCATCGAGCAGACCACCGCGAGTGAGAACGTCGGCGCCGAGAAGCAGAAGCTCTTCCCCACGGACAGCGGCATGGTGGTGAACGACTTCCTGGTGGAGCACTTCCCCAGCATCGTGGACCTGCATTTCACCGCCAAGGTGGAGGAGGAGTTCGACGTGATCGCCGAAGGGAAGGAGAATTGGCGCGAGATGATCGCCCGCTTCTACAAGCCGTTCCACGCCACCATCGGCACGGTGAACGAGACCGCCGGACGTGCCACCGGCGCCCGCGAACTGGGCATCGACCCCGCCAGTGGCAGTAAGGTCTATGCCCGCATCGGCCGTTTCGGACCCATGATCCAGATCGGAGAGACAGAAGATGCCGAAAAGCCCCGCTTTGCCAGCCTGCGCAAGGACCAGAGCATCGGCTCCATCACCCTGCAGGAAGCGCTGGACCTATTCAAGCTGCCGCGCACCCTGGGCGAGCACGATGGCGAGATCTGCTCGGTGGGCATCGGTCGCTTCGGTCCGTATGTGCGCCTGGGCAGCACCTATGCCAGTCTTACCCCGGAGGATGATCCGCTGGAGATCGACCTGCGCCGCGCCGTGGAGCTCATCGACCAGAAGCGGATCGCCAATGCCACCCGCGAACTCGGCGAGTACAAGGGAGGCATGATCGTGCAGGGCCGCGGTCGGTTCGGTCCCTTTGTGAAGCACGGCTCGATCTACGCCAACGTGCCCAAGGCCGAGGATCCCGCCACGATCACCTTGGAGCGCGCCATCGAATTGGTGGAGGCGAAGTTGGCCGGAGCACGCCAGAACGTGCTGAAGGAGTTCGAAGGCTCCGCTGTGCAGGTGCTCGATGGCCGCTATGGTCCCTACATCACCGACGGCAGCAAGAACGCCAACCTGCCGAGGGACAGCAAGGTCGATGACCTTACCCTGGAGCGTGCCCTGGTCTTGCTGGCCGAGGCCCCCGAGCGCAAGGGCAAGAGCAAAGGACGAGGCGCCGCCACGAAAGCTGCACCGAAGAAGGCCGCCGCGAAGAAGGCTGCTCCGAAGAAAGCGGCTGCGAAGAAGGCCGCCCCGAAGAGGAGCGCCCGTTAGTGTGGCGTTGCCATGGTAGCGGGGTTGCCAACAGCGGCCTGTGGGCATCACCTGTCCGCCGGTCGCCGTTCACGCCGCTGTCGATCCGAACTTCGTGCGGTCGCCGTATGCCGCCCATCCCTGGTGTGGGTGAGCCCGACGGTCCTTGTACGGAATGGACATCAGCATCTACTTCAAGCCCTCCTACCGGTTCGGCGGCCAGCGTCCCGAATGGCTTCCCAGCAGCCTCGGTGAGGCGACCACCTTCCACAGCGAGGGGGTCCCATTCCCACCGCTGGAAGGAGCCGGTATCGCGCTTTTCGGTGTGCTCGACGACCCCGGTCATGCCCGGCCCCGCAACTGCGTGCATGCCCCCGATGCCATCCGCGAGGAGCTCTACCGGCTCTACGCTCCGCCCGGGATGGGTGGCATCGTGGACCTTGGTGACATCCACCCCGGCGCCACCCCGGCCGACACACAGCACGCCGTAGCGGAGACCCTTGCGCACCTCATGCGCATGAACATCGTGCCCATCCTGCTCGGTGGAGGACAAGGGCACACCTATTCGCAATACCTCGCGTACGAGATGGTTGAGCGCACCGCCAACCTGGTATGCATCGACCCCCGCTTCGACCTTGGCGAACCGGGACAGGGCCTGGCCGACACCAGCTACCTCAGCCATATCATCCTGCGCCAGCCCAACTACCTGTTCAACTACAGCAACCTGGGTTTCCAGACCTATCTGGTGGACCAGCCCGGCATCGAGCTGATGGACAAGCTCTACTTCGATGCCCATCGCCTCGGGGAACTGCGGGCAGGTATCGCTGATGCCGAGCCCGTGCTGCGCAACGGTGATGCGCTCAGCGTGGATATGAACGCCATCCGCCGCAGCGATGCGCCGGGCATCACACGGCCGGGTCCCAATGGCTTCCATGGCGAGGAGATCTGCCAGTTGATGCGCTATGCCGGGGTGAGCGAGAAGATCACCACCGTGGGCATCTACGAACTGGACCCTACACGTGACCTGGACGGTACCACGGCCCAATTGGCCGCCCAACTGGTGTGGTGCTTCCTTGATGGGTATCGCAGCAGGACGAACGACCTGCCCTGGCTAGATCGCAAACGCTTCACCCGGTTCCGCATCCCCATCCGGGGGCATGAGCAGGAACTGGTGTTCTACAAGAGCGATGTCAGCGACCGGTGGTGGATGGACGTGCCCTACCGCGCCGAACAGGAAGTGCGCTTCGAGCGGCATCACCTGGTACCCTGCAGCTATGCGGATTACCAGACCGCCTGCCGCGAAGAAGTTCCCGATCGCTGGTGGCGTACCTACCAGAAACTAAGCTGAGACCCGGTCCGGAAGGGGGCTCCTTTTCCCGGCCCGGAGGTGGTCACGGAAATTTGGTGGGATCGGATTGTTACTATATTGGCGCCGGGTTAGACCCTGCCGGAAGTCTGGAAACACCTCCGTCAGGCGACCATTAACGGACCGAAACCGAATACGAATGAGGGGGATACTTACGGTCGCATGCTGCATGATGCTCGGTGGTGCCACCATGGCCCAGCAGGATCCGCAGTTCACGCAATACATGTTCGATCGCCTGTCGATCAATCCGGCCGTGGCCGGCACCACCGGCCAATTGTGTGCCACCGCGCTGCTGCGTCAGCAGTGGAC
>CAZLGY010000186.1:0-3020 GCA_964559165.1 uncultured Chryseobacterium sp.
TGAGCGTGCCGACAAGGTGGTCGTATGAGTGCGATGGACACCCTGCGCATCAATATTTTCAATATCTCCAAAATCAATTCCGAAGTGCGCGGCGGCAAGGAGCCCCGCATCAAGCGCATGCGGGAGGTGCTGGGGGACAGTTACTTCAACCACCTGGCCAGCCTGGACGACCTGGTGCTGTTGATGGACGAGTCGCACCGCTACCGGGCCAGTGCCGGCGTGCGGTCCATCAACGAACTGAAGCCCTTGTTTGGCCTTGAGGTGACGGCCACCCCGTTCGTGGAATCCACGCGCGGCCCTGTGCCCTTCAAGAACGTGGTGATGGACTACCCACTGGCGCGGGCGATGGAAGACGGCTTCGTCAAAGAGCCTGCAGCGGTGACCCAGCGCAATTTCGACGCTAAGGCGCACTCGGCAGATGAGATCGAGAGGATCAAGCTGGAGGACGGTGTTCGCCTACACGAGACCACCAAGGTCGAGCTGCTGACCTATGCCCGAGAAAACGGTGTGAAGGTGGTCAAGCCGTTCATGCTTGTGATCGCGCGGGACACCACGCATGCCTCGCAGCTGAAGACGCTGATTGAGTCATTGGCCTTCTATGAAGGGCGCTATGCGGACAAGGTGATTCAGGTGGACTCCAGCCGCACGGGGGCCGAAGAAGAGGAGATGATCTCCAAGCTCTTGGCGGTGGAGAGCGTAGACGAGCCTACCGAGATCGTCATTCACGTCAATATGCTCAAAGAGGGCTGGGACGTGACAAATCTCTACACCATTGTTCCCCTGCGTGCGGCCCATGCGCGCACGCTGGTGGAGCAGTCCATCGGACGCGGCTTGCGTTTGCCTTATGGCAAGCGCACGGGTGTTGCTGCGGTGGACCGATTGAACATCGTGGCCCACGACAAGTTCAAGGAAATCATCGACGAGGCGAACCGAGGCGACTCGCCGATCCGCCTGAAGCAGGTGATCCTGGAGGCACCAAGCGCTGACGACAAGAAGGTGAGCGTACAAGTCAGCTCGGCCGCGATGTCACAGCTTGGCCTTGCCGCTGCGCCGACCATTTGCCCTCCTCCGGCAAATACAGGTGCTGAACCCGATGTGACCGCGCCAGTACCCGTTTTCGCCACGGAAGGTGAGCGGCAAGTGGCACGGGTGGTGCTGGATGTGATTGGCAAATACGAGGTCAAGCGTGATCTGGTGCCAACCAGTACCGCACTGCTCACACCTGAGGTGCGATTGGCCATCTTGGCCGAAGTGACTGAGCGCTTGAAGCCAACACAGACCACCCTGCTCGAGGGCGCTGATGAAAATGCACCAGCGGTAGATGTGTCAGCCGTGGTGACCAAGACAACCGAAATCGTGGTGCAGCAATCCATCGACATCCCGCGCATCGCGGTGGTGCCCACTGGTGAGGTCACGACTGGCTTCCACCCATTCAAGCTGGGCACTCTGCCTAATTTCCAGCCGGGGCAGCGTGAGATCGTGGGACAGGAG
This sequence comes from uncultured Chryseobacterium sp., assembly GCA_964559165.1. Taxonomy (GTDB): domain Bacteria; phylum Bacteroidota; class Bacteroidia; order Flavobacteriales_F; family PHOS-HE28; genus PHOS-HE28. Next base: position 1,492 of record CAZLGY010000186.1, read on the forward strand.
CTGCGCACGAACAAGCAATTCACCATGAGCCGCGAGGCCGGTGTGAGAGAGCAACGTTTTGAGGACTACATCGTCAAGAAGCTGATTGACTTCGACGACATCGATTACTTCACCCTGTCTGAATTTTTGTACGATTTGGCTGGGCAGGCAGTGGCGCACTACAAGGCGCAGAACTACTCAGAGGCTGAGCTTCACGAGGTGTTTGACACCTACGGCACCGAACTGGCCCGCCTGATCCGCGCAGAAATGATGGCCCACTTCTGGGAAGATGCCACCGAGTACGAGGTGCAGGTGAGTCGTGGTTTCACAGAACTTAAGCCCTGCAACTACACAGCCGTGGTTGGCCAGACGGCGCACCACTACCGCGAGACGGTGACGGACTTGGGCAAGATCAAGCAGATGCTATTTGGCGGCTTCAGTCGCTGCCTGTACCCGCTGCAAAAATTCGACTCTGACACCGAAAGGCGCTTTGCCATCATCCTGGAGCGCGATGCACAGAAATGGTTCAAGCCCGCCAAGGGACAATTCCAGATCTACTACAAGCTAGGCACGGAGCAACCTGAGTACGTTCCTGATTTCGTGGCAGAGACGGCGTCGATGATCTTCATGGTGGAAACAAAGGCAAGAACCGACCTCAATACCCAAGAGGTACAGGCGAAAGCTGCGGCGGCTGCACGCTGGTGTAAGCAGGCTTCGGATCACGCAGCGACTGTCGGCGCAAAGCCATGGCGGTACCTGTTGGTGCCGCACGACGAGATGTCTGAATCGAAGCGGCTTACCGACTTTTTGCGGTTCGAAGTGAAGACCTGAGCGAGGTACGCAGGAAGGGCTCCTGGGCAGCTTGGGCCTGCAACCGCGTCGACAGGGTCTGTGCCATGCCCGAGAGACGAAGTTCGCGCAGAGCGTGTCAACGCCGGATGAATACTCCGCATGGGGGTGCGAGGCGGAAAAGACGGCTGACACCAGGTGAGGGCAACCGTGGTTCAGAATCTGCCATCATTCTTCCCCCTGAGGGAATGTGAAACCACGGTTTCCGTCCCCACCGACCCTGAAGATGCGCGCTCGCGATCAAGATTTTCCCGCAATTCCTCCACCTTTGAGCGCAGTTCTTCAAGACCTGAACGCTCCGGAAGCGCCAACAAGACCTCTGTAAGCAAGTCAGCCAATTCCGATGCGCGGTGCGCCTGATCTCCCGTCGTTGAGAAGGCCGGCGATGGAACGGACCTTTCGTCGAACGCCCAGTCCACGTACGTCCATAGACTTTCAGTGGACGCATGCCCCGTGATGCTGGCCAGCCTGCTAAGGAGGGTGGTCATCAGTTGAAGGCCGTGAGGATGACTATCCTGCAGCGCTTTGAGCCTCTGCACCACCTGAAGGGTGATCCACCGATGCCTGAACATGTGAGCTGTCGCACGCTGTTCCAGCCCCGCCTTTTCACGAAGGTCTGAAATAATCTGCGTCACGCTTGCTGGCACGTAAGCGTCCGGCGAACCCATGTTGACCGCAGCCGACGGTCCTGTCTGACGATC
>CAZLGY010000187.1:0-3015 GCA_964559165.1 uncultured Chryseobacterium sp.
GATCACAAGGACACCTGCTGTTCTCAGATTGGACAATAAGTCAAAGAACTGTATCGGGTCGAGGTCGAACCTCTTTCCGGTCTTGTTCAGTCGTTCAAGCGAACCCTGCCGAGGCAGGCCCCGACGTTCGGGTCGGCAAAAGTACAGAGGTTTTTGATATCTGCAAGCGGCTGTTGAAATTTTTTCTTTCAACTCCCTTGCCCATCTCCACTTCCACACCCATCACCGGGTCGCTTCAAAGAACGTTTTTCCGAAAGCGGCTGCAAAGGTAGGGAGCCTTTTCACATGTGCAAGTACTGCCGTGAAAAATTTTCATCCCCGGTGTCAAGGCGTTGTTACCGCCACGGGTAAAACCTTCCCGTTGTACAGCCTATGGCCGTTCAACGCAAAATCCGCCACATGGTTGCCCATGGCCTCCGCGCTCACCGGGGCCCTGTAGCCAGGAAAGGCCAGACGAAGCATTTCCGTATCCACCGACCCGAGTGCAAGACAATTGCTGCGGATACCACGCTCCCTGAACTCCTCGGCCAGGCATTGGGCGATGCAGGCAAGCGCCGCCTTGCTCGCACTGTAAGCCACCAATCCGGGGAACTTCGCGCTATCCTGGAAGCCTCCCATGCTGCCGATATGGACCACATGCCCGGGCGGATCACCGTCGAGTTCATCCACCAAGGCCTGCGTTATCAGCAGTGGTGCGATGACATTGACACGGTACAGCGCTTCGAGCGCATCAGCGGCATGGCCTCCCATGGGTGCCTTGTGCAACTGGCCGGCATTGTGCACCAATGCATGCACCCGCCTTCCGGCCACGCGCTCCTTGATGCATGCAGGTGCCGTTGCCGTGGCCAGGTCCAGCACGCAGGGTTCTATGAGGCCCCCACCCTGCCGGGCCAGCGCATCCAAGGCCTGCGCATCACGTGCGACGGCGATCACGCGACAGCGGTCGATGGTGGCCAGACGCACTACCGTGGCCTCTCCCACGCCCCTGCTCGCCCCCGTAACAACGACAAGGCGTTCCGCCTGCTGCACACCGGCCATGGTCCACTTTTGCGCGGCCCTACTTTTGTCCCGGCACATTGGGTGCGGGGAATTCCGCGGCCCTCAAAGTTACCCGGCATGAACGATCCGTCACTCGACAGGCTTTTCCTGGGCAATCCGCTCTCCCACTGGCTGGCCGCATTGGCGTGGGCCTGCGGTGCGTGGCTGGTGGGCCGGGCGCTGTCATGGGCGTCCTCCAATTCCCTGAAACGGCTTGCCAGCCGAACCGCCACCCGGCTCGATGACATCCTTGTCGGTGCACTCCGCGGTCCGCTCGTGGCCATCATCACACTGTTCGGGATCTACCTCGCGTTCCATCAGCTGGAGCTGCCGGAACGCATGGACCAAGGGGTGGACCGCACCATCAAAGTGGCCACCGTGCTGGCCCTGACCTGGCTGCTTGCGCGCCTGATGGACGCATTGGTGGAGGAATTCCTGGTACCCCGCGCACGGCGTGACGAGACCGTGGTGGTGTCCAATGAACTGGTGCCGGTGATGCGCAGTGCAACGAAGGTGCTGGTCTGGGGTTTGGGCCTGGTGCTGGCCTTGAACAATGCGGGTTACAACGTTGGTGCGCTGCTTGCGGGCATCGGTATCGGAGGCCTCGCGATGGCAATGGCTGCGAAGGACACGGTGGCGAACATCTTCGGAGGGGTGACGGTGTTCACGGACAAACCCTTCATGGTAGGGGACCGCATCCGGATCGCAGGCTATGATGGGTTCGTGGAAGAGGTGGGCATACGGAGCACGCGCATCCGGACGCTTGAAGGGCCCGTCGTGGTGGTGCCGAACTTCAAGTTCACCGACAGCGTGCTGGAGAACGTGTCGCATCAAGCCACGTTCCGTGTGCGCCACGAGCTGGGCCTGGTCTATGAGACACCGACAGAGAAGATCGAAGCGGCGCTGGCCATCCTGAACACCCTGGTGGACGAGCACGCGGATGTGCTGATGCCTGAGCGGATGGTGAGTTTCACAACGTTCAAGGCCTACTCGTTGAACATCCTCTTCATCTACTTCATCCGCAAGGAGGCTGACATCTTCGCCACGCGCAGCCGCATACACCTGGAGCTGATGAAGCGTTTCTCCGCTGCGGGCCTGGAGTTCGCATACCCCACGCAGGTGGAGTATTCCAAGGGTGGTTAACCCTTCCTGCCCCGGCGTGCTTCGCGGGCTTTCCTACGTTCCTCTTCCTGCTCGATGCTGATACGCCGTTGTTCGCGTATCGCTGGATCGAGCACATCGCCGATGTTGCGCATCTGCCTCAGCACCCATTGCTGGCGGCCGGTCACGTAGCCGGACGGTTTCCTGCAGTTGTAGCGACGCGGAGCAGGCAAGGTGGCGGTGATCAATGCCGCCTGCGCCGCGGTGAGCTGCTGGGCAGGGCGGCCGAAACACTGCTGTGCAGCGGCCTCTGCGCCGAACACACCCTTTCCCATCTCGGCCACGTTGAGGTAGACCTCCAGGATCCGCTCCTTCGTCCAGAGCACCTCGATGAGCACGGTGAACCAGGCCTCGAGGCCCTTGCGCAGGTAGGTGCGGCCGTGCCAGAGGAACACGTTCTTGGCGGTCTGCTGGCTGATGGTGCTGCCCCCGCGGATGCGCCTCCCCTTCTTGTTGCGCTCCATGGCCTTGCGCATGGCATCCCATGAGAAGCCGGAGTGGAACATGAAGCGCTGATCCTCCGAGGCCATCACCGCCAAGGGGAGCTGCCGTGCAATGCGTTCCAAGGGGACGATGTGGCGCTCCACCCCATCCTGCTCGCGCGCCTGGGCAGCCATGTGCCATGTGACAGGGGCATCGACCAGGCCAAGCAGCGCCACCCAGAGGGCGGTGACCACGATGAACCAGAAGGCAGCCGCACCGGTCCAGCGGAAGAAGACGGCAAAAGCGCGGCGCATGAGGGGTGTTCCTTGGGGCGAAAGTATGCGGCTTCATGCTCCCCCGAAAAGCAGCGGGGGCGGCCCATCACGGATCGGC
>CAZLGY010000188.1:0-2958 GCA_964559165.1 uncultured Chryseobacterium sp.
CGCTCTCGTAACTCCAGCGCACGGCCTGGCGCAGGGCGAAGCCCCGCTTCAGCGGAATGCTCAGGTCGGCCTCCACTATGGCGCGCAGGTCGTCGGCATCGGTGAGCGAGGGCTGCACCCAGCCTTCGTACCGCAGGCGCATCCCGCCTTCCGCCAGCGTGTGCGCGCCATAAAGCCGTCCGGTAACGCGCCAGGTCTCCAGTTCCGTGGTGGAGAGGTCGGGCCGTTCCCGGAACGCGGCACTGCGGAAGGTATTGGCCTCGAAGGTGCCTGTGGCGGAGAGCTTGAGCAGGTGTCCCTTCCGGCGCAGCAGCACATGGGTCACGCCCGGACCCACCTGCGTGCGGTGGTCGATGCCACGTTGATGGCTCCGCTGGTACCACAGCATCAGGTACGGATAGAGCCGGGCGCGCGGGTTGAGGTAGACGAAGTTGCGCCAGATGCCCTCGCCAAGGGTCTGCCGGTGGAAGAAGGTGCCGTACTGGTAGCTGATGGCGGTCTTGATGCCCCAATGCGCGCGCACATGCGCCACCTCGCCCGTGCCCAGCAGCATGAACTGCTCGATGTTGCCGCGCAGCCAGCTGCCGGTGGCGCTCACGCGGTACTGCCACCGCAGCGTATCGGCCTCGCTCAGTTGGGCGTGGGTGGTGGAGATCGTCGTGAGGTTGATGATCGCGGTGAGTATGAAGGTCTGAATGGTGAGCACGTGAGAAGGTGAGAAAGTCGGCAACCCGCTCACTTTTTCACGTTCTCTCCTTCTCACTTCTCCAGGCATTTCAATCCAGGTATCCGTCCACCGGTTGAAGCTTGGCCGGCAGGTCGTGCCCGCCCAGCAACTCGCGCAGGTCGCGTTCAATGGTGTTGCACAGTGCGCTCAGCGGTACGTCGGTGATGCGGCCCTCGAAGGGGTCCTCGTTCACCTCGCCCACCTTGCCGATGATGGCGAACACGAAGCTGATGATGAGCGTGAGCGGGACCACGGCCCAGCCGATGCCCATGCGCTGCAGGTCGGCCACCAGGCAGAAGGGCAGCAGCACGATGAAGACCTGCAGGAAGAGCCGGGTGAAGTAGTGGTATTGCCGCAGCAGCGGGGTGTTCTTGATGCGTTCGCAGCCGCCCTGGTGGTTGGCGAGCGCGAGCAGCTGCCCTTCCATCTGGAAACTGTCGAAGCCGCCGAGGTTGCCGTCGGCCATGGCCTGGTAGATGCGGCGGCCCAGCTGCTGCATGATCACGTTGGGCCTGTTGTGCGCCTTCAGCACCTCATCCAGGTCAGCCGCCGGGAGCAGCGCGACCAGCTCCGGCCCCGGCTGCTGTCCGCGCAGGTGGAGGCGCAGGGCGTGGGCCCAGGCGATCACCCGGTGCACCATCTCGCGCTTGAAGGCCTCGCTGCGCGCGCGGTCGTACGTGGGCTGGTGCGCGTGGCTGTCGGTGAAGGTGATGATGAGGCGCGCCAGCACCCGTGTGCTGTTGACGATGCCGCCCCACAGCGTGCGCGCCTCCCACCACCGGCCGTAGGCGCTGTTGTTGCGGAAGCCGATGAAGATGGCCAGCGCACCACCGAGCGTGGCCGCGATGCTGAAGGGCAGCGCCACAAGCGGCTCCCAGCGGTGCAGGGCGAAAGCCGCCCCGGCCACGAGCAGCGCCAGCAGCAGCTCACCCTGCACATAGCGCAGCACCTTCAGCGGGTGAAAGCGGCGTTTGATGATCATGGTGCAGTACTGTGTTCGCAGGTTGGCTGGAAGGATCCCCGACCGCATCCGTAGGGTCGACCCATCGGGTCGACGCTACGGGCGCCTTGATCAAGATCCGCCTCAGGCCCCCAGCGCCTCGATCACCATGCGTGCCGTGGCCGCGCCGCTGAACTGTTGCTGCCCGGTGATCAGGCGTCCGTCGCGCACGGCGAAGGCCTTGAACATCCCGCCCGTGATGAAGTTGGTGTTGGTCAGCTTCCGCGCCTCGGCCTCGATCCAGAAGGGCTGGATGCGCTGGCCCACGAAGGTGTCGGCGTACTGCTCCTCGGCGTCGGCGAAGCCCGTCCAGGTCTTCCCGTCCACCAGCAGCTTGCCATCGGCGGTCTTCGCCTTCAGCAGCACGCAGGTGGCGTGGCATACGATGGCCACCACCTTCTTCGCCTCATGGAAGTCTACGACGAGCTTGTGCAGCGCGGCGTTTTCGATGAAGGTGTACATGGGTCCCTGGCCGCCGCTGAGGAAGATGGCATCGTAGTCGGCCACGGTGATGGCACTGATGGGCTTGGTGTTCTGCAGCAGTGCGGCATGCCTGGGGCTTTTCTTGAAGCCGAGGCTCAGGATGTCGGCCGCGCTGTAGCCGCTCTCGTGCTCGGGATCACTGAAGCCATCGCCCACCAGGTCGCCGCCGTCGGGGCTGAAGATGTCCACCTGGCAGCCCTTCTCGGTGAACTCCCAGTAGGGGTGGGTGAGCTCGGCCCACCAGAACCCGATGGGCCAGCCGGTCTGCTTGCTGGTGGAGGCGTTGGAGGCGATGAGGGCGATGCGCTTGGGCTTGGCCGGGTCGATGAGGTTGAGGGAGGCGCTCATGGTGTGCGTTGAAAATGGTGTGCTGTTGCGGGCACAAACTTTCAGCCTGTACAGACCGTTCCTGCAGGTAGCGACGATGTGTGAGGTACTCACGTTTTCGTAAGCATTGTGCTGCGCGTGGGTTTGCGGCGATCTTTGTTCCGCCCGGGATGGAAGCGGCAGCCTGCCGAAGCCGGGGCGTTGGTGGCGCGCGAAGCGAGGAGGCGACCGGAGGAAGCCCCCGCAGCCGCAGCGGCACCCGCCATGGCGAGGCAGCTACAGCGTACAGCCCGAATGGCGGCCCACCACCCAACGAACACAGCCTTCAACCCCCAACGCAGCGACAGGCGGGATGCCTGTTGGACCACATGCCCGACTTCACCCACGACGGCCACGTGTACTACAACCCCTTCGAGTTCGC
>CAZLGY010000189.1:0-2876 GCA_964559165.1 uncultured Chryseobacterium sp.
AGGTTGAGCAGCGGCGCGTGGTGCATGGCCACGCCCTTGGGCCTGCCGGTGCTGCCGCTGGTGAAGAGCACGTAGAGCAGATCGTCCGCCGTCGCCGGGCAGGGACCTTCGAAGAGCGGTCCGTTCTCGAGGTCGATGTCCTCGATGAGCAGCACCTTGGCCGTAGTGCCCTTGAACAGATGTTGGTGGGCCTTGCTGGTGATCACCACCGGCGGCTTGGCATCTTCCAACATGCCTGCTATGCGGTCGGTGGGGTAGGCGGGGTCGATGGGCACGTAGGCGGCGCCAGCGCGAACGATGCCGAGTACGGAAATGACCGAACCGGCTGATCGTTCCAGACAAATTCCCACTCCCTGGCCCGGCGCGATGCCATCATCGCGAAGACGGAGCGCCAGCCGATGCACCCGGTCGCTCAGGTCCTTGTAGCTCAGTACGGTATTCCCCTGCACAAGTGCCGGCGCATCGCGCTCATGCACAGACCGATCAAGGGTTCGAGATACATCGACGTTCTTCATGCTACAACCCCCGTTCTTAGACCTGCATGCATGGAGCGTTCAGATGCCCTTTCACGTGTATCATCATCGCGTTTTACGTGGCGATCACAACTGGTCATGGACGCTTGGAATGGGGCGTTCATACGAATACGGAGGAAGTTGGTTCCACTGGACCTCCGTGGGGCCTCGAAGGTATATTCAATTCGGGTTCCATCGACAGTAAATGTATTCTCATGGGAACTGGAGCATAATTCGTCGTTAAGTCAAGTGTTGTGATGGTTCGATGCTCACGCGCGTGGCGGATGGTCCGCTTAGGCGCCAGAGACCCCTGGAGTTCCGGTCCCTGGAGGGCATCGCACCAAAGCTGATGCCCCGTGCGTAACCCAGAGGCGTAGTTCTGTGTATAACGCCTCGGTCACACGTGATCATCCCTTGCGAACGCGATCTGCCAGTTGCGTTCGGGTGCCTGCCAGCGCTGAGGATGTGATCGGCTGACCGCGATCCAACATACCGAACTGCCATGTTCCGTCACGTTCTGCTGATCATAGCGCTGCTCGTCGCCGCATTTTCGTCGGCACAGACCATTTCGCGTTCCGCGGCGGTCCAATTGAGCGCCACCGTACAGAGCACTCCTCCGAGCATTACGGTCTCTTGGGCGGTTCATCCGAACACGACAGGGCTTACCGTCTATCGCAAGCTTCGTTCAGGAACGTCCTGGGGTGCTGCCGTAGCCACCCTTGCTGGGAGCGCCACGTCATACACGGACAACAGTGTGGCTGTTGGGACCGCCTATGAGTACAGGGTGGTCCGCAGCGCATCCAGTGGCACGGGCAACGGATACATCAGCACCGGTGTCGATGTGGCCATGGAGGATTTCCGGGGTCGGATCATACTCCTGGTGGACAACGAATTGGCCGGGCAGCTCACGAACGAACTTCAGCAGCTCACGCAGGACCTGCGCGCTGACGGCTGGTCCGTGCTTCGTTCCGATGTGAGCCGCACCGCTTCTGTTGCCAGTGTCCGTGATCTGGTGATCGCACATTACAACAGCGATCCCTCCAATGTGAAGGCGCTCTATGTGATCGGGCATGTTCCAGTACCCTATTCCGGTAACATCGCTCCTGATGGACATAGCGAACACCAGGGAGCATGGCCCTGCGATGGCTATTATGGCGAACTGAACGGTGCCTGGACGGACAATAGTGTCAACGCCAGCGGAGCACAGCGCACGGCGAACCGGAATATCCCGGGGGACGGCAAGTTCGACCAGAGCAGTTTCCCTTCACCACTTGAACTCCAGGTGGGGCGTGTTGACATGTTCGACATGCCGGCCTTCGGACAGAGCGAGGTGGAGCTCATGCGCAATTACCTGAACAAGGTGCGTCAATACAAACAGAAAGGCTGGACCCCCCAGGTGCGGGGTATCGTGTTCGACAATCTTCAATGGGTGAACAATCCCCTTGCGGGCAGCGGATGGCGGAACATCGCCCCGCTCGTCGGGCCTGCCAATATCACGGAGGCCTATCCCTACGGCAGCGCCTTTCATACCTACGTGAACGGGCAGAGTTATATGTGGACCTATGCGTCCGGTGGCGGTTCGCAGTGGTATGAGGGTAGCGTCTTGACCTATAACGGCGCGAATAATGTGGCCACCACCCAGGACTATGCCGGCCCCGTGAACATGGGCGGCGTGTTCAATATGGCGTTCGGCAGCTATTTCGGTGATTGGGACAACAAGAACAATTTCCTGCGCGCGCCGCTTGCGAGTGGACAGGCGCTCACGAACTGCTGGGCAGCCATACCTGTGTGGTATTTCCACCACATGGGCATGGGAGAGACCATCGGCTCGAGCACATTGACCTCCATGAACAATACCTCGCTTTACGTGCCGCTTACGGAAGGGTGGCAGGGAAGCATGGGAAAGACCCACCTCGGACTTATGGGAGATCCCACACTCCGGATGTACATGGTGGCCCCTCCGACAAACCTGTCCGTGAGCAACAACAATGGCGTGGCATCCTTCAGTTGGACCGCTTCGGCCGAACCGGTTGACGGCTACCATGTCTACCAGATCGATCCTGTCTCACAACAACCACAGCGCCTGACGACAACTCCTGTTGTCTCTGCGACCTACCTGAACCCCGCCATCCCTTTCATCGCAGGCCGTGAATACATGGTGCGTGCCGTAAAACTCCAGGTAAGCCACAGCGGTCGCTATCAGAATCTGTCCCTTGGTTCCATGGCGATCGCTTCGGGTGCAGCAGCCCCGGATTGTCTCGGTGTGGTCGGTGGCAGTGCCTTTCCCGGCTCGGCGTGCAACGACGGCAACCCCTGCACGACCAACGATGTGCTGAACGCGAACTGCCAGTGCGCGGGCACGGT
>CAZLGY010000190.1:0-2871 GCA_964559165.1 uncultured Chryseobacterium sp.
ATGTATTGCCGATGTTTAGCAAGGGCTAGACGAGGGCCTTGGTGAGCGCATCGCTGCTGTAGCGGGAAAGACTGATCTGCCCACCGCTCACCTTGGGGTAGCCCTGCACAATGCGGTCCAGCGCCTGCGTCATGGCGGGCACGTTCACGTTGAGCTTCTTCAGCAGGAAGGGCGTGACGTCGGGGTCCACCTCCAGGATGCCCTTGAGCAGGTGGCCGTTCTCGAGCATCTGTTGGCCGTATCCGGTGGCGATGGTCTGCGCCTGTTGGATGGCCTGCTGGGAGCGGATGGTGAATTTGTTCAGGTCCATGCTTGGTCCACAGGTTCAGTACCTGTGCATTAAAGGTGATCGATGTTCGCCCTACACAGCACCTTGGACGACCCGTTGTGATGCACTCAGGTCTTTTCAGAAGGTGTTGTTGCGCAACGCACATCAAACCACACTCCGTTATGTGTATTCTGTAAAAATGACACTCAGCAAGCCTGTTCAATTGCAATGCAGGCAGAAGCACAAGGGTTTAATGCGCCATAATGACAGAGTCCTGGTGCCTTTGGTCGGGTTGGGGGTACGTACATCCGTAACGCAGAACGGGGACCCGAAGGTCCCCGTTCCATTGGGTCATTGGCCGATCAGCGCTTCTGGAAATACATGCGGGTGATGTAGATACCGTTGCCGTCGTCCTTGCCGGCATCGCTCTCCACGCCAGCGGTGATGTGCATGAGCTGCCAACCATCGGCCGCGAGTTTGTTCATCTTATCCATCACCAGAGCATCATTGCTGGCGATGTTCTGGAAGTTGATGCCAACACCGCTGAAGAAGTTCAGCAGCTTGGTCTCCTTGAAGTTGTCCACCTTCAGGTCGCTGCGGTCCACATCGCCCTGATCACTCTTCTTGCCATCGGTACGCACCGTGGTGGCTGCATCGGAGTTGATGACCGACGTGCTTTCGATAAGCCTTGAACGGCCGATGCCCATGGGCACGATGCTCTCCACGATGGTGATGACCTTGAACTGTTGTGCGCTCAGGTCGATGGTGGCCAAGAGCGAAAGTGAGAGAAGGAACAGTGAACGTTTCATGCAGGGTCCAAGTTGTGGGTGGGTTGTTGTTACCGATGTGTTCTTTACCAACGGCGTGCCGAACTTACATCACAAGTCTGACCGTTCATCGAACAGCGTGCGCGTCTTATTTGATCGTCTGGGTATCATGCATTGATGAACTCCATGGAATTACACATGCGTCCATCCATTCAAAATGACCTGGAAGACGGTCTGCCCTGCGGTGTAACAGGAGAACAGGCATGGGCCCATGCTTGCTCCGTACAGGATGATGCACCGCAGCCAGGCTTCTACAGCATCCGCCTCACCATCCGCAGCTTGTGCGTGTAAACCCCGGCATCGGCATGGAAGATCCCTTGGTGGTCCAATTTGTCGATCCGCACTCGTCCGCTTGCATGCGCAATACGCAGATCGCCTTCCTCCGACCTTGTGAGAATGATGCCTACATGCACGATGCGGCCCTCGTTGTTCTCGAAGAACGCAAGATCACCCGGTTCGCAGAGGTCCAGCAGTTCCACCGGATCGCCTTCCGTGGCTTGCTGGCCAGCGTCCCGCGGGAGGTAGATGCCCATGAGGATGTAGAGCATCTGGGTGAGGCCGCTGCAGTCCACCCCCCACGGAGTACGTCCCCCCCATAGGTACGGTGCCCCAAGGAATGGATGTAGGTAGAACTCGATCAGGTCAGCGCGCTCAAGGTCAGGACGTTGGTTGGTTATGGCCTGAACGGGGATGCGCCTGTCATGCCAGAGGATGGTGCCTTCGGCGTAAAATGGCAGCACCGCGCCGTAGGGCAGTACGACCTGCCTGTCCCCAAGGTCCACAAAACAGTTCGGGGCGATCACACGCAGGTCGGGATCGGCGTTGGGGGAGGAGCAGTCCAGAAGCTGCTTATTGTCCACCCAGCCCTCATACCCATCGTGATCGGATCGCAGCCGGCTCCATGCCCCCTGCCTGGCAAGCACTTCGGCGGTCTCCCCGAACAACCATTGTGACACCTGTTCAGAACGGTCGCTTGGCTCGGAACGTACAGGCACTATGGATAGTGGACAGATGACAGAGGACATGAGCGGGTTCGTGCTTGGGCTGTTGTGCGTTACATGTTGCATACTCCGGACCTCGCAGCACGCAGCGTATGCGATCCTGCGGAATGCTTACAGCGCTTCGATCACAATGGCGCTGGCACCGCCACCGCCATTACAGATCCCGGCAGCACCGTACCTGCCACCGTTCTGCTTGAGCACGTTGATGAGCGTGACGATGATGCGGGCACCGCTGCAGCCGAGCGGGTGGCCCAGGCTCACGGCGCCTCCGTTCACGTTCACCTTGGTGGGGTCGAGGTCCATCAGCTTCATGTTGGCCAGCCCCACTACGCTGAACGCTTCGTTCAGTTCGAAGAAGTGGATGTCGCTCATCTTCAAGCCGGCCTTCTCCACCGCGCGGGGAACCGCTTTGGCAGGAGCGGTGGTGAACCATTCCGGGGCCTGTTCGGCATCAGCATAGCTCAGCACGCGGGCCAGGGGCTTCAAGCCCAGTTCCTTCGCCTTCTCGGCACTCATCAATACCAGCGCGGCCGCACCGTCATTGATAGTGCTGGCGTTCGCAGCGGTCACGGTGCCTTCCTTGGTGAACACGGGCTTCAACGCAGGCAATTTGTCGAACACCACGTTCTTGTATTCCTCGTCTTCGCCCACCATCACGTCGCCCTTGCGGGTCTTCACGGTCACGGGCACCACTTCAGTGGCGAATTTGCCGGCGGCCCAGGCAGCAGCGCTGCGCTTGTAGCTTTCGATGGCGAAGGCATCCTGCTCCTCCCGG
>CAZLGY010000191.1:0-2858 GCA_964559165.1 uncultured Chryseobacterium sp.
TCGTGAGCGTGAACACCAGTGGCAACCTGGTGGACGGCAACGCGGTGCCCATCCCGAAGGACAACGCCGACAAGGCCTTCGATGCTGCCACCTGCATCGGTTGCGGCGCCTGCGTGGCTACGTGCGCCAACAGCAGCGCCATGCTCTTCGTGGCAGCGAAGGTGAGCCAGTACGCGTTGCTGCCCCAGGGTCGCCCCGAGGCACAGCGTCGCGTGCTTGCCATGGTGGAACAGATGGACAAGGAAGGGTTCGGGAACTGCAGCAACACCGGTGCTTGTGAGGTGGAATGCCCCAAGGGCATCAGCCTGGAGCATATCGCCCGCATGAACAGGGAGTACCTGGCGGCGAGCGTCACGAAGGAGTGATCCTTGCAACAAGTCGGACAAGGGGAAGGCCGTCGGTGACGGCCCCTTCTTGTTCTTTGCGGAGCATCTTTGGTGAACTCGGACCAGTGTCCCTTTAGCTTCGCCGAACATGCTGTTGTCCTCCAAACTTCCCCACGTCGGCACCACCATCTTCACGGTGATGAGCAAGCTCGCACAGGAGTGCGGCGCCATCAACCTCAGCCAGGGCTTCCCGGACTTCCCGATCGACAGTGCGCTGATCGACCTCGTGGACAAGGCCATGCGCGCGGGCCACAACCAGTATGCGCCCATGCCCGGCTTGCCCGCACTGCGTGAGGCCATCGCGGCCAAGGCCCAGCACCTCTATGGCTTCAGGTATGACCCGGAGACCGAGGTGACGGTGACGGCAGGCGGCACGCAGGCCATCTTCACGGCCCTGGGCGCCGTGGTGCATCCCGGCGATGAGGTGATCATCATCGATCCCGCCTACGACTGCTACGCACCCACGGTGGAGCTGTTCGGCGGGAGGCCGGTGCACGTGCGGCTGGGGAGCGACATGAGGTTCGATGCGGAAGCGGTGAAGGCGGCGATCACGCCCCGCACGCGCATGCTGATGATCAACACACCGCACAACCCGGCGGGCACCATCCTGCGCGATGCCGACATGCGCCGCATCGCGGACCTGCTGCGAGACACCGACATCCTCCTGCTGAGCGACGAGGTGTACGAGCACCTGGTCTTCGACGGGGAACCGCACGCCTCCGCGATCAACTACCCGGAGCTGCGTGAACGGGCCTTCGTCATCTTCAGCTTCGGCAAGGTGTTCCATGCCACCGGTTGGAAGATGGGCTATGCCATGGCCCCCATGGCGCTGATGGCCGAATTCCGCAAGGTGCATCAGTTCAATGTGTTCAGCGCGAACACGCCGATCCAGCACGCCCTCGCCACCTATATGCAGGAGCCATCGCATTACGAGCAGGTATCCCCGTTCTATCAGGCCAAGCGGGATCGGTTCGTAGCCGGGATGCGCCATTCGCGGTTCACGCTGCTGCCGTGCGAGGGTTCCTATTTCCAGACCGCCGACTACAGCGCCATCAGTAATGAGGGCGACCGGGCCTTTGCCGAGCGGGTGGCACGCGAGTTCGGCGTGGCCACCATCCCGCTCTCGCCCTTCTACAAGGAGCCTCCGCCCGGTCAACGGCTGCTGCGCTTCTGCTTCGCGAAGCAGGACGCTACCTTGGACGCAGCGATCGAGAAGCTATGCAGGATCTGAGGGTCACGCTGGTGCAGAGCCACCTGCACTGGGAGGATGCGGCGGAGAACCGCGCGCTCCTCTCCACCAAGTTCAAGGGACTGCGCGGGACCACCGACCTGGTGGTGCTTCCGGAGATGTTCACCACGGGCTTCACCATGCGCAGTGCCGAGCTGGCCGAGGGCATGGATGGCCGCACCGTGGCGTGGATGAAGGAACAGGCCAGGGAACTGGATGCCGCCTTGTATGGCAGCGTCATCATCCGGGAGAACGACCGGTACTACAACCGGGGCCTCTTCGTAACGCCCGATGGTGTGGAGACCACCTACGACAAGCGGCACCTGTTCCGGTTCGCCAAAGAGACCGACCACTACACCGCAGGGGAGAAGCGGGTGGTGGTAGACTGGCGCGGCTGGCGTATCCTGCTGCAGATATGCTTCGATCTGCGATTCCCTGTGTTCGCGCGCAACCGTGGCGATTATGACGCCGCGCTCTACGTGGCGAACTGGCCCGAGGTGCGACGCTACCCGTGGAGCCAGCTGCTCATTGCACGTGCCATCGAGAACCAGTGTTACGTGGTGGGTGTGAACCGTGTAGGACAGGATGGCAACGGCCACCTCTATTCCGGCGATTCCGCCATGATCGATCCACGAGGAACGGTCCGCGGCATGGAGCCTTCCTGCGAAGGGTTGCTCAATGTCCGATTCGACCGTCTTGCCCTGGACGACTTCCGTGCGAAGTTCCCCGTGGCCATGGAGGCGGATGCCTTCGTATTGAAGGACGTTCAGTAGAGCACTTGTACCTGCCCCATCTGGCTCTGTTCAAAGCCGATGGCACCTTGCTCGTCCTTGTAGAACCGATAGGTCATTCGCCAGACATACATGTCGTTCCTCACCGGCTTGCCCCGGTAGGTGCCGTCCCAGCCCATGTCCAGGTCACTGGTCTCATAGAGCAGTTCGCCCCAGCGGTCGAAGATGCGCAGCGTCATGCTGGCGATGTTCTTCCCCACGGGGATGAAGACATCGTTCAGGCCATCTCCGTTCGGTGTGAAGGTGTTGGGAACGAAGATGGTGGCTGGACAGAATTCGATGACATCCACTGAATCGCGTACCGTGCAATTGAACCGGTTGGTGACCTCCACGGCAAAGATGCCATATGCGTCCGCCATGATCACCTGCGAGGTGGCCCCGGTGGACCATCGGTAGTTCGATCCAGGGTTGCCGGCATCGAGCATGACATATCCCGGTTCGTCGTCAAGGCAG
>CAZLGY010000192.1:0-2815 GCA_964559165.1 uncultured Chryseobacterium sp.
AGCGTAGTGGAGGTGCATGATCGCAGCGGCCGCCACCTGGCCACCGGCACCATTATCTGGCAGGTGAAGCCGTGGAGCAAGGTGCGCACCAGGTTGTGAGCGGCTGCATCGCTGACCCATCCGCCCCCTTTTGCGGTTCCGGGGGCGCTCATGTCCGAGGAACGACGTCCGGGGGGCAGGTGAAGGTCTTTCCCGGGAGGGATGATGGCCGCGCTTATTCTTCCACCTTCGCCTTGCCTGCACCGGTGGGAAGCAGGTAGGTGTAGTGAAGGCCGGCCACCAGGTTCTGTCCGCGCAGAACGGTGCTGAACGGTGTCACACTCGTCTGGTAACGCACCTCGAACCGGCTCCGTGGACGGTCCCATCCGAAACCCACACCAACGCTGGCCTGTGACCTGTTGGTCGTGCCTTGCAGCGTGAAGCTGCTCTCCAGGGTCACCTTGCCGTCCTGCCTTGTCACGGTGCGGCCGTTCATCCACCAACCAAGCATGGCCCCCGCGGTCAGGAAGAAGCCGTCGGGCTGGGGATCCGTGGAGACCTTGAACATCACCGGCAACTCAAGGTAGCCGAGGCGCACACTGGTGAAGGTGCGTAGTTGGGGATTCTGCGTCAGGCTGCCCTTGCTCATGTACATGGGCTCCACCAGGAAGGAGGCCTGCGCCGTCCACGGGACCTCCAAGCTCCAGCCAAGGATGGGGCCCACCTTGGGAAGGCCGGTCCAATTGAACAGGCCACCGGCCGATACGGTGGCCAAGGAAAGACCAGCCCGCGGACCGGTGCGGACCTGGGCGGTCAGTGTGAAGGGGAACAGGATGGAAAGCAGCAGGGCCGTGCGCATGGCGCGAAGATCGCACCCGCCGCGGTTCAACCCATCGAACGGTGTCGTAGTTCGGCCATTTTCAATACGGCAACAGCACAGTCGATGCCTTTGTTGCCATGCCTGCCGCCGCTTCGGTCCAACGCCTGCTCCATGGTGTCGTCGGTAAGCACACCGAAGATCACGGGCCTGCCGTATTTCAACCCCACCTCCATGATACCCTGGGTGGTGCCATGGCACACGAAATCGAAATGAGGGGTTTCTCCGCGGACCACACTCCCCAGGCAGATGATGCCGCTCAGGCCACCTCGCTCGAGCAGGTACTGTGCCCCCGACGCCAGTTCGAAACTACCCGGGACCCAGACCTCTTCGATATCACCTGGCGCAACACCGTAACGCAGGAGCGTGTCCCGTGCACCGGCCCTCAGCGCATCGGTGATGGAACGGTTCCATTCACTGATGACCAAGGCAAAACGACGACCGGCACCGCTCGGTACACTTGACGGATCGTGTTCGGATAAATGATGCGCGGCCGTGGCCATGGCGTCATTTCGCCGTTTCAGCTTCGGCGCGCCCGAGGTATTTTCGGGCCTGGCCGGCTTCACTGCTGGAGGGGAACTCCTCCACGATGCGCGCGAACGAACGTTTGGCCTTGTCCCATCGTCCCGCCTGCTGGTGCAGGATGCCGGCTTTCATGAGGAACAGGGGGGTGGTGAAGTCGTTCGTGACCATGGAGGCGGCCTTCTCGAACTGGTCCACGGCTTCCTCCGCACGGTCAAGTTCCACCAGGGCATCGCCTTGGTTACCCACGGCCATCACGCGCAGCACATCATCTCCGGGGGAGGCCTCCTTGTACTGTGCGATGGCCTGTTCGAAATCGCCCTTCTGCATGAAGATGGCGCCCATGTACATGTGTGC
The DNA here is from genome assembly GCA_964559165.1 of uncultured Chryseobacterium sp. GTDB lineage: Bacteria > Bacteroidota > Bacteroidia > Flavobacteriales_F > PHOS-HE28 > PHOS-HE28. The sequence goes on from CAZLGY010000192.1 coordinate 1,736, forward strand.
CAGTTCGCCGCTGGGGGTGCCGCTGTACTCGTCGGCGATGGTGGCGAAACCGGGCCACTGGTCATCCCCGTTCAGGGCTTTGTCCAGGGAGTCGATCTCAAAATAGTATTCCGCCTTCCACATCTGCGCGCCGGCCTCCTTGGCGCGGGGCTCGGCATACAGGTTGCGGTAACCCAGAATGCCCGCCACCACGGCAACAATGCCTACGGCGCCGAAGGTGAGGGGCTTCTTGTTGCGTTCGATGAAGAGTTCGGTGCGGCTGTAGACTTCGCCCAGGTCGAGATCACCGCTGCCGCTGGTCTCCGGAGTGTTCTTCGTGCTCATGTGGTTGCGTTCACCGCATACCCGGAACGGAAGGGTATAGGGGTAGCGAGGCGCAAAAATAGACCTTTTCGGCAACAGCGGTGTGTAACCGCACGCTTGGTGAACACGTCCCCCCACTTCGGTGCCGCGCCAGTACCTTTGGAACGTGTCCCTGCAGCTTCAGCGCCTCCGTGTCATGCACTTCCGGAACCACCGGGAGATGGACCTTGAGCTCGGGTCGGAGGTGAATTGCTTCATCGGGAACAACGGTGTCGGGAAGACCAACCTGCTTGATGCCATCCACTACCTGTCACTCTGCAAGAGTTATTTCGAGCCCATCGATCAGCACAACATCCTGCATGGGGAGGAGATGTTCATGGTGCAGGGGAGCTTTGGCACGGCGGACGGGGTGGATCAGGTGGCGGTATCCGTCCGGCGCGGACAGCGGAAGGTGGTGGTACGTGACCGCAAGGAGTACGATCGTCTTGCGGATCATGTGGGGCGCTATCCGGTGGTGATGATCACCCCGTACGACGCACAGCTTGTGCTCGATGGCTCGGAGGTGCGCCGAAAGTTCCTTGATGGCTTGATCGCCCAGTTCGACAAGGCCTACCTCGATGCGCTCATCCGCTACAACCGGGCACTTGTTCAGCGGAACACGCTGTTGAAGCGGTTCGCAGCGGATGGCCGCGGTGGGCCCGATGACCTGGCGCCGTGGGATGAGCAGTTGATCGCGAACGGGCAGGAAGTGCATCGGGTCCGGGCACTCTTCATGGC
>CAZLGY010000193.1:0-2806 GCA_964559165.1 uncultured Chryseobacterium sp.
CTTCTGGTGAATACGTTCAGTTCCTGGATGCGGACGACCGCTTGCTATCGGGGAAATTGGCGCGACAGGCTGCGTTGGGCGTTCGCTCCGGTAGACCTGTCATGGTGGTAGGTGCCTATCGCAAGTGCTGGCCCGATGGCCGTACCCAGGAGGTGCTGCCTTCTGGTGACGACGCATGGTCCGCGTGGGTCGGCTTGCATCTGGGCACCACCAGTGCCAACCTGTGGCAACGGGAGGCGCTGCAAGCTGCAGGCGGCTGGAAGGAGGATCAGGCCAGCAGCCAGGACTATGAGCTTGCACACAGGCTGTTCATCCATGGCGGCGCTATCGTCATGGATGATACCCTGGGCACCATCGTCAACAGGCGCACGCACGGGTCCATTTCCGCAAGTGACACGGTCGGCAACATGGAGCGGTACATTCTGCTCCGGGCCCGGGTGAAGGAACACTTGGAGGCATTGCACAGTGCGGTTCACGTTCAGCTCATCGCACGGTTGAAGCAGCAGATGTTCATGCTGATCCGGGTGATCCACAGGCACGATCGGGAACGTGCGATGCACCTGCTCAGGACCCTCTTCCCGCAAGGTTATCGGCCGCAACGGTCGCCGGGCCTTTCCAGTGGTTATTGCCTTGTACATCGCCTGTTCGGATTTGAACGCGCGGAGCGGATCGCCAGGTTGGGTTCCTGCTCGCGCAGAACAGCGCCCATCCCATGATCCAGAGCCGCGCGGACCTTGCTGCCTATCTGGAGGCCGACCGGATCGCCCTCCGGCGTTCCACGGCACGTCCCTTGCTCTATGACGAGGTCTGGAGGTTCCAACGCCTGTTGCGACAGGTGGAGTACCTGATGAACACCCGGGCATCGGCGGGTCCATTGCGCAAGATCCGGTACAAGATCACCTCGTTCATGTTCCACCGGCAGAGCGTACGCTGCGGATTCGAGATACCGCCGAACACTTTCGGTCCGGGCCTGTCCATCGCCCACCGGGGTACCATCATCGTTCATCCCGACGTGCGTGTGGGCGCCAATTGCCGATTGCATGTGGATGTGGTCATCGGCACACGGCCTGGCCCACCACCGGAACCGGTTCCGCGCATCGGGGACAATTGCTACATCGGTCCGGGTGCCAAGATCTACGGTGGCATCGTGCTGGGTGACAACCTCGTGGTGGGTGCCAATGCCGTGGTCAACCGGTCCTTTCCGGAGGGCAGGATGACCATTGCGGGCGCACCGGCACGCAAGGTGAGCGACACGCCCAGCAACGAATTCATCATCGCCACAAGGAACGTACGCCCATGAAGAAGTTCCTTGTGGTGGTGGGCACCCGCCCCAATTTCATGAAGGTCACCCGGTTCAAGCAGGTGGCCGCTGCACGGGGCGATGTGCAGGTGGAACTGGTGCATACCGGTCAACATTACGACGACCGCATGAGCACCGTGTTCTTCGAGCAGTTCGGGATGCGTCCGGACCATTGGTTGGGCATCCCTCCGGGGACGCCCAACAGCCAGATGGCGCACATCATGCTGGCATTGGAACCAGTGATCAGGGCGACAGCTCCCGACCTGCTCGTGGTGGTGGGTGATGTAAATAGCACCCTGGCGGCTGCGCTCACGGCCAACAAGATGGGCGTGCCAATCGCGCATCTCGAGAGCGGTCTTCGCAGTTGCGACATGGGCATGCCGGAGGAGATCAACCGGATCTTGACGGACCGCATCACCCGGCATTTCCTGGTGACGGAGCCAAGCGGACGCGAGAACCTGCTCCGCGAAGGTGCCGATCCCGCTGCCATCCACATGGTGGGGAACACCATGATCGATACGCTGGTGGCGTTCGACGAACGCATCAATGGCGATCCCGTATTGGAAGAGCTCGGGCTCGGTGCTGGTGGACATGTGCTGATGACCATCCACCGGCCCTCCACCGTGGACGATCCGGTGCAGCTCCGGCGGCTGGTGGATCTCATCGCATTCGTTGCCAACCGCTACCCGGTGGTCTTTCCCGTTCACCCGCGCACGGTACAGCAGCTCGGTGCCGCAGGGCTGTTGGAGGGGCTTGATGCCATCCCCGGACTTCACCGCTGCGACCCCCTGGACTATTTCTCCTTCCAGCGGCTTGTCTCCACCAGTGCGTTCGTGCTCACCGATAGCGGTGGCATCCAGGAGGAGACCACCTACCGTGGGATACCCTGCCTCACATTGCGCAGCAATACGGAGCGTCCGGTCACCATTACGGAGGGCACGAATGAGCTGCTCTCATTCGACCTTGCCGAGGTGGCAGCAGCCATGGACCGCATCGCGGACGGCACCTTCAAGAAAGGGCGTATCCCCGCGCAATGGGACGGACATGCCACGGAGCGTGTCTTTCAAGCACTGATGGGTTCCCTGTGATCATCTACCTCACATACAACGACCAGCCCACCGGTGTTTATTGGAGCCAGGTCACCGATGTGGTCCGCCACCTCAATGGGCTTGGCGCCGATCGGGTGCGTTTGGTGGCCTTGATCTCACTGCGTGGGTTCCTGAGCAACCGGAGGGCGATCAGGTACCGCTCTTCGGATGCCATCGTACTTCCCATGGTGCCTATGGCCCGCAATTGGCGTCTCAACTTCCTCTGGCTCCGCGTCCTCTGCCATATGCTCAGGCCTGCAGGTGTGATCGCGCGGGGCGTCTTCGCCACTGATCTTGCCCTGAAGCTCCGCGAAAGGGGTCAGGTGAAAAAGGTGTGCTTCGATGCCCGTGCGGCCTATGGCGTGGAATGGGAGGAGTTCCGCCTTGTGGAGGATGAGCGCTTGATCCGGGAAGTGCC
>CAZLGY010000194.1:0-334 GCA_964559165.1 uncultured Chryseobacterium sp.
GCAGATGCGGTCGCCCTTCTTCGCGCCGTTGCGCTTCAGCACGTTGGCGTACTGGCACACCCGCTCGTGCAGTTCGCGATAGGTGAGGCGCGTGGAGGCCTCGTGCGGATCGTTCGGCTCCCAGATGATGGCGGTCTTGTCACCGCGCATGTCCAGGTGGCGGTCCAGGCAGTTCTCGGTGATGTTGAGCCTGCCGCCCGCGAACCACTTCACATCGGGCTTCTCGAAGTCCCATTGCAGGGTGGTGTCCCACTTCCGGTGCCAGGTGAATTGCCCGGCCAGCGAGGACCAGTATCCTTCGGGGTCGCGGCGGGCTTCGTCGCAGGCGGCGTCG
>CAZLGY010000194.1:344-2761 GCA_964559165.1 uncultured Chryseobacterium sp.
GTGCGGATGCGGTGCAGGGCCATGGTCGCAGGTTTGCGTGCGTCGCGCTTCGGTGCGCGTTGTGGGTTTATCGATGCTGTTCGACCGGGAGGGCGTGTTCCTGTGCTCTTCAGGCCTCATCGCCTCCCGCTTGCTGTTCCCGAACCGCGATGTTACGGATCCTGGCGCAGTGTGCCTGCGTTGATCGCACCGGTGTACGGCAGGCGTGCGGAACCTCTTCCGGCAGAGCAGATCTGCGCACGGGAAGCCCTGTTCTGGGGTGAATAGCACGACCGGACTTGACAAGGTGGGGCCTCATGTGGGATCTTGCAGTACCCTTCAACGACCGACCGGCCTTCCAGAACGTACAACACGCAACCTCATGTGGCCAGTCCAGACCCTTACTCTGCTCCTCTGCCTCACTGATGAAGAGCAACTATTTGCCCAACGTGCATTGGAACCCACTCCGCCGGCCAGCATCGAATGGGTGATCCCGGTTGACGAAGAGAACGCGGAGTCCACCGAGGAGGAGGAGGTCCCCACCACCTGATCGACCGCTCGCTGACCACGCGCACCCCGACGCATTGCCCTGCGCCGGGGTTGCCGCGTTCCGCTGAGGACCGCCAGTGTTCCCCCGCCATGTCCGCAGGCATCATAGGTATTTGGAGGGGGGGATGAACCCCTTGACATCTCCTTGCCGGTGACGCACGAACGTTGTGTGCCGCCATGAGTTTCGTCAGTGCGCCTGCAGGGGGCACAGGATAGTTTCGTGCCAAACTCAGACACCATGGAACCCGCCATCCTCAAGTCGCTCATGGAACCTGCCATGCTCAAAGCGCTCATGGGACCGACCACCCTTAAACGTGCCGTCCTGAAGGCTGCCCTCACGCAACTTGAACGTCTCACGGTGGATCTGAAGGAGCGTGTTTCGGACCTGCGTTCCGTGACCATGACCGGTGATGATGCGGAGAGCGCCAGCCAGACCGAGAGCGTCCGGGGTTCCGATGTGGACCTGCTCCATGCGATGGAGGAGCAATTGTTCCAGGTGGAGCGCGACATGGCCCGCCTTTCCCAGCTCAACCCTTCTGCACATTCCACCGTGGTGCAGTACGGGGCCGTGGTGCATACATCCGCACGCAATTTCCTCATCGCCGTGAGCCTGGATGAGTTCGATGCCATGGGGCGACGTTATCTGGGTGTAACGCTGCAGGCGCCTGTCATCCAAGCATTGCTGGGTCGCAGTGTTGGTGAGCGTGTCATCGTGAACGGTGTTCCATATACGGTCGAGGCCATTGTCTGACGCGGTGTGCTGCGTTCCTTTGTTGCCGGCGGTCATTCCTCCGCCGCTCGATCAATGGAACTCTACAGCATCGGTATCGGCGCGCGGGTGAAGCATCCCTCCTTGGGTGAAGGCGTGGTCTATGACCTCGACACACGTACCATCCATATCTTCTTCAAGGAGCACGGTGAACAGACCATCAGCCGCAGTTTTACAGGTCTGGAGGTCACCGCTCCCGGCCCCGATCTGCCAGAGGCCGGGCTCGACATGGCCGCCGTGGAAGAGGCTCTCGAACAGGTGCTGGAGCGCATGAACGCTCCACAGCGCCCCGTGGAGATGGCCCGCAAATACGAAGGTGGCACCTTGGAGCTGAGGCCGAAGGATGCTGCCCTCAAGGGGAAGGAGGTGCCCATTGACGACCTTTTCCACAAGGTCGTGATGATCCGTGACCGGTTCCGGGTGCTGGAGCAGAAGATCAACGCACACCCCGCCCTCAGCGAAGTGGACAAGGTCGAGCTTCAACAGTACATCACACGGTGCTACGGCAGTCTCACCACCTTCAACATCCTGTTCGAGGACAAGGAGGACCACTTCGTGGGGCAACGTGGCGACCCTGCGTAACTTGTCCTTTCCAAGCCCGCTTCCATCGGACGGTAACAGCCCGCATTTTTTCCACCATCGTTGCGGTCCGGCCATGCGCGATCGTACCTTCGTACCACTTCGTTCTTTCCATTCCCCTGTACGCCTTCTTCACCTGCCATCGGCGGGTGCCATCGCGAAGCCCGCACAGGCCAACGTTCATCGGAACCAACAATTTCCATCAGGGATCGTATCCTGGGTGGTCTACGGCGGGCCTCAGCCACACTTCGGTGCGGACTTGCTTCGGCAACAGGAGGATTACGGAAGCCACCATCACGGTCCCGCCCATGTGATACCCATGGGTTCTATGAACCAGGCTCTGTGTGGGCTTTCTTTTTTCGATCGTGGTGTGAGCCAGGCCGGTAGGCCGTCGCCGTTCGTTCACTCTTGATGCGCCACTCCTCCGCACTTCGTTCCTTTGTCCCATGTCCCGCCAACTCCCCGTCATGGAGGCCTTCTACACCATCCAGGGGGAAGGTCTGTTCAGCGGTCACGCCGCTTACTTCATCCGCCTGGGGGG
>CAZLGY010000195.1:0-2753 GCA_964559165.1 uncultured Chryseobacterium sp.
CGATCAGCACTGCACACGCCTCGTTCATGCGATCCACGTCCAAGGCAGGATGGAGCGGATGCGAACGGTCGATGAGGAAGGGGTCCTTGCGGATATGGATGCGGTACACGTATCCGCGCTCGGTTGCGCTGAAGCGGGCGTGGGCCCGGTCATCCACAGGGATCACACGGTATATCGCGATATCCTTGGGAAGCAGGCTGTTGAGCGCAAAGACGAACCGTTCCTCGCGCACCCGTTCGGAGGCCGCGTCGAAGTGGGCGTAGTAGCGGGAGGCATGCACGCCGGTATCCGTTCGACCACAGCCGATCACGTTCACCTTGTGCTCGTGCAGGGTGAATTGGAGGGCGCGCTCCACTTCGGCCTGGACGCTGTTGGCGCCAGCCTGCCGCTGCCAGCCCCGGTAGGCGGCGCCGTTGTAGGCCATTTCCAGGAAGTACCGGGGCAGGATCTCCATGCGGGCTGCAAAAGTACCCTCACACCACCCTCGCACCACACGCCGTGACCGTTACTTCGCGGCATGAAGCGTATCGGCCTGCTCAGCGACACCCATGGCTGGCTCGATCCCCGCCTGCAGGAGCACTTCGCAGCCTGCGATGAGGTCTGGCACGCCGGGGACATCGGTGATCCTGAGGTAATGACGGGCATCCAACGCTGGCAACCGGGTCGGGTTGTGCGCGCCGTGCATGGGAACATTGATGGGGGCGTGCTGCGAAATACCCATCCCGCCGACCAGCGGTTCGAACTGGAAGGTGTTCGCGTGTGGATGACACACATTGGGGGCCGCCCACCGAAATACGACCGCAGTATATTCCCCCTGCTGCGTGCCGACCCTCCCGCCCTCTTCATCTGCGGGCATTCGCACATCTGCCTCGTACAGTTCGACCCTGCACTGGATTGCCTGTACATGAACCCTGGTGCGGCTGGTCGGCACGGTTGGCACCAGGTACGCACCGCCTTGCGCTTCACCATGAATAACGGCCGTCCAGCAGATCTCGAAGTGATCGAATTGGGCAAGAGAGGCACGGTCTGAACGGGTCAGCCACCCAACAGGGGATCGTTGAATACGACTAAACGGGGGGCAAACGTTGCACCTGCATGGCCGCTACCTTCGTTGCCATGAAGCGCGTATTGGACCGCATCCCTCCGCGTCTGCGCAACCGCTATGTGGCGGTGGTCGTGGGGTTGTTCGCGTGGGTGGCGCTGTTCGACCGGAACGACCTATGGACCACGTGGAAGAACCATCGCGAACTGATGCGCATGGAGGAACAGCAGGAATGGTACACCGTTGAGATCGAGCGCACCAAGGAGCAGCTGCACGAATTGAGCAGCGATACCGAGTTATTGGAGAAGTTCGCGCGTGAGCGCTACCTGATGAAGCGCGACAACGAGGACATCTTCGTCTTCGTGCCCGAGAAGGATTGATCCTTCAGAATTCCAAGCAGATGGCCGTTGTAATGGCCACGTTGGTCTGTGAAGGTGCTCCGTTGACATCGCGGAACTGAGCATCGGAAGACCCGAACAACTTTCCCTCGATCCGCCAACTGGAGCGATTGCTCATGCGGAAGTCCAGGCCCAAGCTGGCCCCCAAAGCGGCCAACCCTGATGTGACCACGGCCCGGTCATCGAGAAAGTACTCTACCCGGCCCACCATCCACCATTGGCGCACCAAACGTGCCCTGTAGATGCCGACCATGGTCAGCCAACCTTCAACATCATCGGAACTGTCCCCACCGTTCCGGGCCTGCTGGAAGCCAAGGTCCATGCCCAGTATCATCCCGCTGTTCTCCCCTTCCACCTGTGCGTAGAAGTTGTTGTAGGAACGCCACTCGCCGAGACTGTCGGGGCCCATGCTGCCTATGAACGTGCTCCAATTGAGCACCGTTCCCTCCAGGTTGTCGTACTTCAGTTGCGTGCCAAAGGCCGGACGTTGGTTGCCCGGTTCGCGTTGGATGCGCTGCCAACCATTCAGGATCAGACCGGCAATGAGCAAGCGCTTGTTCGGCTTATAGCTCAACATGGCCCCGGCCTCGTAATAGGGCGAGTTCTCGGCCACAATACTGCGGGTCAATGTCATGCACTCGAGCCCGCTGGTGCCTTCGAACCCGATGTGCGATGGCAGGATACCGGCATCGACCCAAAGCTCACGGTTACGCGACAATCGCAGCCCCACACGCGCCTCGTGGATACTGCGCAGCGCTGAAGGTTCACCTGCCAGATTGTACTGAGCATACGTGCCTGCCATCAGGCCGAGCGTGGCCCTCACCCCTTCGTGGGCATACTCCGCACGCAGCACCCCGAGGTTCAGGTTGACCTCGTTATGGCGTTTGTGGTTAAATAGGAAATCAGGCCTCAGACCGCTTGATGGGCGTGAAAGGTCATAGGCATAGTAGACCTCAGCATAGCCCGACAGCCGCAAGGCCGCACTGTCTTGCGCCCGCAGCGCAACCTGTTGCAGCAGGAAGACCACTGTCAAGGGAACTGCTACGCGAACACAGCCGCTCATGCTCGAAAGCGAGCTTCGGATCGGAGCGATCAATGATGATGCCCCCCCTCACCGTGTACATGACCGTGGGATAGCTCTTCCTGCGTGGCTTCGCGCACGCCTTGGATCTCCACGCTGAAGTGAAGGGTGACCCCGGCCAGGGGGTGATTGCCGTTGAGAACGGCGTGGCCCTCCTCCACTTCCATCACGCTCCAAACGCGGTTGTCAGGGGTCTGGAACTGCATCCCGGTTTCCACTGTCTGTCCGCCGA
>CAZLGY010000196.1:0-2741 GCA_964559165.1 uncultured Chryseobacterium sp.
CTTCGGTGCCGGTGTTGGCGAAGTGGCAGGCGATGCGGCTGCCCATGACGCCGCTTCCGAGCACGGCGACCTTGCGGATGTTTCGTTTGCTCATGTGTGTGTGAATGCTTCACCACAGAGGCACAGAGGGCAAGGAGGAATGCGATCGATGAGCAAAGGCGTTCATCTTGTTCTTCTCTGTGTCCTCTGTGCCTCTGTGGTGAACTAGAAGAGTTGTTCCTGTTCGAGTATCCTGTCGAGCTCCGACATCACCTGCCGGAAGTTGTTCATCTGCTCCGGGGTGAAGCGGCTCTGCACCGCCTGGTTGAATTTGATCACGGTGTTCCGGCTCACATCGCGCATCTGCTTGCCCTTCGAGGTGAGATGGATCCGCACCACACGCTTGTCAGCAGTGCCTGCAGCTCGCTTGATGAGGCCTTCATCCTCCATGGCTTGCAGGGTGCGCACAAGGCTGCGGCTCTCCATCCCCATTTTTGGACCGAGCTTGATGCTGGGCGTGCCCTCCGGCTCGATATTGAGCAGGATCTGTCCGATGGCCATGCTGCCGCCGTACTTGGCCGCTTCGGTGTTGTAGATCCGTGCGATGCGGCTCCACACCCTGCGAATGGGGAAGTCGATGGTCTCCTCGGGGCGCATGGGATTTGCCTTGCCTCAAATGTAAGTGAAAAGTTATGCGTGCATACTATTTGAATGCGATCCATACCCGATCGCGGCACAGGACTTGCTAAATTGTCTTCCCAAGACCCTCCATCATGCGCACTAACATCATCATCCTGTTGACCCTTGTTGCCATTGGGTCCACCGCCTGTCGGAAGGAGGAGGACCCCGCACCCGTTCCCCCTGCTGTTGGAGGTGTGGATGAGCCCCGGCTGGTGCTGAAGTTCATCTTCGATAGCACCCAGGTGCGGGTGAACAGTTTTGGGCAGCAGGCCGACGTTCCCGCTGGCCATGGTGCACAGCACCCGCGTTTCAATACGATGACCGCGCATTATGTGGAGTTCGCCCCGACAGCCACCACCCTGCCCGGTCAGGGTGCCGTGGTCTACCACGCACCGGAAACGACGGCAGGTGGCGAGAATGCCATCGATTTCTCCCAGGCAGTATTCGCAGGGAATGGACAGCCCTTCCTGAACATCCCACTTGCGCAACTACCGGCTGGGACGTATCCCTACCTACGCGTGTCCATCGGCTACCAGAACTTCAACATCGACTTCCGGCAGGTGGTGGATGGCCTCGGGACATTCGACCTGGACGGCACATTGGCTTCGTTCATCGGATTCAACACCTACATCGGTACGTTCAACGTGAACCAGCAACCGGTGAGCGTGAACGATGACAAGCTTCAGGGCTTTTGGGCCTTTGAGGTGATGAACCCGCCAGTCCCTATCGCACCGATCGTTGGTCAGGCACCACCGGGCGCCACCACAGTGCCGAACCCGATCTTCGATTCTTCTCCGATCCCGGCGGGGTCATGCCTGGTGACCGGTGTCTTCCCGGAGCCGCTTGTGATCAGTGGCTCGGAAACGGAGGATGTGGTGATCAACGTCTCCATCAGCACGAACAACAGCTTCGAATGGATCGATGTGGCGGGCGATGACATTTTTGAACCCGGTGCCGGCGACCAGGTGGTGGACATGGGGACGCGCGGCATGATCCCTACCGTGCAGTGACCTGCGAGCGTCGCTGATACACACGCACGTAGTCGACGTGCAGACCGGTTCCTTCCGGCCAGTTCGTTGCCTTTTTAGGCCCCCTGCAGAAGCCCTTGGGCTCGGATACCGCGAGGTCGAGGATCACGCTCACACCATCCGCTGGACGTGGGAAATAGGGTGCTTTGTGGTGGTCTCCTGATGGCCGGTCACACGCCGGTAGCGCACGACCCCTGCGGTCCACGTAACGCCCCCGGTAGTGCACCGGATCCCCATCGATGGACCATGTGATGCCATCGGCCTCCCATTCCACGGCATAGGTGTGGAACCCCCGGGAAAGGTCCTTCATCCGCTTGCGGCCGTTCGCGGAGTACTTCGTACCGCCCCACCTGTGCAAGGCCGCTTTGAAGAGGCCCGGTCGCTCCCCGCAGAACTCGAACACATCGATCTCCGTTTCGCCGCCAAAGCCCCAGAACGCGGGCCAAAGTCCGGCGCCGCGCGGTATCCTGCACCGCACCTCGAACCTGCCGAAGGTGAACCTGTCGTACTTGGTATGGACCATGGAACCCTCGTGCGCCTTCTGCTGGCCGTACCACTCGCCGTTCCGGGTCCTTACCTCCAGCCTCAACAGTCCGTCCCGCACGCTCACCAGGTCATCGCGGAAGATGGTGTTGCTGGTGCCCATGGTGCGACAGCCCGCACAACGGTCGCTGCCATCATCGCTGTAGGGGAACCACGTGCGCCACTTCTCGGTGTCGAGCGAGTCGCCGTCGAACTCATCACTGAACACCAGGAGCCATGCGCTCGTATCACACCGGCCACCCGCATCGGAGACCAGCGCTCCCACGCGCCCCGCCTGCCCCCTGCCGATCATCTGCATGGCGACCATCAAGACGAGCAGCAGGTGTCTCTGCATCCGGGTTCAAGGCAGGGTTTTCATCGGGCGGCGGCTGCCATCCACCTGCAGGGCCGTATAGCCCGTGGATGTGCTGATGAACATGACCCGGTGCGCTGCCACGATCCGGTCCTGTTGGCCCTGCTGGTCGTCGTAGAGAGAGACACTGTCACAGGCGGACCTCCAGTAGGCCGTAC
>CAZLGY010000197.1:0-2716 GCA_964559165.1 uncultured Chryseobacterium sp.
CGTTAAATGAAAAAGCCTCCCGTTTCCGAGAGGCTTCCGTGATCCCGCTGGGGCTTCCCTCGACCGGGCTGTCGCCTCGCTCGGGATGAACTTCTCGCCCCAGCGGTCGGGATCGAGGAGGACCCGTTAAATGAAAAAGCCTCCCGTTTCCGAGAGGCTTCCGTGATCCCGCTGGGGCTTCCCTCGACCGGGCTGTCGCCTCGCTCGGGATGAACTTCTCGCCCCAGCGGTCGGGATCGAGGAGGACCCGTTAAATGAAAAAGCCTCCCGTTTCCGAGAGGCTTCCGTGATCCCGCTGGGGCTCGAACCCAGGACCCCAACATTAAAAGTGTTGTGCTCTACCAGCTGAGCTACAGGATCTTCCAACCGCACAAAGGACCTTCGTCCCTGATGCGGGAGCGCAAAAGTAAGGATCTACATCACATCCACCAAAGTTCACTCATTTCCGTTCGATGATCGCGTGGCGCTCGAACGGGATGCTGCGGTCGAAGAGGTAGCGATAGGTCGCCAGTGTCCTGTAATTCACGGCGTCGAGGTTCTGGCAAACCTTGATCATCCGCGGATTGAAGTCCCCGATCCAGGTAAGGACCGTGTCCTTGTAAAGACCCTTGTCCACGATGTTCTTCTCTGCGAACACGATCAAGGCCCCCTCCATGCCTTTGCCTTGGTACTCCTTGGCCACACCGAATACGATGCCCGTCATGGTCTTTACGGTCCCACGCCATTTGTGCCAAAGGAACTTGAGCTTCCCGATCCAGTTCAGGTCACCGTTCACATACCGGAAGATCTCGTTCAGCTCGGGTAGGCTGATGTACATGGCGATGGGGCGCTCCTTGTACCGCACGAAAATGAGCAGCCGCGGATCCATCACAGGCTTCATGGCCTTTACGATCTTCAACGCGGTGGCGGGTTCCATGGGCTTGTGGTTCTCATGGTCCACCCAGGCATCGTTGTATACGGTGCAGAAATCCTGCGCGATCTGCTCCACACTGCGACCGCGCGCGTCGTGCATGCGCATGTCCGGGTCGCCGCTCAGTTGCTGGAATTTCCGGTGGAAAACGGCCTGTGCAGGTACCTGGGCCGAGCGCTTGAAGAAGAGCTGGTTGAACCAGACCTGGAAACCGTACCGCTCGAACAGTTCCTTGTAATACGGCGGGTTGTAGTTGGTGCCGTACAGGGGCGGATCGATGAAATTCTCGATGAGCAGGCCCCAGAACATGTTCCGGTCGCCCAGGTTGATCGGTCCGTCCATCGCCTGCATGCCTTCGGCCTTCAGCCAGTCCCGCGCCGTATCGAACAGGAGGTCCGCGGCTGCCTGGTCATTGATGCATTCGAAGAAACCACAGCCACCCGTCGGCTGCCGCTCGGTGTAGGCGGTCTTGGGATTGACAAAGGCTGCGATGCGACCGATGGGGCCACCGTGCTCGTCCTGCAATAGCCAGCGCATGGCCTTGCCCTCCTTCAGCAACTTGTTCTTCTGCGGGTCAAAGACCTTGGCCACATCCTGTTTCAGGTGGGGGATCCAATTGGCGTCCCTGGCATAGATGCGCCAGGGCAGTTCCATCCACGCGCGCTCGCTGCGTGGATCTGTGACGGGGATTACGTGCATGATGCTTCCTGCGAAGGTGCGATCTTTCCGCCGATGAACGGCCACCTGCCATCCCCGCCAGCAATGCAAGGATCCGGTCCAACCGTCGCCCTGGTCGGCTTCATGTGCAGTGGCAAGAGCACCGTGGGCAAGGCGCTGGCCACTGCCCTGCATCTGCCGTTCCTGGACCTTGACCGGGTCATCGAAGCGGAGGTTGGCCCCCTGTTGCCCTTCTTCAGGAAAGCGGGGGAGGAGGCGTTCCGGCGCATCGAGCGACAGCACCTGGAGCGGCTGTTGGAGGGCCCGCGATGCGTGCTGGCCACCGGAGGGGGCACACCCTGCGAAGGTGATGCCATGGACTTGATGTTGGGGCGTTCAACAACGATGTGGCTGGATGTGTCCTTGCCTGTCCTCATGCCCCGCCTCGTGCGCGCAGGCGGTGATCGTCCGCTGCTGTCCGGACTGCAAGGCGCGGCGTTGGAGGCGCGTGTGGGAGAATTGCTTGCGCTCCGGACCCCGGTCTATTCACGCGCCATGCATCGCATTGCAGCCGACGGTCCCGTGGAGGATGTGGTTGGGCGTATCGCTGCGCTGTTGCCGGGTCAGGACAGGTAGACCCGGTCACGCTTGCCCAGCTCCACGCTGATGCGTTCCTGCGCCGTGGTGCTGAGGGTGAGCCCGACGATATCCGCACGGATGGGGAAGGACCGGTGCCGACGGTCCACCAACACCACCGTCTGCAGGCGCTTCAGGGGCACGCTCACCAAATGTGCCGCGGCATGCATCAATGTTCTTCCGCTCATAAGCACATCGTCGACCAGCACCACCGTTCGATCGCGGAGGTCCTCCAGGGGACGCGTCAGTGCAACCGGCGCCTCCAACGGGCGGTCCTTGTCCAGCTTCAACAGCACCAGCTCAACCTCGAATGAGGCGATGGATCGCAGCCGCTCGTGCAAGCGCTCAGCCAATGCGGCTCCACGCGGTGCCACCCCCACCAGTACAATGGAGGGCTGGTCATGGTGCTCCTCGTTCAACTGGTGTGCGATACGCTCCAGCTTGCGCTGCACCTGTTCGTGGTCGAGAACGATGGTCCGCTCGCTCATGCCGGGCGAAGGTAGCGCGCTGTTC
>CAZLGY010000198.1:0-317 GCA_964559165.1 uncultured Chryseobacterium sp.
ATCTGAGTGCGCTTGCTCCAGTCGTCAACGAAAAAAGTGCGCAGGTAGTTCCGGGGTTGTTGAAGCGGCAGCAGCACCATGTTCAGCAACCGTCGCGTCCAGGAGCGTCCCTTGACCATCGGGGCCATCAGGATGCGCCATGCACCGTTGCCGGGGGGGTACTTCACAGGTTCCACATGCCGCTGCTCGTCCAGTTCAACGATGGAGCCGATGGCGATGCCTTCCGAATAGGTTGCATCCCGGTCGTAGGTCGTAACACCGATGAGGCTTTCGGAGTTGGTGCGCACCCCCTTGCCAAGGGTGTCCGACAGGTGTGG
>CAZLGY010000198.1:327-2650 GCA_964559165.1 uncultured Chryseobacterium sp.
CGGCGTTCCTTCAATTTCCAGAGCAGTGGAAGGGTGCCCATCACACCACCCGCGACAACGATCCCCTGGGCCGTCACCGAGCGGGTGCGTGCGAACCAGCGCGATGGGTCGCGGTAGCGGATGCGGTAGCCGGTGTTGCCCGTGCTGTCCAGTGGCTGCACATCCACCACCTCTGCGTTGGCTTCTATCGTGCAGCCCGATCGCTGCGCGAGATGCAGGTAATTCTTGTCAAGGGTGTTCTTTGCGTTGTGCCTGCACCCGAGCATGCATCCGCCACATTGGATGCAACCTGTCCGGTCCGGACCTTTCCCATCGAAATAAGGATCCTGCACGGTGACACCGGGCTTGCCGAAATAAACCGCCGCGTCCACGCTATGATACCGGTCGGGGATGCCCAGGCCGGCTGCGAGGTCCTGCATCACCCGGTCGCTGCGGCTTGTATATGGGTGGCGCTCGGTTCCGAGCATGCGCTTGGCCAGGGTGTAGTAAGGCCGCAGTTCGGTCTCCCAATCGCACAGGTCCTTCCAGCTGCCGCTGCGGAAGAAGGGCGTGCGCGGCACAGGCAGTGTATTGGCATATACCAGCGATCCGCCACCCACTCCGGTGCCGCTGAGCACCGCTACATGGCGGAAGAGGGTCATCTTGAACAGTCCACGCCACCCGAGCTTTGGCACCCACAGCCAACGACGCAGGTCCCACGTGCTGCGCGGGAAGTCGTTGTTCTGCCTGAACCACCGTCCCTTTTCCAGCACCAGGACGCGATAGCCTTTCTCACTAAGCCGCAGTGCCGCAACGGAGCCGCCGAAACCGCTGCCGATGATCACGTGGTCGTATGTCGGTGGTTCACCAGCCATCGGTCCGATCTTCCTTCATCCAACGGTCTTCCCGCCCAGGCGTTCTTCCAGTCGCTCGATCTCCCGGTGCATCACCCGGAACCAAAGAGGCGGGAAGAAGGCCAGCACCATCATGGCGGGGTAGCCCGCAGGCAGTTGGGGGCTCTCATTGAAGTGCCGCAGCACCTGGTACTTGCGGCTGGCCAGGTAGTGGTGGTCGCTATGGCGCGTCAGTTCCAGCAGGATCAAGCGGCCCAGCGGGTGGTCGGAGTTCCAGGAGTGGATGGGCAATGGACGTTCGTAGGTGTCGCCGTGGCGCTTGCGGCGCAGCCCGTAGTGCTCGATGTAGTTCACCGTCTCCAGCAGCAGGATGCCGATGAGCGCGGCGCCGAGGAACCAGGCCATCACCTCCGGCCCGAACACGAAGGCGATGGCCACCACCAACGCGAGCTGGATGACCTGGAAGCGCAGCATCTCGTTGTGCAGGCTGAAGACGGGGAGGCCCTTCTTCCGCAGACGTTGTACCTCCAGCTTCCACGCACTGATCCAACTACCGATGATGGTGCGCAGGAAGAAGGCGTAGAGCCACTCGCCGCGCCGGCTGCTGGCGGGATCCTCGTCGGTGCTCACGTGCTTGTGGTGCCCGCGGTTGTGCTCGATGAAGAAGTGCATGTAAAGCGTGGACAGCAGCAGCGCCTTGGCCATGAACTGCTCGTGCTTGGTGGGCCGGTGTCCCAGCTCGTGCGCCGCGTTGATGCCCAGCACCCCGCAGGCCATACCGAAGGCCGAAGTGAGCCCCAGCTTCACCTCCCACGAGAGCTCCGCCGCGCTTACCTGCACCAGGAAGAACAGCAGCAGCCCCCATTGGATGGGCACCAGGCTGTAAAGGATCAGGTCGTACAGGCGGTCCTGCTTGGCAACGGACTCCTGCGCCGCATCCAGGTTGCGGGGGTCGGGCTTCAGGAACAGTTCGATGGTCGGTAGCAGGCCGAAGACGAATGCCACCGCCCCGAACGACCACAGGTCTTGGGAGGCGAGCGAGACGCCAACTACCAGCGGGATGAGGTAGACGAGAGCGTATTTAAGGGCGGAGGGGCGCATGAAACGTGCTCCGTTGGGAGAGCCCCGAAATTACAATAGCAGTGGCCCATTACCACGAGAAGGTGAAAGGGCGGGATCCTTGGATGAACGTATGCGACCGCGTGGGCAGCTTCTCGCCCTCCACATGCACCAGGTTCTGCTGCTCGTAGAAGAGGTCCTGCAGCAGGGTATTGCCCACCATCAATCCGTTGGGGGTGGTGATCCCTTCCACCTGCAGGTAGCAGTACAGCGTTTCGCCGTCGAGCTCCTTGCCGAGCCATGTCCAGCTCAGCTGCTTCTCCTGGAAGAGCACGAGGTGTTGGATGAAGTAGGCGTTGAGGATGCTGTCCGCCTTGGGATGCTCCCGTTCCGACCCGAGCTTCAGCGGGGCCACGTTCTCCAGCGCGTGC
>CAZLGY010000199.1:0-2562 GCA_964559165.1 uncultured Chryseobacterium sp.
CACCTGCTTGAGATTGAGCACGATCTCGGTCATGTCCTCCATCACACCCTTGATGGTGCTGAACTCGTGGTCCACCCCATCAATGCGCACCTGGCTGATGGCATGGCCTTCCAAGGAGGAGAGCAGGATGCGGCGCAGCGCGTTGCCAATGGTGATGCCGTAACCGGGCTCAAGCGGACGGAACTCGAAGGTGCCGCGCTTGTCGTCGGATTCGATCATCGTGACCTTGTCAGGCCGTTGGAATTCTAGGATCGGCATGGATCGTCGGCGGGGTTAGATGGTTACTTCGAGTACAATTCCACGATGAGCTGCTCGCGGATGTTCTCCGGGATCTGGGCACGCTCAGGCATGGCGATGAACTTGCCGGTAAGCTGCCCGGCGTTCCATTCCAGCCAGTCGAACCGCTTGCTGTTCACCGACACGCTGTTGGTGATGGTCTCCAGGGAGCGGCTCTTCTCGCGAACGGCGATGGACTGGCCCGGGCGGAGGCTGTAGCTGGGTACGTTCACCACGCCACCGTCAACGGTGATGTGGCCGTGGCTCACCAACTGGCGTGCGGCCCGGCGTGTGGGGGCGATACCCAGTCGGAACACGGTGTTGTCCAAGCGGGCCTCGCACAACTGCAACAACACCTCACCGGTGATGCCACGCTTGCTGGCCGCGGTATCGTACATCTTCTCGAACTGCCGCTCAAGCACACCATAGGTGTACTTCGCCTTCTGCTTTTCGCGCAGCTGGACGGAATATTCGCTCTCCTTCTTCCGGCGCTTGGTGGGGCCGTGTTGACCGGGGGGATTGGGCTTGCGCTCCATCCATTTGTCCGGTCCGTAGATCGCCTCGTTGAATTTACGGGCGATCCGGGTCTTGGGTCCTGTGTAACGTGCCATGTTCTTCGATTTGGGTGCGGCCTTGGTTCGTTCCCGCACCAACAACGGGGCGCGCGTCCTTTCACGCCCCTACGGTTGGTTTGTGTTATACGCGGCGCTTCTTGGGTGGACGGCAGCCGTTATGGGGCATCGGAGTGATATCGACGATCTCGGTGACCTCCACGCCGCTGTTGTGCAGGGCACGGATGGCGCTCTCACGACCCGAACCCGGGCCCTTGACGAACACCTTCACCTTGCGAAGACCGAGCTCGTGGGCCTCGCGTGCGGCCTCCTCTGCGCTCACCTGACCGGCGTAGGGGGTGTTCTTCTTGCTGCCGCGGAAGCCCTGCTTGCCGCTGGACGACCAGGAGATCACCTCGCCCTTGTTGTTGGTCAGCGATACGATGAGGTTGTTGAACGTGGCATGGATGTGGGCCTGTCCATAGGCTTCCACGACCACGTTCTTCTTCTTCTTCTTGCCGCTTTTCTGATCTTGCTTTGCCATGTGTCGTTGTCTATTGGCGGGGTACCGGCCATCATCGCCCAGGCTGGGCGAGGCGTGCCTCGTCCCTTACTTGGTCGCTTTCTTCTTGTTGGCCACCGTCTTCCGCTTGCCCTTGCGGGTGCGGCTGTTGGTACGGGTGCGCTGACCACGCACCGGCAGGCCGGCACGGTGACGCAGACCGCGGTAGGAGCCGATGTCCATCAGGCGCTTGATGCTCAGCTGTACTTCGCTGCGCAAGGCGCCTTCGGTCTTCACCTGCTCGTTGATGTACTGGCGGATGCGCGCCTGCTCATCATCGGTCCATTCCTCCACCTTGGTGTCGGGGTCAACTTCCGTTGCCTGGAGGATCTCCAGGGCGGTGCTGCGGCCGATGCCGTAGATGTAGGTGAGGCCGATGCAGCCCCGCTTGCTCTTGGGTAGGTCGATACCTGCGATACGTGCCATGCTCGTTCGTTTATCAGCCTTGACGCTGCTTGAACTTCGGGTTCTTCTTGTTGATGATGTACAGACGCCCTTTGCGGCGGACGATCTTGCAGTCCGCGGAGCGTGGTTTGAGGGAGGCCCTGACCTTCATGGTTTCCTGGGTTCTTCTTAGCTTTTGTATCGGAAGGTGATCCGTCCTTTGCTCAGGTCGTACGGGCTCATCTCCACCTTCACCTTGTCGCCCGGAAGGATCCGGATGTAGTGCATCCGCATCTTACCGCTGATGTGCGCGATGATGACGTGTCCGTTCTCCAGCTCAACGCGGAACATGGCATTGCTTAGCGCCTCCTTGATGACGCCATCCTGCTCTATCGTTCCCGTCTTGCTCATACCTGCCTGTTCGTTCCTTCTGGTTATCGTTCGCCCTTCCGTATCCTTCAGGAGCGCACCGCGCTCCGTTGTTCCAATGCCATCCCACGTTCCTTCAGCACATCCTCGATGTGACTGAACGTTGAAAGGACCTCCACCTTGCCGGGGCGCACCGCCACGTTGTGCTCGAAATGGGCGCTCGGCTTGCTGTCACGTGTCACCACGGTCCAGCCATCGCCCAGCTGCTTCACCTCCTTGCTGCCCATGTTGATCATGGGTTCAATGGCGAGCACCATGCCCTGTTGCAACTTGCTGCCGTGTCCGCGACGCCCGTAATTGGGCACCTCCGGGGCTTCGTGCAACTTCCGCCCAACGCCGTGCCCCACCAGCTCGCGCACC
>CAZLGY010000200.1:0-2561 GCA_964559165.1 uncultured Chryseobacterium sp.
GACCCAGCGGTGCCGCACGCACGCGTCCACCAGGCGGCGCAAGCGGCTGTAGAAGGGCGTGTCGAACAGATCGTGCGCCTGGTCCTCGACCGTGGCGCGGTTGCGCAGCATCAGCCAGCCCAGGTAGGGCACGAAGTACACGGAGACGATCCACGAGATCAGCAGTGCCGCGGAGGTGACGGCGAAGATTGCGAAGGTGTATTCGCCCGTCACGCTCTTGGCCAGCCCGATGGGCAGGAAGCCTGCCGCCGTGATGAGCGTGCCCGTGAGCATGGGCATGGCCACCAGCTCATAGGTGAAGGTGGCGGCGCGGGCGCGGTCGTGGCCTTCCTCGAGCTTGCGCACCATCATCTCCACCGCGATGATGGCATCGTCCACCAGCAGGCCCAGGGCGATGATCAGGCTGCCCAGGCTGATCTTGTGCAGCCCCACGCCCCAGTAGAACATCGTCACGAAGGTGATGGCCAGCACCAGCGGGATGGTGATCGCCACCACCAGCCCCGGCCAGACGTCCACGCGCAGCGGCCGGGTGTGCAGGCCCAGGCTGATGAAGCTCACCGCCAGCACGATGGCGATGGCCTCGATCAGCACCCTGACGAATTCGCTGACCGAGCGCGACACGGCCTTGGGCTGGTCCTGAACCTGCTCAAGTGCGATGCCGACGGGCAGCGCCCTGCGAATGTCGTCGATCTCCGCGCGCAGTCGCTGGCCGAGGGCGATGATGTCCCCACCCTTGGCCATGGACACACCCACTGCAATGACCTGCTTTCCCTGATGGCGCACCAGCACCTGCGGGGGGTCTGCCAGCGCGCGGCGCACCTCGGCAATCTCCCCCAGCTGCAGCGTACTGCCCAGCCCGGTGGCTGGGTTGACCGCCCGGATGGGCATGCGCCGCAACTCGTCCAGTGACCTGAACACCCCCTGTACCCTGACCTGCAGGTTTTGGGAACCAGCATCGAAGACGCCAGCGCCTTCTACCGCGTTCTGCGCCGCCAGCTGTCCCAGCACCTGGTTGAAATCGAGCCCTAGCTGAGCCAGGCGCTTCTGCGCGATCTCGATATAGACCTTCTCAGCCTGCACGCCGAACAGCCCGACCTTGGCCACATCGGGTACCCGCAGCAGGCGCGAGCGCACGTCCTCGGCGAAGACGCGCAACTCCTCCTCGGAAAAGCCGTCTGCCGACAGCGCGACCATCGAGCCGTACACATCGCCGAATTCATCGTTGAAAAAGGGCCCGATCACGCCCGCCGGCAGGGTGCCCCGGGCGTCGTTGATCCGCTTGCGGACCTGGTACCAGACATTGCCGACCTCTCTCGCGGGCGAACTGTCCTTGATCTGCAGTATGGTTACCGATTCGCCCGGCTTGGTGTAGCTGCGGATCACATCCGCGAAAGGCGCTTCCTGGGCCAGACGCTCGATCTTGTCGGTGACCTGATCGGCCATCTCCTGCGCGGTCGCACCCGGCCACCAGGCCTGCACCACCATCGCGCGAAAGGTGAAGGGCGGGTCCTCGTCCTGGCCCAGCTGAAAGTAGGCAGTGGCACCCAGTACGAGCAGCACCACCATCAGGTAGCGCGTCAACGGCCCGTGCTCGAGAGCCCAGCGGGAGATGTTGAATCGCGAGCGCTGCACTTCGCCCGGGGTGCTTGTCAGCAGTCGCTGCGGGGTGTTGGACGGGCCGCTCACTGCTTGGGCTCGGCGTACAGTGAGACCTTCTGGCCTGGAGAGAGCGTGTGAACGCCAGCGGTCACGACGCTTTCGCCGGGGCTCAGGCCGGCGCCCAGCACGATCAGGTTGGCCTGAATCGCCACTGGCTGCACCGCCCTCATCTGCACCGTCATCGTCGTACGGTCCAGCACCCATACCTGCGACTTGCCCTGATGCTCGAACAGCGCCGTTAGCGGCAGCATCAGAGCTGGTGGTGTTTCCGGCCCGGGCAGCAACACGGTGACGCTCTGACCCAAGGCCACGGGCGCCGCGCCCATGTCCGCCTTGACCAGGAACGTGCGGGTGGCGGGGTCGGCAGCTGCAGCCACCTCGCGCACCGTGGCGGGCCAGTTCCGGTCGTCCGCTCCCCAGCGCCGTACCTGGAGCGCCCCCTGGCGGCCGATCAGGGCCCGCACCTCGGTGATGCGGTCCTCCGGCACACTGAACCAGGCGTCGCGGGGTCCGTCATGCGCCAGGCGCACCACGGTAACACCGGCTGCCATCACCATGCCCGGCTCTGCCTCCACCGCCGTAATCACGCCGGCTGCATCGGCAACCAGAGTCGAGTAGCCCGACTGGTTGGTCTGCACTCGCAACTGTGCGCTCGCCTGTTCAAAGGCCGAGCGGGCGCTCCTCAAGGCGGCCTCGCGGCGCTCCAGCTCGGCACCGCTGATGAAGCCCTGATCTCGCAAGGCAACAAACCGCTTGAATTCGCTCTCGGCCAGATCCAGCTGCGCCTGCGCAGCCGCCAGCGCGGCGCGTGCGGCCTCCTGACCGAGTTGAAGGTCTTGTCCGTCCAGTCGCGCCAGCGCCTGCCCTGCGCGCACCGTCTGGCCGAACTGCACGCTGCGCTC
>CAZLGY010000201.1:0-2522 GCA_964559165.1 uncultured Chryseobacterium sp.
GCGGCGCACTGGCCGACACCAGCTGGCTGGCACCCGGCGACCCCGCCATGGTGGCTTTCCACACCGCCTTCGACCCCTTCGCCCCCTTCACCGAGGGCATCGTGATCGTGCCCACCACCGGTGGCCCCGTGGTGCCCGTGCAGGGCTCCAACTTCTTCATGCAGCTGGTGAACGAATACGGCAACAACGATGGTTTCGCCTCCATGCCCGGTGGCGACCCCTACACGGATCGTGCCCGTGCCCTTTACGGTACCAGCGTGAGCCATGGCACCACCACGGTGAACATCAATACCGGTGTGGAGGGCCTGTTCCCGGTCATCCGCCCCTTCTGGCCCGCCCCGGCGAGCGAAGAGGCCAGCCCCTGGCAGTGGTGGGACCCCAACAGCCCCATCGCCCAGACCGTGGTGAGCCAGGGCCCGCCGCCCATCACCGCGCACATCGCCTCCCTGGCGAGCAACCCGGACATGAGCCCCACCAAGGCCCGTGCCTACATCGATACCATCATGGGCTACCTGAACCCGCGCATCAACCTTGCGCTGGACCTGGGCAGTACCTGCATCGTCACCGGTGTGCAGGAGGCTTCCTCCCTGGAGGCCGCTGTGGAGGTGTTCCCGAACCCCGCCCAGCGTGACTTCACCATCGCCAGCAGCGCGGCGACCATCCGCCGCTACGCCATCTACGATTTGGACAGCCGCCTGGTGCGCACCAACACCGTCAACAGCGACCGTGTGACCATCGCACGCGAGCAACTCAAAGCCGGCGTATACTTCGTGGAGCTCACCTTCGACGACGGCGTGGTGACGCGCAAGCTCATCCTCGAATAGTTGAGAACTTGATCTTCGGGGAAAGGGCCACTGGACGGTGGCCCTTTTTCTTTGCACCACACCCCTGCCATGAGCGTACAGAAGATCACCGAAAGCCCCTCCCGCCATGACCACCTGGAGCGGATGACGACCGCCGAGCTGTTGCGGAACATCAACGCGGAGGACCGCCTGGTACCCGCAGCCGTGGGCGACGCGCTGCCCGCCATCGAGGCCCTGGTGGAGGCCACGGTGGAACGCATGCAGCGCGGCGGCCGCCTCTTCTACCTGGGTGCCGGCACCAGCGGGCGCCTGGGCATCGTGGACGCCAGCGAATGCCCGCCCACCTTCGGCGTACCGCACGGCATGGTCATCGGCCTCATCGCCGGCGGGGACACCGCCATACGCAAGGCCGTGGAGTTCGCCGAGGACGACCGCACACAGGGCTGGAAGGACCTGCAGGAACACGCCATCGGGCCCGGGGATGTGGTGGTGGGTATCGCAGCCAGCGGTGGAACGCCCTATGTGGTGGCCGCCCTGGAACGCTGCAACGCGGAAGGCATCCTCACCGGCGGCATCACCTGCAACCCCGGCAGCGCGCTGGCCACCACCGCCACCCACCCCATCGTGGTGGTCGTGGGACCCGAATTCGTGACAGGGAGCACGCGCATGAAGAGCGGCACAGCCCAAAAGCTGGTGCTGAACATGATCAGCACCGCGGTGATGATCCGCCTGGGACGGGTGCAGGGCAACCGCATGGTGGACATGCAACTGAGCAACGACAAACTGGTGGACCGCGGCACGCGCATGGTGATGGACGGCCTGGGTGTGGATTACGCACAGGCCAATGCATTGCTGCGCCAGTACGGCAGCGTGCGCCGTGCCATGGAAGCGGGGCACACCCTTTGACCGTGTACGGACCGGGCCTCCGGGGCCGATCTTTGTACCGGCATGCACGACATCGAGCCCTACTGGAACTGGCGCCACAAGTACACGTCCGAAGAGGATGAGCGCTCCCCGTTCCATGGCGTGGAGCACAGCGAGTTCGAGTTCACCAACGCGGTTTACGACCACGTGATCCACCCCCAGTGGGACAGCCTGGGCAGCAGCACGCTCTACCTGAAGCAGCTCTTCACCGACTACGATGATGGCTATGTGATATTGGAGCTGATCGGCGAGTGGAACGACCTGCTGCACAACGATGTCATGCTGCTGAAGCGCAACATCGTGGAACCCTTGATGGCCGAGGGCTTGACCAAGTTCATCCTCATCGGCGAGAACGTGCTCAACTTCCACCACAGCGACGAGGAGTACTATGCGGAGTGGTTCGAAGAGGTGAGCGATGTGGACGGCTGGATCGCGCTCCTCAACTTCCGTCCCCACGTGCTGGAGGACCTCCAACATGCCAACATCGACCAGTACTTCCTGCTGGGCGGCAAGCTCAACGCCGTGAAGTGGCGCACCCAGGAGCCCGAGACGCTCTTCGAACTGGTGGAAGGCTACGTGATGCGGCGACTGGGGGCGTGATCAGGGGGTGCGGACGGATAGGCGCTGCCGGTGTGCCGCACCCGATACTGCTCCGGAAGTGATCTCACTCTCCCATGCTCGCGTCATTTTAGTTGTGAAAGGCTTTCAGGTCAAGATCTTTGACGAGCTGTGATACCATCCGAGCCATCAGAAGATCAGGTTGCTCAGTTGTGAAAGGCTTTCAGGTCAAGATCT
>CAZLGY010000202.1:0-2497 GCA_964559165.1 uncultured Chryseobacterium sp.
TACACCACGTAGAACAGGTAGGAGAACACGAACACCGTCCACGGGTACACCACATGGCGCAACAGGAGAACCTTGGCTTCCCGGTCAGAAGCAAGCACGTTGGCGCTTTGTCGGAAACTGTACGTGAGCGTGGCCAGAAGCACCGGAATACCGAGCAGGTCCAGGACCAGGTCCTTTTGGAGTTGGGTGTCCAGCACGTGGGCCACCTTGAGCATCATGCCCGCGTAGAGCAGTGCCAGTGCCAATGTATTGGCGATGAACAGTCCCGCCATGCCGCTGGTCCGCACGGCCTCCTGCCGTGGAAGAAGGAGAAGCTGGGCGACCAGCGCCAGCGTTGCACCTGTTGAACCGAACCGGAAGAGGATATCGCCGCCTGGTACGAACTGCATTTTGGCGATCCACGCGAGGAAGATGAACGCACAGGACAGCCAGAAGGAATGGAATACGACTTTCATTCGGTGGTGAATTCGATGGGTTCAATTCCGCTTGCGCACGGGCACCGGCGTCACGTCCTTGGTGGCGTTCTGCTTCGCGGCATCGTCGTCGATGATGTGCTCCTGCACCGCGGCGAAGTCGATGCGCTTCAGGTCGATCATGCGCACCTGGCGGTTCCACATGGTGTGGTAGTAGTACACGCGTTCCTTCAGGTCGGAGCAGGAGGTGACCTGGGTGGCGCTAACGATGTCGGTGGGCAGCATCTCCCGCGGCACTTGGGATCCGAGGGGGATGTTGAAGTTGTCCAGGATGCGGAAGGACTCGAACACGGCCTCGGTGGAGGTGGAGAGCGGGCGGCAGGTGGCGGTGAAGGCGGCGGCGCGCACGAAGCGCGAGGGCGGCGTGAAATCGCCCGGCAGGCCGATGAGGCCGGATCCGCCGCCCAGCGGTTGCAACTGCTGCCCGTCCAGCGTGCGCGCCGGCTCGGGCCGGTCCGACAGACCCAGGTAGTTGCGCTGGTTGATCACGTGCCAGTCGTAGGTGGGGGAGTTGGTGATCACGCCCAGGTAGGGCTCATAGAGCTTCACCTCGCCATTGTTCACGATCTCGATGATGCGGCTGTTGCCCGAGGGGTCCACGATCTTGAAGTGGAACGGCAGCTCGGCACCGCCGAAGTCCTTGTTCTCCACCTTCACCACGCGCACCTGCGGCAACGCGGCCACCGCCTCGTCCACCGTGCGGAAGGAGGACAGCATCCACTGCATCAGGTCGCCCACGCTCATGGAGCGTTCGGCCTGCGCAGGGTCGTATTCGGCATAGTCGGCGAAACCGGGCAGGTAGTACACGCCCACGTAGAGGCCCTCCTCGTTGAGGCCGTCGGGGCCGTAGGGCTGCCCGTAGGCCGTGAGGGTCACAAAGCCGCAGCGACCGGTCCACGCCATGCCATTGGCACCTTCCGGTGTGAGCCCGCGGAACGCCTTGTTGCGGGGCACCACCAGCAGCTTGTTGTGCTGGGCATCGTTCAGCGCCCATTCCACCGTGCGGGAGACCACCACGCCACCATCAGCAGAGCGTAGCGTGATGCCGGTGCAGGCCCCTGCATACCGATCAACGGGTATCGACAGCAGGCCGAGGACGGCAAGGGCGAGGCGTTCCAAGGGGATGCGCATGCGGGACGGGGATGTAGTGCAAGCAAGGTAGGCAGTGTGCCTGGTATCATGCGGGAATGCCCGGCCGGCTGGACGGTCCATGGTCATGAAAGGCCATGGTAACGCCACCCATCCGCTGAATGGAACTTTTGAGGATCCTAAAGTACAACTTTAAAAACTCAAGATCACATGTGTGCTCATGCGTGCTCCATCCAATCGTGCAGCTCCATCGCGTTCACGCCATGGACAAGGCTTTTCGGTGTGCGTCGGTAGCCTTTCCGGTGCAGGATGAAGCACCGTGCCGGTCTGGCGAGCGTCCTTTTTTCTTCGAAGGCCTTCGTGAGCTGGGTCAGCGAGGCGGCCATGCCGGGCACGGGTGTGCGGGTGGACTTGCACTCGATCATGTCCACCCCGCCGTTGGGTGTGGGCACCAGGAAGTCCACCTCCAGCCCCTGTTGGTCGCGGAAGTGGTAGAGCTCGCGCCGGCGGCCCTCGTTCACCTGCCGCTTGATGATCTCCGCGGCCACGAAGCCCTCCCACAGTGCGCCCAGGAAGGGTGAACGCTCCAGTTCGGCGGCCGTGGTGATGCCCAGCAGGTGGCAGGCCAGCCCGCTGTCGGCGTAGTACACCTTGGGCGACTTGATCAGGCGCTTGCCCAGGTTCTCGTAGAAGGGCGGCACGATGAGCAGCTGCTGGGTGGTCTCCAGCACGCCCAGCCACTGGTTGATGGTGGGCACGCTCACCCCCAGCGGCGCGGCCAGCTCGGTGCGGTTCAGCACCTGCCCGTGGCGGGTGGCCAGCAGGGCCATGAAGCGCCGGAAGGTGGCCAGGTCGCGCACGTTGGTCACGGCCCGCACATCGCGCTCCAGGTAGGTCTGCACGTAGCTGCTGAACCACAGCCCCGCGCCCTTGGG
>CAZLGY010000203.1:0-2483 GCA_964559165.1 uncultured Chryseobacterium sp.
GGTCTTTCGGCGAGCCTGCTGGTACTGGCCGCCGTGGACCGCCTGCTGGCCGCACGGCATCGCTCGACCTGAAGCGAACGTGTCCAATGCGAACGCCCGCCCTGGTGGTCCAGAGCGGGCGTTCTTCATTACGGAGTGGATCAGAGCAGACCCTTGGCCGCATTGAGGGCGGCATCGTAGTCGGGTTCGCTGCCCAGTTCAGGCGTCAGCTCGTGGTAGCGGATGATGCCCTCCTTGTCGATGACCCACACGGCGCGGCAGGTGATGGCCTGCATGGGGCCTTCGGCGATCGCGGCACCCCACTTCTCGCTGAGATCGCGGTGGCGGAAATCGCTGCCGGTGTGCACGTTGGTGATGCCCTCGGTGTCGCAGAAGCGCTTCATGGCGAAGGGCAGGTCCATGCTCACCACCAGCACGTGGGCGCCCAGACCGGCGGCCTTCTGGTTGAAGGTGCGGGTCTCGGTGGCGCACACACCGGTATCGAGGCTGGGCACGGAAAGCAGCACCACCACATGGCCTTTCAGCGAGGCCAGGTCGGCATCGCTGCGGTCCTGTTGGACAAAGCGCAATTGCGGGGCGGCAGCACCCACGCCGGGGAGGGTGCCAATGGTACGGGGTTGAGGCATGATGGGTGTAGGAAATTCGGTTGGCAGGGCAACAACTGGTCCTGCTTACTGTTCGTTCATGATCCGCGGGATGGCCTGCTCGTAGGTCTTTCGCGCATCCTCTATGAACCCGAAGGGCCGGTCGTCCACCACCAGCTTGCCTTTCGTGACGTGCCCAAGGAGGATGAAGGGAACGCGGCTCTCGGCCATCATATCGAGGAAGCTGTTCTCCTGTTCGGCGGTTACGCTCACCACGGCACGTCCCTGGCCTTCACCGAAAAGGAAAGCATCGGGGCGGATCTCGCTGTCGGTGATCACGTCGAAGCCCAGTCCGCGGTGCAGGCCCATCTCAACGAGGGTGACCCAAAGACCTCCATCGCTCACATCATGCGCCGCATTGATGGCCCCGCTTCGGATGAGCATGAGGAGCATGGTGTGCAGGCGTCGTTCCTCATCGATGTTGAAATAAGGCGCGGGTGAGCGCTGCACCCCATGATGGCGCACGAGGTATTCGCTGGACGCGATGCACTCGGTGCTGCGCCCGAGCAGGAAGAGCAGGTCACCCTTGTCCTTGAAGTCCATGCTCATGCGCTTGGAGATATCGCTGACGATACCGACCATGCCGATGGTCGGCGTGGGGAAGACAGGGATGTTGCGCTTCTCGGTGACGGTATGATTGTAGAAACTCACATTGCCGCCTGTCACAGGCGCTTCAAAGGCACGGCAGGCATCGCCCATGCCCTTGATGGCTTGTGCGAACTGCCAATACACCTCCGGATCGTAGGGGTTGCCGAAATTGAGGCAATTGGTGACCCCGCAGGGTTCACCACCGGTGCAGGCGATGTTGCGCGCAGCCTCGCTGACGGCGATCATGGCTCCAGTGTAGGGATCCGCATGGACGTAGCGGCCATTGCAATCCACTGTCACGGCAAGGCCCTTACCCGTTTCCTTCACCAGGATGAGGCCCGCATCCGAGGGGGCGTTGGTGCTCATGTTGTTGGTGCGCACCATGGTATCGTACTGCTCGGACACCCATCTCTTGCTGGCGATGTTGGGGCTGGCGAGCAGATCATAGGCCACTGCGCGCAGGTCGTCCGGTTCGGCGATGGCGGACGGATCGAATCGCCTGTTCTCTGCGATGTAGGCCGGCTCCTTCTGGTCGCGTACATACACCGGAGCACCGCCACCCAGGACCAGGCTTTCGGCAGGCACCTCGGCGACAAGCTCGTTGTGCATGAAGTAGCGCAGGGTGCCGCCTGCGGTGACGGTGCCGATCTCCACGCAGTTCAGGTCCCACTTGTCGAAGATGGCCTTCACCTCCGCTTCACGCCCCTTCTTCACCACCACCAGCATACGCTCCTGGCTTTCGCTGAGGAGGATCTCCCAGGCGCGCATCCCTTCCTGACGGGTGGGCACACGGTCCAAGTGGATATCCATGCCGCTCTCGCCCTTGGCGCTCATCTCACTGGTGCTGCAGGTGATCCCCGCTGCACCCATGTCCTGCATGCCGATGATGGCATCGGTCTGCGCGAGTTCCAAGGACGCCTCCAGGAGCAGCTTCTCCATGAAGGGGTCACCGACCTGCACGGCCGGGAGGTCGTCCATGCTTGTCTCGGTGATGTCCTTGCTGGCGAAGGAAGCGCCGTGGATGCCATCCTTTCCGGTGCTGCTTCCCACGATGAACACGGCGTTGCCCACACCGTGGCTGGTGGCGCTGATCACACGATCGGTGCGCACGATACCCACGCTCATGGCGTTCACCAGCGGGTTGGTGGTGTAGCAGGGGTCGAAGTAGACCTCGCCGCCGAGCACGGGCACACCGAAGGCATTGCCATAGTCACCGATGCCCTTCACCACGCCACGCATGTGCCAGCGGCT
>CAZLGY010000204.1:0-2418 GCA_964559165.1 uncultured Chryseobacterium sp.
TGCAGGATGAGCAATGTGTTCAACGCGTTGGCCACCACCGGGTCCACCGTGTAGATCTCGGTGGTCGCCGTATCATTAAAAAACAGGAAATTCTCCACGTAACCCAGCTTGTTGTTGGGGTACATGTAGGGGTGCCCGAGGTTGTTCTTGTAACTGATGGCGGCCAGGGTGGGCATCTTGGCGATCAGGCGGTACACGGTGCGCAACACATCCTGCTGGGGGCGGTGCGGGTCCTGGCTCTTGGGGTAGAAGGTGCTCAAGGAGTTCACCATCGCCGAGAGGATGCCCATGGGGTGGGCATTGCTCGGGAAGAACTCGAAGAAGCGCTTCATGTCCTCGTGCACCAGCGAGTGGGAGCGGATGTTGCCCTCGAACTCGTCGAGCTGTTTCTGGTTCGGCAGTTCGCCGAACAGCAACAGGTAGGAGACCTCCAGGAAGCTCGCCTTCTCGGCCAGCTGGTCGATGGGATAGCCCCGGTACTGCAGGATACCCTCCTCACCGTCGAGGAAGGTGATGGCACTGGTGGTGGCGCCGGTGTTCTTGTAACCGAAGTCCAGCGTGATGTAACCGCTGAGGTCGCGCAGCTTGCTGATATCGATGGCCTTTTCGCCCTCACTGCCCGTGACCACGGGGAATTCATACGTCTTGCCGTCCAGTATGATCTGCGCCTTGTCGCTCATCGCCGCTCTGTGGTTTGAAGGGGTTGTATGCGTGGCTGCGAAGGTAGTGCACGTTCGTTCGTCCGCACCATCGTTCCTTGACAACCTCCTGGTTCCAGCCCTTGGAACGCACAAGGCCGCCGGATGTTCCGGCGGCCCCGCGAAAAACTGTGGGAGCGTGGCTTACTGTGCGCCCCACTGGCCCTTGAAGGTGCCCATGTACGCCTGGTATTCCTTGGTCTTGTAGTGCCCCTCGCCGAAGAAGGTGAGGATGGGTTCGATCTGGTCGGGCGTCATGTAGCCCTGCACGGGAGCGAGCACGTTGAGGTCGCTGTCCATGTACACCACGGTGGGGTAGGCGATCCGGCCCTGGACGTTGGCGATGGTCATGGTCAGCTGGTGGGTGCCGTTGCGGCCGCCCGTGTTGGCCGGGTTGAAGTCCGGGTTCACCAGTTTCTGTCCCTTGAAGGTGACCGGGTCGCCGCTCTCCGCATTGAACTTCACGGCGTAGAAGTGCTTGTTCACGTAGTCGGCCACACGGGGGTCGCTGAAGGTGTTGCGGTCCAGCATCTTACAGGGGCCGCACCAACTGGTGTACACATCCACGAACAGCGGTTTGGGGGCCTTCTTGGCAAGGGCCTGGGCCTCTTCGATGGTCACCCATTTGATGCCTTTGGCACCGGTGGATGCGGCGGGGGCGGGTTTGGGAGGGGCCTGGGCCAGGAGCAGGGTGGGGACCAGGAGAAAGGTGAGGAGCAGCGAACGCATGGTGCAGGGTGGTGGGTGCGGTGGGATCATAGCGAAGACCGTGCCGGGAATGCAAAGGTCAGTGAATTCCCCGCATCAATTTCCGTACGAGCGGGGAGATGGCGATGAGCGCCACACCTGCCACCAGCGCATAGATGCCCAGCTGCAGGTACCCGTCCGTATAGCTCTGTAGCTTGGCCATGTTGGTGGCCTTCTCATCGGCGATGCTCATTCCGGCGCCCAGCAGTCCCGCCACGTACTGGCCATAGGCGCTGGCAAGGAACCACATACCCATCATCAGGCCCTGCACGCTGAGGGGCGAGAGCTTGGTCATCAGCGAAAGCCCGATGGGGCTCAGGCACAGCTCGCCGAACGTGATGACGAAATAACCGAGGGTGAAGATGTCCAGGGAGGTGACCCCATCGGCATCGGCGAAGAAGATGGTGGCGTAGAACACGTAGAAGGCGAGGGCGAGCAGCAGGAACCCCAAGCCGAACTTGACCACGCTGTTGGGTTCCAGCTTCCGCTTGCTCAGCCATACCCAGAGGATGCCCAATGGTGCTGCGAAGGCGATGACGAAGAGGGAGTTGGAACTGTTGTTCACCACGTTGGGGTCCATGGGGATGCCCAGGAGGCTGTGGTGCAGGTTGTTCAGTGCGAAGAGGCTGAGCGAACCGCCGCTTTGCTCGAAGAAGGCCCAGAACAGGATCGAAAAGAGGATGAAGACCAGTGCTGCTCCGAGCCGCTTGTTCTCCTCGGTGTTGAACTTTCGCATCTCCCAGCCGAGGTAGACCAGCGTGGCCGGGCCGATGATGTACATGAACAGGTCGGTGTAGGCCGTATTGGTGACCAGCAGCAGGATGAACGGAATGGCGATCAGCGAGCCGATGTAGGTGCCGATCTCGTAGAACCTGCGGCGGCTGGCGGGCATGTCGGGATGGAGGGGCGAAAGCCCGATGGGGCCCAGCGAGCGGCGCGTGTAGATGAAGTTGATGAGGCTGATGCTCATCAC
>CAZLGY010000205.1:0-1550 GCA_964559165.1 uncultured Chryseobacterium sp.
ATCGCGCCGCTCGCCTTCATGCGCGGCCGCACCCTCGACCACGCCTTCGTGATCCTCGACGAGGCCCAGAACGCCACCCTGCCCCAGCTCAAGATGTTCCTCACCCGCATGGGCCGCAACGCCAAGTTCGTCATCACCGGCGATGTCACCCAGGTGGACCTGCCCGACCGCCAGCCCAGCGGCCTCATGCCCGCCGTGCACATGCTGCGGAACATCGAAGGCATCACCGTCATCGAGCTCGATGAGAAGGACGTCATCCGCCACGAACTGGTGACCCGCGTGCTCGGTGCGTTCAAGGAACTGGAGCAGAGGAACGACAAGAAGGACCGCCCCCAATGAGCACCCCGATCTCCGGGACGCTGATGCGTTCCGACCTCCAGCATCCCCTCATCACCAACGTGTACCGCGGCAAGGTGCGCGATGTGTACACCCTGTCCGACGGCCGCATCATCCTGGTGGCCAGCGACCGCATCAGTGCTTTCGATGTGGTGCTGCCGCGCGGCATCCCCCACAAGGGCCAGGTGCTCAGCCAGCTCAGCTGGCACATGCTGCAGGCCACGCGCCACGTGGCGCCCAACTGGGCCGAGGCCTCGCCCGATCCCAACGTGGTCATCGGGGCGGCGTGCAGCACCGTGAAGGTGGAGATGGTGGTGCGTGGTTACCTCGCCGGCCACGCCTGGCGCACCTACCAGAGCGGCCTCCGCACCCTGTGTGGCGCCACGCTCCCCGAGGGCATGCGCGAGAACGACCGCTTCCCAACGCCCCTCATCACCCCCAGCACCAAGGCCGATGTGGGGCACGACGAGGACATCACGCCGGACGAGATCCTGGCGCGGGGCCTGTGCACACCGCAGGAGTGGGACACCATGCAGCGCTACGCCCTGGCGCTCTTCACCGAGGGCAGCCGCATCGCCGCCGAGCGCGGCCTCCTGCTGGTGGACACCAAGTACGAGTTCGGCCGCACGCCCGATGGCCGCATCCTGCTCATCGACGAGATCCACACGCCCGATAGCTCACGCTATTTCTACGCCGATGGCTATGCCGAACGCCAGGCCAAAGGCGAACGCCAGAAGCAGCTGAGCAAGGAGTTCGTGCGCGAATGGCTCATCGCCGGCGGCTTCATGGGCAAGGAAGGCCAGCAGGTGCCGCCCATGGACGATGCCTTCGTGCAGAGCGTGACCGAACGCTACGTGGAGCTCTTTGAACGCATCACCGGCCAGGCCTTTCACCCCGCACCCACCGGGGACATCAATGCCCGGGTGCAACGGGCGGTGGTGGAGTACTTGGGATAGGGCCGGGCGCGTGTTCCCTAAAGGCGGTGGTCATTCAATGTTGACCGATGTTGCGCGGCTCTGCGTGTAATGGCGGTCAACGTTTTGCGGCTAGCCGAAGCGTGGGACTTTTACCACAAAACTTGATTTGAAAAACTAAAGTTTGATTAAACTCAAAACTGTCTTTGGAACAAGAAACCCCGCCTTTTGGGCAGGTGCTGTTAAGGGTTGGCTTTGCTTCATTTCTATTGATGGCTAATTGTCATTGTTTAATAAATT
>CAZLGY010000205.1:1560-2404 GCA_964559165.1 uncultured Chryseobacterium sp.
CTGAGCTGGTAGCCCCGTTGATCCATTAACTTTGGGTTATGGCCGCAAAGGGCAAGCCTCAACGAAAGCCGGTGGTCTCGGACGAAGAGATCATCCGTTCCATGATCGCCTCGTTCAGCATCGAGGGGATCTCATTGACCTTGGAGGAGGCCCGGGCACTCCTGCGAAAGGCCCGGCTCAGCTTGGGAAAGCAGCCCGGATAAGCCGTTCCATCGGAGCGTGGTCACCTAAGGCTGCGCGCTGAACAGCGGATACGTAGGCATCGAACTGTTCCTGCATCGGTCGGAAGTCCAGTTTGCCGTAGCCGTGCTTCAATGCCATCAGGTCCAGGAGCAGACGCGCGGCGCGACCGTTCCCCTCCCGGAACGGATGGATGAAGAGCAGTTCACCGTGGACGCGGGCCATGAAGGCGATCAACGCTTCTGGTTCAGCAGGTACGGACGGCTCCTGGCTCAGGATGCGGGCACCGAAGTCGCTCATGGAGGCATCCAGGTAACGCGCGGCAGGGAAGGCGAATCCACCTTTGGAGATGTTCACATCACGCCACTTGCCTGCAAACCCATAGAGATGGCCGAGCGCCAAGGTGTGCAGTCGGCGGATGTAGGCGATATCGAAGGTCGTCCGATCGTTCAATTCTTCATAGAGCACGAGCTCGGCACGAAAGAAGCCCTCCGCCTCGGCCAGTTCCACCGAACGCTTGTCCGACAGCCCAAGTAAGTTCGGCAGAACTTCTCCTTGATCACTGGGCGTATCGTACTTCATGGTGGTAAGATAACCAGGTACGACCCGTTCAGTCGAGTTGCCGTGGCTCATCGCCGGCGGCTTCATGGGCAAGGAAGGCCAG
>CAZLGY010000206.1:0-2386 GCA_964559165.1 uncultured Chryseobacterium sp.
GGAGGAGAAGATGAAGAGCAACTGCACCGGAGTGGAGATGTTCGGCAAGCTGATGGACCGCGGCGACGACGGCGACAACTGCGGTCTGCTGCTCCGTGGTATCGAAAAGGACCAGATCCGCCGCGGCATGGTCATCGCCAAGCCCGGTAGCATCACCCCGCACACCGAGTTCAAGGCAGAGATCTACGTGCTGAAGAAGGAGGAAGGTGGTCGTCACACCCCCTTCCACCAGAAGTACCGTCCCCAGTTCTACTTCCGCACCACGGACGTGACCGGTGAGATCACCCTGGATGCCGGCCGCGAAATGGTGATGCCTGGTGACAACGTGACCATCAACGTGAAACTGATCGTTCCGATCGCCATGGACAAGGGTCTCCGTTTCGCCATCCGCGAGGGTGGTCGCACGGTGGGTGCCGGTCAGGTGACCGAGATCGTGAAGTAAGCAACTCCATAGCCTTACCGAGGGCAGGGCCGTCCCGCATCGCGCGGGACGGCCTTCGCCGCCGGTAAGGGAACCGGTCCGAAAGACCCCTACGGGTGTAGCTCAATTGGTAGAGCGAAGGTCTCCAAAACCTTAGGCTGCGGGTTCGATTCCTGCCACCCGTGCCCAAATCGAGAAGTTCAACGTGGCAAGCTTGAAAACATACCTGAGCGAGAGTTACAACGAGCTCATGAACAAGGTGAGTTGGCCCACCTGGAAGGAACTCCAGGGCAGTGCCATCGTTGTCCTCGTTTCAGCCCTGATCCTCTCGGCGATCATCTTCCTCATGGACTACCTCTTCGGGGTGCAGAACATGGGTCCCGAGGATACCAACCCATGGAAAGGCGTTCTTGGGTTCATCTACAAACTCATGAACTGAGATGGCAGGCGGAGGGAAGAAATGGTATGTGGTCCGGGCCATCAGTGGCAAGGAAAAGAAGGTGAAGGAACTCCTGGAAATGGAATCCGCGCGCACCGATCTGGGCAAGTACATCGCCCAGGTGCTCATCCCCATGGAGAAGTTCTACCAGATCCGGGATGGCAAGAAAGTGAGCAAGGAACGCAACTTCTTCCCCGGCTATGTGCTGATGGAGGCCGACCTCACCGGTGAGATCGCCCACACCATCAAGAACATGCCCAACGTCATCGGCTTCCTGGGCTCTGAAAAAGGGGGAGACCCCGTTCCCCTGCGCCAGAGCGAGGTGAACCGGATCCTGGGCACCGTGGACGAACTGGCGGATGCCGCCGCCACAAGCGTGAACCCCTATCACGTGGGTGAGGGTGTGAAAGTGATCGACGGCCCCTTCAACGGCTTCAACGGCGTGATCGAGGAGATCAACGAGGAGAAGAAGAAATTGAAGGTGATGGTGAAGATCTTCGGTCGCAAGACCCCGCTGGAATTGAGCTTCATGCAAGTGGAAAAGGAGGTCTAAGGCCGGGCACGTCCCGACCATGGACCAACGCAATACGATAGACGACAGAAGTAAACCCGTCCGAGTCCCGCACCTCAAGCGGAACGCTAACAAGGACACAAACCAAGAGCAATGGCAAAGGAGATCTCCGGTCTGATCAAGCTCCAGGTGAAAGGTGGAGCGGCCAACCCGTCACCCCCCATCGGTCCCGCATTGGGCGCCAAGGGGGTGAACATCATGGAATTCTGCAAGCAGTTCAACGCCCGTACGCAGGACAAGGCGGGCAAGGTGCTGCCCGTGGTCATCACGGTCTACGCGGACAAGTCCTTCGACTTCATCATCAAGACCCCGCCCGCAGCCGTTCAGATCATGGACGCTGCGAAGATCAAGGGCGGCAGCGGTGTGCCACACACCACCAAGGTGGGCAGCATCACCTGGGACCAGGTGAAAGCGATCGCCGAGGACAAGATGCCCGACCTGAACTGCTTCAAGCTGGAGAGCGCCATGAGCATGGTGGCTGGCACGGCCCGCAGCATGGGTGTAACCGTAACCGGAGAGAAACCCTTCTAACCACACGCTGCCATGGCAACCATGACCAAGAAGCGCAAAGCAGCGTTGGCCAAGTTCGACGCGAGCAAGATCTACACCCTGCAGGAAGCGACCCAGATCGTGAAGCAGGTGAGCACAACGAAATTCGACGCTACGGTGGATATCGCCGTGCGTCTGGGCGTGGACCCGCGCAAGAGCACCGAAATGGTGCGCGGCACGGTGAGCCTGCCCCACGGAACAGGCCGCACGGTGAGCGTGCTGGTGCTGGCCGACCCCGCCAAGTGCGAGGAGGCCATGGCCGCCGGTGCCGACATGGCAGGTTTGGACGATTACATCGAGAAGATCAAAGGCGGCTGGACATCGGTGGATGTGATCATCTGCACTCCTGCGGTGATGGCCAAGGTGGGTGCGTGGGGCCGCGTGCTCGGCCCCCGCGGCCTGATGC
>CAZLGY010000207.1:0-2385 GCA_964559165.1 uncultured Chryseobacterium sp.
GAGGAGCTGAGCAAGGTGGACGCCCGCGCCAGCGTGGTGGTGAGCGTGAACAACAGCCTGGTTTGCTGGGGCCTGGAGACCTTCGGCAACGAGGAGCAGAAGCAGAAAGACCTGGTGCCCTTGGCCAAGGGCGAGAAGATCGGCGCGTTCTGCCTGAGCGAGCCTGAGGCCGGCAGCGATGCCACCAGCCAGCGCACCACGGCCATCGACATGGGTGACCACTACCTGCTCAACGGCACCAAGAACTGGATCACCAACGGCGGCAGCGCAAGCACCTACCTGGTGATGGCCCAGACCGACGCGGCCAAGGGACACAAGGGCATCAACTGCCTCATCGTGGAGAAGGGCATGCCCGGCTTCGTGGTGGGTGCCAAGGAGGACAAGATGGGCATCCGCGGCAGCGACACGCATACGTTGATGTTCAACGATGTGAAGGTGCCCAAGGCGAACCGCATCGGCGAGGACGGCTTCGGCTTCACCTTCGCCATGAAGACCCTCAGCGGGGGGCGCATCGGCATCGCCGCACAGGCCCTGGGCATCGCCAGCGGGGCCTACGAGCTGGCGCTGGCCTACAGCAAGGAGCGCAAGGCTTTCGGGAAGACCATCAGCGATCACCAGGCCGTGGCCTTCAAACTGGCCGACATGGCAACGGAGATCGAGGCGGCGCGCCTGCTTTGCCTGAAGGCCGCGTGGCTCAAGGACCAGCACCTGAACTACGACCAGGCCAGCGCCATGGCCAAGGTCTTCGCCAGCGAGGTGGCCATGAAGACCACCACCGAGGCGGTGCAGGTGCATGGCGGTTACGGGTACGTGAAGGAGTACCACGTGGAACGCCTGATGCGCGATGCCAAGATCACGCAGATCTACGAGGGCACCAGCGAGGTGCAGCGCATCGTGATCAGCCGGTCCGTGCTGAAGGGCTGATCGGGTTCCTGTCCGCACCAGCATTTCGGATGCGCACTTGTGGTCGACCCATCGGGTGGACCTGACAGGTGCGTATACCAAGGCGCTGTGATCGCCTACAGCCCCTCCACCAGCGTTTCGAGCTTTGTGCCCCGCGAGCCCTTCACCAGGATCAGGTATCCGCTGAGGGGCTTCTGCCTCAAGGCTTCCAGCGCAGCGTTCGCATCCGTGTATGCGGTGATGCCCATGCCGGCGAGCTCCACGAACTCGGGCCCCACGAACACGGCATCAACGCCCAGCCGCTTCACCGCGTCCACAATGGCCTCGTGCTCCGCACGGCTCTCGGCGCCCAGCTCCTTCATGCCGCCCAGGATGGCCAGCTTGGGCCGGTCCGTGGTCATCGCGGCGAAGTTGTGCAGGGCCGCGGCCATGCTGGTGGGGTTGGCGTTGTAGGCATCCAGCACCAGTTGGTTGCGCCCGGTGTCGCGGAACTCGGAGCGGTTGTTCCCGGGGGTGTAGGATGCCAGCGCCTGGGCGATGCGGTCGTCGGCCACGCCGAAGTGCTGCCCGATGCATACTGCGGCCAACGCATTGGGCAGGTTATAGTCGCCAATGAGCCGGGTGACCGCGTGATGCGCATGGCCGTCGCCACCTGCGAAGACCAGTTCCATGAAGGGTCCGCTGGATGCCGTATTGCCGGAGGTGTCCGCGTCGGGGGAACGGCCATAGGTGATGCGTCGCTGGCCCGCGCTCTTTTCCATCAGCACGGGATCGTCGGCGTGCACGAACAGGTGGCCGCGGTGGGCTGCAAGGAAGTGGTACATCTCGGTCTTGGCGGTGATCACGCCCTCGTAGCTGCCGAAGCCCTCCAGGTGCGCGCGGCCGATGTTGGTGATCAACCCATGCGTGGGCTCGGCGATGGCCACCAGTTCGGCGATGTCGCCCACCTTGTTGGCGCCCATCTCGATGATGGCGATGCGATGTTCGGGGCTCAACCGCAGCATGGTGAGGGGCACGCCGATGTGGTTGTTGAGGTTGCCGGCGGTGGCCAGGGTGGGCCGGTCGGCGGCCAGCACGGCATGCACCAGTTCCTTGGTGGTGGTCTTGCCGTTGGTACCGGTGATGGCCACCACCGGGATGTCGAACCGGCGGCGGTGGTTCCGGGCCAGTTCCTGCAGGGCTTTCAGAACATCAGGCACCAACAGGAAGCGCTCATCCTGTGCAACGGCGGGGTCGTCCACCACCGCGTGTTGCGCGCCTTTGTCAAGCGCTTCCCTGGCGAAGGCATTGGCATTGAAGTTGGGTCCCTTCAGGGCGAAGAAGAGACAGCCCTTGGTGATGGCGCGGGTGTCGGTGCAGGCGCCGGTGGAGGCCAGGAAGTGGCGGTGGAGGATCTCTGTGCTGGTCATGAACGGACGAGCCCCCGGACAGGCCGGGGGCTCGCAAGATAGGATCGGTGCGGGTTACCGCTCCAGCTTGTCG
>CAZLGY010000208.1:0-2293 GCA_964559165.1 uncultured Chryseobacterium sp.
TGCCTGCCCGCCGCTGCACGCGCTCACGCAGGTCCAGGTACTTGCTGGTGTAATTGGCGAAGGCCTGCGCGTCGAGACCCAGGTCGTCCCATTGGAAGGTCGAGTGGGTCTTCAGCACGTTGTGCGTCCTGAGCAGGTCGCGGAACGCCGCCACGAAGGCCAGCTGGTCCTCCTCATCCCGCAGGGCATCCACGGAGGCCACTGTGGGGGCCACTTCATGGAGCCTGCCCAGCGCCGTCTGGAACTCGGCCACCAGCTGCGTGTAGGAGGGCAGGAAGATGACCTCTTTCGCGTTCTTGTTGCTGAACAGGGCGAGCGCATCGTCCGTGGCCTCCTTCAGGTTGCGGTAGGCCACGATGTTGCCCTGGCTCTTCTTCTCGTTGAGGATGCGGTTGGTGCGGCTGTAGGCCTGGATGAGCCCGTGGTAGCGCAGGCGCTTGTCCACGTACAGGGTGTTCACCTTCTTGGCATCGAAGCCGGTGAGCATCATGTTCACCACCAGCACCAGATCGATGCGGTCGCTGTCCTTGTCGGCCTTTTCGCGTTCGCGGAGCTTCTTGGTGATGCTCTGGAAATACTTCTCCATCCCCTTCTCATCCTTGCTACTGAAGGCGGTGCCGAACTGGGCATTGTAGTTGGCGATGATGCGCTCGATGCCGTCGCGGCTGTGGCCGGCGCCATAGGCTGCGGGCGGCTCGCTGGCCAGCTGGGTGTCATCGGGCAGGGCGCCGATGGCCTCACCGTCCTCCTCGTTGGTGCCGTAGCTGTAGATGGCCGCGATGCGCAGATCGTGCAGCCCTTCAGCCTTGCGCTGCTGGAAGAGGTCATAGTACTTCAGCAGGGTGGGGATGCTGCTGATGGCGAACAGTGCGCTGTATTCGCGATCGTGGGTCTTGCGGTCATGGATGGCCAGGATGTGGTCAACGATCTTGGCCAGGCGGCGGTCATCATCGAACACCTCGCTCCGGTCAATGTCCTCCACCTCGATGTCCAGCTCCGTCGCGTTGGTCTGGCGGTATCGGCCTACGTATTCCACGGCAAAGCGCAGCACGTTCTCATCGCGGATGGCATCTGTGATCACGTACTTGTGCAGGCACTCGCCGAAGAGCTGCTTGGTGGTGCGCTTGCCCAGGTCGTTGGTGCTGGCGTTCTTGGCGAAGATGGGCGTGCCCGTAAAGCCGAAGAGCTGGGCGTTGGTGAAATAGCTGGTGATGTCGCCGTGCGTCTTGCCGAACTGGCTGCGGTGGCACTCATCGAAGATGAAGACCATGCGCGCCTCCTTCAGGGACTCCACCTTCTTCTCGTGCCGCACCTTGCTGATGGCGATGTGCAGCTTCTGGATGGTGGTGACGATGAGCTTGGTGTTCGGGTCCCCCAACTGCTCCACCAGGCCGCGCGTGTTCTCGGTGGCCTCCGCGCCGCCCTCCTTGTAGCCGTTGCCGTCCTCCATGGTCTTGTAGTCGAGGTCCTTGCGGTCCACGACGAAGACCACCTTGGCCACCTCGGGCAGGCCCATGATCACCTGGCTGGCCTTGAAGCTGGTGAGGGTCTTGCCACTGCCGGTGGTGTGCCAGATGTAGCCGTAATTGTCCGTGCGCTCCTTGGGGGCAGGGTCGTACCGTCGCACCTTGTCCACCAGCCCCTCCACGGCATACACCTGGTAGGGGCGCAGCACCATCAGCTTCCGGTCCTCATCGTTCAGCACGATGTAATGGCCCAACATGCGGCCCAGGCGCGGTATGCTTAGCAGGTCTGCTGCGAAATCCTTCAGGGCGCTCTTGCGCCGGCTATGCTCGTCCGTCCAGTAGAACGTCTGCGCGAAGCTGAGCGCCTCGATGGGGTTGTTCACGTAGTACTTCGTGTTCACCCCGTTGCTGATGGCGAAGAGCTGGATGTACTGGAACAGCCCGCCGTTGGCCCAGTAGCTGTGGCGCTTGTAGCGGATGATCTGGTTGAAGGCCTCCTTCAGCTCCAGCCCGCTGCGCTTCAGCTCCACCTGCACCACGGGCAGGCCGTTGCACAGGATGGTGACATCGTAGCGGTTGGTGTAGCTGCCCACGTTGGTCACCTGTTGCGTCACTTGCCACTTGTTGGCCGCAGGGTCGCCGCCATCGAAGAAGCGTACATAGGTCACCGTGCCGTCCTCACGCTCAAGGGCGTAGCGGTCGCGCAGGATCTTGCTGCGGTCGTAGAGGGTGCCCTTCTGCAGGTGGTTCAGCAGGCGGGTCATGTCCCGCGGCGTGAAGATTGTTCCGTTGAAGGCCTCGAGTTGCGTCTGCAGGTTGGCCAGCAG
>CAZLGY010000209.1:0-2281 GCA_964559165.1 uncultured Chryseobacterium sp.
GCGAAAGGCGAAGGGAAGCGCATCCCGCCCTACAAGGTGGAGCGCACCCGCTGGAACGAGGCGGAGCTGGTGCTGCAGGAGGAGAGTGAGCGCGAGATGGCCCACTACGTGCCCAGCGAGGTGGTGAACGAGCATCCGGAGA
The DNA here is from genome assembly GCA_964559165.1 of uncultured Chryseobacterium sp. Classification (GTDB taxonomy): domain Bacteria; phylum Bacteroidota; class Bacteroidia; order Flavobacteriales_F; family PHOS-HE28; genus PHOS-HE28. The sequence goes on from CAZLGY010000209.1 coordinate 143, forward strand.
CCGACCGCATCATCCTGATCAACAACCTGCAGAACGGCGGGGTGGGGGCCGGCATCGCGCGCGGCTACAAATGGTGCCAGGACCACGCCATCGACTGCACCGCGGTGATGGCCGGCGACGGCCAGATGGACCCCCACGAACTGGAGAGCATCTGCCTGCCGGTGATCGACGAGGGCATCGACTATGTGAAGGGCAACCGCCTCATCCACCGCAGCGCCTGGCTGGTGATCCCGCGCGTGCGCTTCTTCGGCAACAGCATCCTCAGCATCCTCACCAAGCTGGCCAGCGGCTACGGCATGCCGAACGACATGCTGGTGAAGCTCAACATCGCCCAATGCACCCTTCGCGAGGTGGAGATCAAGCCCGTGTACCGCGTGGGCGAGCAGAGCAAGATGAAGGTGATGAAGGTGATCCCCCGGGTGAGCCGCCTGCTGATCAAGAGCTTCTTCATCCGCCTGTGGCGCAAGTACCTCTTCAAGGACTTCCACCCGCTGTTCATCTTCTACAACTACAGCTTCCTGGCGCTGTTGATCAGCCTGCCCTATGCGTGGAAGATCGGCAAAGCTTTCATCACCGGTGCCACGGTGAACACCGAGCCGTTGATCGCTTTCCTGTTCCTTGCCACCAGTGGTTTCCAAGCGCTGATCTTCGGTATGTGGATGGACATGCAGGATAATGAACGGCTGTACAAATAGAGCATCGGTGTTCGCCCGGTATCTTTAGCGGCCATGTGTGGAATTTTCGGGATCATCGCAAAGCCCGGTGCCGGGCTGGATCGGGCGTTCACGGAGGGGGCGATGAGAGAGCTCTTCGTGCTGAGCGAATCGCGCGGCAAGGAGAGCAGCGGCATCGCCGTGCGCGATTCGGTCGGGCGCACCATCCATGTGACCAAGGACGACGTACCGGCCACCGACCTCATCCGGTCAGCGGCCTACCACAGCTTCCTGGAGCAGGCCCTCACACCGTCCTTCACCGATGGGCAGCGCGAACTGGCCTTGATCGCCCACAGCCGCCTGGTGACCAACGGCAGCCAGGAGCACAACTTCAACAACCAGCCCGTCATCAAGGACGGCATCGTCATGATCCACAACGGGATCGTGACGAACGTGGATGCGCTGTGGGCCAAGTACGCCGGTCGTATCGAGCGCCGGTACGAGGTGGACACCGAGGTGCTCGCCGCGCTCTTCCGACTGTTCCTGAAGGAAGGGAAGGGGCCGGTGGAGGCCGTGCGCGCCGTGTTCGCCGAGATGGAGGGCGCGGCCAGTGTGGCCATCCTGTTCGAGGATGCTGCACAGGTGCTGCTGGCCTCCAACACCGGTTCATTCTACACGCTCACCGACCCCAAGGGAAGCCTGGTCTTCGCCTCGGAGGCCTACATCCTGCGCACCTTCCGCGATAAGGAGGGCATGAAGTCCCGGTTCGGTGGGCTCGAGGCCACCTGGCTCGCACCCTTCACCGGCAAGCTCATCGACCTGGCATCGTTCTCCATCACTGAATTCAGCCTCAAGGACACTGCCGCCGGGCCCGCCCTTGCCACAGTGCAGCCATACCGCATCACCGACCATTCGCAAGGAGGGAAGGCCTCGGCCCCGGCGATCGCCACGAGCGACGAGGGACGGCTGCGCACGCTGATCGAGTTCCCCGAGGAGGTGATGCGCACCATCAGGCGCTGCAGCAAATGCCTGCTGCCCGAGACCTTCCCCTACATCAGCTATGATGCGAAAGGGGTGTGCAACTACTGCCACAGCTACAAGCCGAAGGGCCTGAAGGTGGACAAGCGCCCCCAGTTCGAGGAGGTGCTGAAGAAATACCGCCGCAACGATGGCAAGCAGGACTGCATCGTGGCCTTCAGTGGTGGTCGCGACAGCAGCTACGGCCTGCACCTGCTGGTGAAGGAGTTCGGCATGACCCCGCTCACCTTCACCTACGACTGGGGGCTGGTGACCGACCTGGCGCGCCGCAACATCGCGCGGATGACCGGCAAGCTCGGGGTGGAGAATATCCTGATCAGCGCGGATATCAAGATGAAGCGCCGCAACGTGCGGTTGAACATGGAAGCCTGGCTGAAGCAGCCGCGCCTGGGCATGATCCCCCTGTTCATGGCCGGCGACAAGCACTTCTTCGTGCACGTTAATAACA
>CAZLGY010000210.1:0-1773 GCA_964559165.1 uncultured Chryseobacterium sp.
TCGTTCACCACCTCGGCCGTGCGGTCGGGGCTGCAGTCGTTCACCACCACGATGCGGTCCACGAAGTCGGGCATCGTCCCGATCACGAAGCCGATCTGGCTCTCCTCATTATAGCAGGGAACGACGACGGCGACGGTCTTGCCTTTTAGCATTCGAGCGCGGTTGATGGCACAAAGATGATGGTTCATCCGGATCGCGGCTCCTGCCTGCGACCTTCGGCTGCACTGGACCATTGCCGTTCGACCTTCACCTGCTCCCGTTCATCATTCCATGGCGGAGGCGGTCTTCCCCTGCCGACTATCTTCGGAGCGTAGAACGAACGACCATGGAATTCTTTCAATGGCATTGGTGGGCCGGCCTGGCCATCCTCCTGTTCATCGCCGAGATCTTCGTGCCCGGTTTCTTCCTGCTCTGCCTCGGGGTGGGCGGGCTGGGCGCCAGCATCGTCGCGGCCATCGGGCTGGGTGCCGGCGCCCAACTGATCGCCTTTTCAGCGTTCAGCCTCCTGGCGTTCTTCACCATCCGCCCGGTGCTGATGAAGCGCATGTGGAACGCACCGGACGTGCGCACCAACATGGACGCCCTCACCGGCCAACGGGGAAGGGTCACACAGGACTTCGATCCCGGCCTGCGCCTGGGCCGTGTGGCTGCCGCCGGTGATGATTGGCGTGCCGAATGTGTGAGCGACCGCGCCCTCCGTGTGGGCGACCTTGTGGAAGTGGTGCGCGTGGAAAGCAACACGCTCATCGTCAAACCCCTCGCAACCGCCTGACCTCCCCCTCCGAACCCAGCAAATAGAACCGCCCATGAACGCCGGAACCATCATCCTGATCCTGTTCGCCTTCCTCATCGTCTTCATCATCGTGAAGGGCGTGCGCATCGTACAACAGAGCGAAGCCATGGTCATCGAGCGGCTGGGCAAGTACCGCACCACCCTCACGGCAGGCTTCAATGTCATCATTCCCGTCTTCGACAAGCCACGCGAGATCGTGTTCCGGTTCACCCGTGACCTTCCCGATGGCAACAAGTACGTGCAGTTCGTGAAGAAGGAACGCATCGACCTGCGCGAAACGGTTTACGATTTCCCACGCCAGAACGTGATCACGAAGGACAATGTGATGACCGAGATCAACGCGTTGCTCTATTTCCAGGTGATGGACCCCGTGAAGGCGATGTACGAGATCGAGAACCTGCCCCTGGCCATTGAGAAGCTGACACAGACCACCCTGCGTAACGTGATCGGTGAGCTCGACCTGGATGAGACGCTCACCAGCCGCGACACCATCAACATGAAGTTGCGCCAGATCCTGGACGAGGCCAGCAACAAGTGGGGGGTGAAGGTGAACCGGGTTGAACTCCAGGACATCAATCCTCCGCGGGACATCCGCGAGGCCATGGAGAAGCAGATGCGGGCGGAACGCGACCGCCGTGCCCAGATCATCGATGCCGAGGGAAGCAAGCGTGCCGCCGTGTTGCAGGCGGAAGGTGTGCAGCAGGCGGAGATCACCACGGCCGAGGGTCAGAAGCAGGCCCAGATCCTGGAAGCGGAAGGTGATGCACAATCCCGTATCCGCCGCGCCCAAGGTGAAGCGGAGGCCATCCGCCTGGTCACCGAGGCCATCAAGGGTTCCAACGCCGACCCCACCAACTACCTCATCGCCATGAAGTACCTGGAGACGCTGAAGGAGATGACCAGCGGCCAGAACAACAAGGTGATCTACATGCCCTACGAGGCCACCGGCGTGCTCAGCAGCGTGGGCGGCATCAAGGAGA
>CAZLGY010000210.1:1783-2278 GCA_964559165.1 uncultured Chryseobacterium sp.
AGCCCCGCTGGTCCTGTATCGGCGGGGCTTTTGCATGCGTGGGCACGGACCCCGCAACAAGGCCATCCACACAATCTCCCCCATTTACCCTATCTTTGCATCGTTCACAGCAACGTGGACACGCCCCCCGCGCCCAGCTCTCGCTTCCGAGCAATTGTCCAGGCGCCTTCCACCAGCGGCTCATTGAACGCCGGACCGATCGTAGGGGCAGCCAACACCATCACCGGTGTGCTCAGGCTCAATGACCTGCGTGCACCACCACACATCCTGTGCAGGGATCCATCTGCGCATACACGAATGGAACGTTCCACGTTCAACGACCTCGGGCTCATTGAGCCCATCCTGAAAGCCCTTCAGACCGAAGGGTACACCCACCCCACCCCCATCCAGGAGCAGGCCATCCCGCACCTGGTCAAGGGCCGCGACCTCCTCGGTTGCGCACAGACCGGTACCGGCAAGACCGCCGCGTTCGCCCTCCCGGTGCTGTCGCAGATG
>CAZLGY010000211.1:0-2237 GCA_964559165.1 uncultured Chryseobacterium sp.
CCGCCGGCAACCTGGACCACCACCTTTACTGCATCAGCGCCAATGCGCCCGGCAAGTTTGTTCCTGGGGCTTGCGCCGACAAGGTTTACGGCAAGCCGTTACAAGTGCAGGCAGCGGGTGCATAGCTGCGCTGGATGCCGAACGTTGGCTCGCCGCGCAGGGCAAGCACTGATAAGCCGGTCCGGTTTCTTCACTTGGGCCACTTCACCGCAACGATCACCTCGTTGCGGCGTGCCACCAGTTGCCAGGGCGGATCGTACCCCAGGAAGCGCACCGGGCCCATGGGTTCCACACCTGCGGTCCTCAACTGCGCCAGCAGCTCCCGCGCATATTCCGCGATGGCCTCGTCCTTGGCGAAACCACCGAAACGGAGAACGGCCACGGTCTCGGCAGGCACACGCTCCAGCTTCACCCCGGGATCGTTGGGGGTGGGCAGGCTGTCCATGGTGAGCCCCTCTGGCATGATGAAGCGCATGCGCGAACTGTCCGCGCCCATCTCCATGTGCACCGGTGCCGTCATGGCGATCTGGCGCCCCTGCGCGTTGCCTCCGAAGATGTACCCGGCCAGGCTGCGGAAGCTGTTGTTCGCAACGTCGCGGTAAGCGCCCCCGCTACGGACAACCGAAGCGGAAAGGGCTTCGGGGTAGTGCCGCACTTCAAACTCACCCATGGTGGCCAGAACGGTGTACGGCTGCTGGGGGGTGCCCTTGGTGCTCATGGTGGTCCAGGCCTGAAGGCCCACGAACGCCACAACCAGACCAACTACGATGTACATGAGGATCCGTTCCATGGGTGCAAAGGCTCTTCACAAGAACCACACCACCCAATGGAACACGCCAGGATGGCAGATGTTCCCGACGGTGATCATGTTCATGATGCGCAGGTCCGACAGGAATTGCGGTAGCCGGATGATGGCTGCAATGATCAATGAAAAAGCCAGAGATGCACCTGCGCGGGCCAGCTCCACTTGTACATCATCTCATCCCCCGGCAACGAACGAAGGCGGCCCACCGGACCGCCTTCGTGCCGATCATTAGCATGCGTCCGCTCAGTTCCAGCCGCAGCGGTCCAGCTCCATCACCTTCACCCATGCCTTCACGAAGTCCTTCACGAACTTCTCCTTGCTGTCGTGCTGGGCATAGATCTCGGCGATGGCGCGCAGCTGCGAATTGCTGCCGAAGACCAGGTCCACACGTGTGCCCGTCCAGTTGCGCTCGCCGGTCTTGCGATCGTGGCTGCCATAGACGCCTTCCTCACCGGCCTTGGGGGCCCAGGCGTGGCGCATGTCAAGCAGGTTCACGAAGAAGTCGTTGGTGAGCTGGCCCACCTTGTCGGTGAACACGCCATGGCCGCTGCCGCCGGTGTTGGCACCGAGCACACGGAGGCCACCCACGAGCACGGTCATCTCAGGCGCGCTCAAGGTGAGCAATTGTGCGCGGTCCACGAGCATCTCTTCAGCGGGTACGCTGTAGGTCTTCTTCTGGTAGTTGCGGAAGCCGTCGGCCTGGGGCTCCATCACGGCGAAACTCTCCACGTCGGTGTGCTCCTGGCTGGCATCGCCGCGGCCGCTGCTGAAGGGCACGCTGAAGTTGAAACCCGCATCCTTGGCGGCCTTCTCCACGGCGGCGCTGCCACCGAGCACGATCAGGTCAGCCATGGACACCTGCTTGCCGCTGGCCTTGAGATCGGCCTGGATCTTCTCCATTGCGCCAAGCACCTTGCCGAGCTGCGCAGGGTCGTTCACCGCCCAGAACTTCTGGGGAGCAAGGCGCACCCGGGCACCGTTGGCACCGCCGCGCTTGTCGCTGCCGCGGAAGGTGGAAGCGCTGGCCCACGCCGTGGCGACCAGTTCGCTCACGCTGAGGCCGCTTGCGAGGATGCTGCCCTTCAGGGCGGCTACATCAGCATCGGACAGCTTGGTGCCAGCAGGGATGGGATCCTGCCAGATGAGGTCCTCCTTCGGCACTTCGGGTCCGAGGTAAAGGCTCTTGGGGCCCATGTCGCGGTGCGTGAGCTTGAACCAGGCGCGGGCGAAGGCATCGGCGAAGGCCTGCGGGTCCTGGTGGAAGCGTCGGCTGATCGGTTCGTAGATCGGATCGAAGCGCAGCGAAAGGTCGGCCGTGGTCATCGCGGGGCGGTGCTTCACGTTGGGGTCGTGCGCGTCGGGGATCATGTGCTCGGGCTTCACGTCCTTGGCCAGCCACTGCCAGCCGCCGGCGGGGCTCTTCACCAGCTCC
>CAZLGY010000212.1:0-2219 GCA_964559165.1 uncultured Chryseobacterium sp.
GGCGATCGTGGTGGTGCTGGCGGTGGGGATACAGGCTATGCTGCCGCCCACGAGGACCCCATAGAACGGCGAAGCCCCCGGTCTCCCGAGGGCCTCGAAGCGTGCATCGATGGTCGATCACTTCATCTTCGACCACTCCTCGATCTTCTGCTTGTTCATGGATACATAGGCATCGTAGTTGGCGGCCTGCGCCAGCGACAAGCTCTTTTCAGCGGTCTCAATGGCTTTCTCATACTGGCCGTTCTGGGCAAGTGCCAGCGCCAGCGTATGCATGTTCCAGAACTTCATCTCCTTGTCAACGCTGGTTTGTGCGTACTTCAAGGCTGTGGGTGCATCCACACCGCGGTCCACCATGAACCGTGCGCTGTTGTGATAGGCCCGGAAATCCGCAGCCGGGTCGGCCAGTGCGCGCTGGATGTTCATCAACGCACGCTTCGTGGCATCGGCTGAAATGCTGAGCGCGACGCGGGTGTTCTCCCAGCGCAGATCCAGGTTGGCTCCATCCTTGGCAAGGTCCCCGAACCCGATGGTGAAGGTCTCCGTGAACTCGCAGGCCACGGGGGCGGCCTTCACGGTGAGCACATCCTCCTCTGGCTTGCGGTCCTCCTCACCCCACAATTCGATGTTGCGGTTGAAATGTACAAGCCACGTCTCCTTGCCGGGGGTGGTGAAGATGGAGTATTTGCCAGCGGGAAGCGTGCTCCCCTGCACCTGCACGTCACCATCGACGGAGATGATGGTGCAGCGGTTGGCGCCCGTGCGCCACACCTTGCCGAAGGGGACGAGTTCTCCGAAGATCTTTCGTCCCTTCGCACTGGGACGGGCATAGGTGACATGCACCTGTGTAAGCCCCACCACCTGTTGGACCTCGCCCGGGGGGCTTGGTTGGGGCAGGTCCTGGGCAATGGCGGAGGCGCTGGACAGCAACGCGGCGAATAGGAATGTGTACTTCATGGTAGGTTGACGGAATTGGAGGAACAAGCGGTTCCTCCGCTTGTTCGACCGGACCAAGATACGGCCATCAACCCGGGCGCGATCAGGCCACCTTCAGGTTGCTCAAGCGGGAGCGTTCGAACTTGTCACGCGCATAGCTGAGGGTGACACGCAATTCGGCAGGCTTCTCCTCCGAACCCGGGATCTCATACATGGCATCGGTCATGATCGCTTCGCAGATGCTGCGAAGCCCGCGCGCTCCGAGACGGTATTCCAGGGCCTTCTCCACGATGAGGTCCAGCACCTTCTTGTCGAAGGTCAGCTTCACCTTGTCCATTTCGAACAGTTTCACGTACTGTTTCACCAGCGCGTTCTTGGGCTCGGTGAGGATGCGGCGCAGGCTTTCCTTGTCGAGCGGATCCAGGTAGGTGAGCACCGGGAAGCGCCCGATCAGTTCTGGAATGAGGCCATAACTGCGCAGGTCCGTGGGGCTCACGTACTGCAACAGGTTATCGTCGCTGACCCGGCCCTCCTTGCTCGCACTGTATCCGACGGCGCTGCTCTTGACCCGGCGGGCGATGATCTTCTGGATCCCGTCGAAAGCGCCGCCGCAGATGAAGAGGATGTTGCGGGTATCGACCTGGATGAGCTTTTGTTCGGGATGTTTGCGCCCGCCCTGCGGAGGTACGCTCACCGTGCTTCCCTCCAATAGCTTCAGGAGCGCCTGTTGCACGCCCTCTCCGCTCACATCACGCGTAATGCTGGGGGTGTCGCTCTTGCGGCTGATCTTGTCGATCTCGTCGATGAAGACGATGCCGCGCTCGGCCTTGCTTACGTCGTAGTCAGCCGCCTGCAGCAGGCGGCTCAGGATGCTCTCCACGTCCTCGCCCACATAGCCGGCCTCGGTGAGCACCGTGGCATCGGCGATGCAGAAGGGCACGTTGAGCATGCGGGCTATGGTGCGGGCCAGCAGGGTCTTGCCCGTACCCGTCTCCCCCACCAGGATGATGTTGCTCTTCTCGATCTCCACCTCATCCCCCCCCTTGGAGGGCTTCTGCAGGAGGCGCTTGTAGTGGTTGTACACCGCCACGCTCAGCACTTTCTTGGCCTCGTCCTGCCCGATCACGTACTCGTCCAGGAAGCGCTTGATGTCCGACGGGCGCTGCAGGATCAGGCTGCCCTCGATCTCCGTGCGCGAGCGCTGGCTGAGCTCCTCGGAGATGATGTTCTGCGCCTGTGCGATGCAGCTGTCGCAGATGTGGCCGGTGATTCCGGCGATCAGCACG
>CAZLGY010000213.1:0-2194 GCA_964559165.1 uncultured Chryseobacterium sp.
GTGCGCCAGTGGATGTCCTTCCAGAGCAGTGCCAGCTTGAAGCCGTTGTTCAGCAGGTGAACCACGGCGGTGAGCAGGATGGCCATCTCCAGCGGGAAGAAGAGCGCGAAGACCGGCAACAGCAGGGTGCCCAGCCCGAAGCCGCTGATAAGCGTGACCAGCGAGGCGGCTAGGGCGGCGAGGGGTATGAGGAGGAGGGAGGCGTCCATGGTCGCGCCGGCTGTGGGCCCTATCCGTACTTCACCACCATCGCCAGCTGCCCGGCGTGGTAGGCGGTGTGCGTCACGATGCGGCCCAGCGCTTCCGCCTTGCTCTTCCGCCCGAACTCCTTGGTCTCGATCACCGTGTCCCAATCTGCATCGGGGGTGGCCTCGATGGCGCGACGCAGCGTGTCCGCGCTTTCCTGCACATAGGCCTTCAGCGCATTGAGGTCGGTCCACTCCCCGGTATCGAGTCCCTTGGCCACGGTGCTTGCATGAACGCTCACACCGTGCAGGCCGAACACGTTCTTGGCGAAGAGCAGCTCCACATCGCCGATGTGCCGGACCAGGAAGCCGGCGCTGTTGGGCGAAGGCGCAAGCTTCTTCGTCAGGTCGGCCGCGGTGAGCGTGTCGAGCACCTTGGTGAAGCGGGTGCGGCCTTCGGTGAAGAGGGCGAGCAGGGAGGCGGTGCGGGGTTCCATTACGTTCGTTGTGGGGAGATGACCATGCGCTTCAAGGCGAAGTTCACCAGGCTGATGAGCACCGGCACTTCGATCAACGGGCCCACCACGGCAGCGAAGGCCTGGCCGGAGTTGAGGCCGAACACCGCGATGGCCACGGCGATGCCCAGTTCGAAATTGTTGCTGCCGGCCGTGAAGGCGAGGGTGGTGCGTTCCTGGTAGGTGCCGCCCAGCCGGTGCACGAGGAAGAACGTACTGAGGAACATGAACAGGAAGAAGAGCGTGAGCGGTACGGCCACGCGCACCACGTCCAGCGGGATGTCCATGATCATGCGCCCCTTGAGGCTGAACATCACCACGATGGTGAAGAGCAGCGCCACGAGCGTGACGGGGGCGATGGCCGGGATGAAGCGCTGCATGTACCACTCCTCACCCTTCCAACGCGCCAGCACCGCACGCAGAAGGAAGCCCGCGGCGAAGGGCGTGCCGAGGTAGATAAGCACCGTGCGCGTGATCTCACCGATGGTGACGTCCACCGCATAACCCTCCACCCCGAACAGCGGCGGCAGCACGGTGACATAGAGCCAGGCATAGCTGCTGTAGAAGAGGATCTGCAGGATGCTGTTCAGTGCGACGAGCCCGGCGGCGAGCTCCCGGTCGCCTTGCGCCAGATCGTTCCACACCAGCACCATGGCGATGCAGGGCGCCAACGCGATGAGCATCACGCCGGAGAAGTACTCCGGGAACGCGCGCAGGAAGATCAGTGCAAGCACGAACATCAGCGCCGGTCCCACGACCCAGCTCATGAACAGGCCGGTGCCCAGCACGCGCCGGTGCTTGAACACACGGGGCAACTTGGCGTAGTCCACCTTGGCCAGCGGGGGCACCATCATCAGGATGAGACCGATGGCGAGCGGGATGTTCGTAGTGCCGTTGGAGGCCTGGTCGATGGCGGTGGTGACGCCCGGCAGAAAGGCGCCGATGGCTACGCCCACCAGCATGGCCAGGAAGATCCAGAGCGTGAGGTAGCGGTCCAGGAAGGAGAGGCGCTTGTTCATCGCGCCGCCTGTTGCATCACATACCACAGCTCCACCGCGATCTGCAGGCAGCGCTCGTCGTAGCGTGCTGCCTCCTCCGCCGTGTTGTCCGCCACCTTGGGATCATTGAAAGGCAGGGGGATGCGGTCCAGTGCACCGGATACGATGGGGCAGTTCTTGTCGGCCTCGGTACAGGTCATCACGGCGCAGAAGTCCTTCTGTGGGTTCGCCGGGTCGTCGTACTTCTTGCTCCAGCAGCGTTCGGCGGCATGGTCCTTCGTGAACGACACTTCGTACACCGGGTTCTTCCCTTCCGGCTTCACCACCTGGAAGCCTGCGCGCTCCACGGCTGCCACGGCACGGGGATTGAAGGCGGTGGCCTCGGTGCCCCCGCTGTAAGTGCGCACGTGGTCCTGTCCGTAGCTCCACGCCGCGGTGGCCGCCCACAGCTGGCTCAGGTGGCTGCGCCGGCTGTTGTGCGTGCAGATGAAGGTGA
>CAZLGY010000214.1:0-272 GCA_964559165.1 uncultured Chryseobacterium sp.
AGCCCTGGCTTCTGCCTGTTCAGCGGACTTGCGCGCAGTGGCATCACCGGCCAGCAGGGTGCGCTGCCGTTCAAGTTCGGCCATAGCCTGTGTGCGCTGCGCCCGTGCGGACAGGTATTCCTCCTGCAGCTTGAAGAAGCCGGGATCGGCGAAGGCCACCAGCGGCTGCCCCTTGGTCACAGCAGCGCCTTCATCCACCAGCACATCCACCACCTTGGCGGTGATGGGGCTGGTGACCTGGGCCTTGCTCACCGGGGAGGTCATCACGCGAC
>CAZLGY010000214.1:282-2187 GCA_964559165.1 uncultured Chryseobacterium sp.
AAGGGGATGGCGAGCGCAGCGAATTGCTCGGGAGTTAGGGTTACCTCGGTGTTGAGGGTATCAGTGCCGAGTGCATGGTCGTGAGCGTGTTCCTCGGGTGCGGAAGCCTCTTCCACAGGTGTGGAGCAGGCCTGAAGCACCAGCAACAGGATGACGAGCATCCAGAAGGTACTTGAGTTCGTGTTCATGGTCGTTCGGTTCATGGGTTCGTGCGGCCTGATGCGGAAAGACGTTCGATGAGGAGCACCGTGCCGTTCAGGCTGTTCACGGTGTCCAGGTGATCGCGCCGGATGGCGTTCACCTGCTGCATATTGAGCACATGCTCGGCCTGACCGATCTCGCCAGCCGCATACGCCTTCTGGGTGGCCTGAAGGATGCGTTCGGCCTGCGGAAGCACGGAGGCTTCGTAACGATCCAGGGTGGCACGGTCCTTCTGGTACTGGGCGAGGGCCTGTTCCAGCGCAGTGCGGAACTGCCTGCTGCCTTCTTCGGCAGCAAGCAGGGCGGCCTCTTCACGCAAACCACCGGCCTTGGCGCGCGATGTGTGGGGCACGAACCAGAGCGGAAGACTGATCCCCGCCATGAAGCCGGTAAAGCGGTCGGTCCGCGTGGCCAGCACTTCGCTGCCCGGCCCCATCGGCGCACCGATGAGTGTCTGGTTGAAGTAACCGAGCGTGATGTCCGGGAGCAGGTTCTGTCGCTCCGCGCGATGGCCGAGCTCGGCTACTTGTGCTTCACGCTGCAGCAGCGCCACATCCGGCGCGCGCACGGCGGTATCCAAGGACAGGGGTACGAGCGCCGTGAAGGGCGCAGGAACCCGATCGGCCGGTCCGTTCAAGCCGAGCAACATGCCGAAACGGACCTGTTCGGTGCGGAGATCCGCGCGGTTGCGCTCCCATTGCTCCCGCGCTTCCAAACTGCGCACTTCAGCCGATGTGCGGGCGAGCTGGGCGGCCTCACCCGTGGCGAAGCGTAAATCCTCCACGCGCAACAGCCCGGCATACAGGCTGTCCTGTTCGCGCAACAACCTGTCGCGTGCCTGGAGATAGCCCAAGCGCTGGTAGCTCTGCTTCAAAGCCATGTCCAGATCCGCCACAGCGACCGCTTCCCGCATCAGTTGCGCTTCCGCTTCAGCCTTCACCAGCCCCGACCGTGCGGCCATGCGCGTGGGGAAGGGAATGGTCTGCTGGATGGTGATGTTGTTGTCGTCCTTGGCGTACCCGTTGTACTGCCCCTGCATGTACATGAGGCTGATCGCGGGTAGTTCCGAACCGGTGCGGCGCAACGCATCAGATGCTTCGGTGAGCTTGCGTGCCTGCTGCAGTCCAGGGTTCAGAGCATGGGCGGTATCAAGGGCAGCTTCCAACGTGAACCGAGGAAGCTCCTGTGCCTCCAGTTGGGCTGCGCCACCAAGGGCCAACAGCAGCAAGGCAGCCTTCACCGGGACAGCGGACCGCTTTACACGGCTCCATACCATCACATAGAGCACCGGCAGCACCACCAACGTGAGCAAGGTGGCGGTGACGAGCCCACCGATGACCACCGTCGCCAACGGACGCTGCACCTCCGCGCCGGCACTTCCACTGAGCGCCATGGGCAGGAAGCCGAGCGAGGCCACGCTGGCGGTCATCAGCACGGGCCGCAGCCGGAGAACCGTGCCCTTGCGGACGCGTTCCACCACATCGTCCACGCCCTCCCTGGCCAATTGCTGGAAGGTGCTGATGAGCACCATGCCGTTGAGCACTGCCACGCCGAAGAGCGCAATGAAGCCCACACCAGCACTGATGCTGAAGGGCATGCCCCGCAGGTAGAGCGCTGCCACCCCACCAATGGCGCTCAGCGGCACCGCGGTGAAGATGAGCAGCGCGTTCGGCAACGAGCGGAAGGTGAAGTACAGCAACCCCA
>CAZLGY010000215.1:0-2116 GCA_964559165.1 uncultured Chryseobacterium sp.
GCCGCTGCTTGAAGAAGGTTGTGTCCGTCCCTTCACCATCCAAGAGGATCGTGGTGTGGGTATCCGCGCCTTGGTCGCGCAGCAGGTCCTCGATGGCAACCACCACCCGCTGGAAGTCCGATCGGTTGGCCATGCGCTCCTCCACGTCCTTGAGCCGCACATTGTAGTAACGAGAACCTCCACCACTCAGGATGGCATCGCCACGCAACAAAGGCTTCCCGGCTTCGAGCAATTCGACGGACAAGGGTAGCAGGTGTTCCACCTCGCGCTTCAGGTCGATGCTCAGACCCGGATTTCCGGCGATGATATCCTCCACCAACAGTTCCGCGAGGATGCGCACCCGCGGATCCGCCCCCATCCCCTCAAGTGTCTTCGAGGCCACTACTGCGCTCGAAGGTGTGCGGTACATGCGCAGGTACAGATCCCCATGCAGGCCCTGCACCTGAAGCAGCGGACCAGATGCTGCATGAATATGCTCCGCCCGCAGGGCCTCCAGCCAGGCGGCCTCAGCGTCCACACGGGCCAAGTTTCCAAAACCCGAATCACGCAGCAGGGTTTCCACCAACATCCGCTCCTTCTCCACCACATCAGGCCCGAACCAAAGGCGCAGGCACAGGTCAGGCCGCAGGGTCTCCAACGGCTCATCCCGGTACAACTCACTGCGCAGAATGCGCCGCAGTTGAGTCTCAATACCCAGCACCAGCAACTGCTTCACCGGGCGCTCTTCCCCGTGCAATGCGAATTGCCGAACCCCATCACGAGCCACCAAGCCGAAATAATCGACGAACGCATTCGGGTCGTTCCGTTGTGCCCGCTCCCGGCCCAAGCTCCCCATGGTGAGCTCCGTGGCCGAAACATGGAAACAGAGCGGCACCTCGTGGTCGGCCTCCCCGCTGTCCAAGGCCACCACCTGTGAGCCATCCACTTGGTACCAGAAACCGATGGTTTTCCGGGTGATGCGAACGACAACACCGAATTTCATGGCCTGTGCTTACTGCTTCTGGATGCCTTTCAGCAGATCATCCTCCAGGAACTTCATGCCTTCCATGATGATGATGGGGGCCACGAAGTCGAACTTCTTGGCCTCCTTCGCCATGCGATAGTCCTGGTGCGCCTTGATGTATGAATTGATGTTCATGGACTGGAAGCCTGCCCTGAAATCCTCCGGGGTCATCTTCAGGCCGAAGGTGGCGAGGACAGGAAGGCCGTTCCAATGTGCTCCAACATCTCCGGCGTGATGGACGCATCATGAGGAATGGGTTTCAGTTGCCCGCCCTGGTTCAAGGCAAAGCCCTCCTCACCCAAGATCTCGATGGCCTCCTCGCTCTTGGGGACTAGGAGTTGTTCAGTGGAGAACGCCAATCCCTTCGAGACCTCGTATTTGATATCAGAGACGCCGCCATCCGTGGTGCGCTTGATCTTCACCGGCGGCTCCATGCGCAGACCCTCCCACCCGCCCGGGAAGAGGTTGTCGATCGCCTGCTGCATGCCCCCGAAGCCCTTGATGAACAGGTCCGTGTAGTATTTGTTCGACGCCGATTCATCCACGGCGCGGAACCAATCGAAGAGCCGGGCACCCTTGCCCGCGAACACGATGTTCACCATGGGCTTCCAATCACCGCCCATCGCCGGCATCCACGTCTTGAGCTGTTGGCCTTCCTCCGAGTTGGCCACCTCCGAGCGCAACTTGCCCGCCAGCTGACCGGCATAGAACATGATAAGCCCGGTGACGTAAAGGTTCACGCACATCAGCTCGGGGCATTTTGCGCGTATCAATTGATAAAAGGGCGCCATATCCGCCTCCTCCAAGCGATCCACCAACTGCTCGAAGTAATAGGCCGCGGTCTGTGGGCTATAGCGGTAGGGCTCCACGTTCAATCCCTGGATGCTCACCT
Organism: uncultured Chryseobacterium sp.; assembly: GCA_964559165.1. GTDB lineage: Bacteria > Bacteroidota > Bacteroidia > Flavobacteriales_F > PHOS-HE28 > PHOS-HE28. Next base: position 1,896 of record CAZLGY010000215.1, read on the forward strand.
TCTTACGTTCACACACCTCCAGCAACACATCCTTGAAGTTCCGCGCATAGCGCGCAGCATGCGCCACGCGCTGGGCGGCGAACCGGATGGAATTCGTCAAGCAGGGCCGGACCGACATGATGATCGCGACCATGGCGTACAAGCCCGACCGCGCGGAAGTCGTCGCCATCCCCCAGCCCTTCTACTATGCGGGCGCCGCCACGGTGTTCGGGAAGAAGACC
>CAZLGY010000216.1:0-2088 GCA_964559165.1 uncultured Chryseobacterium sp.
CCGCATTGCCGCCGGCATCGCTATCAAGATGAACATGGCTGTCGATCAGCCCTGGCAGAACAAATTTGTCGCGCAGGTCGACCAGCCGCGCACCTGCGGGCGCATTGCCATGGCCTGCGCGGATTTCTGAAACCTTGCCATCGCGCACGATTAGGTCCGGTCCGACGATCAAGTCGATGTGGTCCACTCCGAGGCCTTGGCAGGTGTGTATGCAGCCCACCTGTTCTACGGACTTCTTGGCCATGATCCAGAGGCTGCCGTCCTGCTTCAGGTTCCATTGGGCATGGAAGTCCGTGCCCGGGAAGCTGATGTCGGGCATCAGGGGGTTCTTCTGGCTCACCCAGTCCCAGCAGTAGCCGGCCACCATCCGCGCCTTGTTGTTGATGCGGTTGAGCGCGTAGATGTGGTCCCGCAGGTCGCTGGGGTTGTCGAACACCCGGAAGTCGAACTCGCTGGGCGAGAGCCGGTCGTTGGCGGTGGGTCGGATCTGCAGGGTGTTGTCCAGCCAGGCGAGGTAGCCGTCGGACCCGTTGCAGCGGAACTGTGAGGCCAGCTCGCCGTAGTGGAGGTCGGCCCCCAGTTCGCGTGCCCAGCGCTCGATCTCCTCCTTGCTGCCAATGTCCTTCAGGGTCACCTTCTGCTCTTCATCCAGGAAGAACACGGTGGTGCGCGCGGAGCGGATCACCTCCATGACCTGGTTGATGCCCTCGTTGCTGTAGAGCCCGGACTTCTCGTTGAGCCGGTGGGCCTCGTCCACGATGAGCAGGTCGAAGGCGTTCTCCCTGGCATCCTTGAAGGCACCGGACCCTTTGAAGAGGTTATTGATCGCCGTCTTGCGGAACGAGCCGGTGAGCTGCTGCTCGTACACGGCACGCGGGGCGGCGTTCTTGGTGACGTACATGCTGAGGAAGCGCCGGGCATTGGCGCGCACGAGCAGGTTCACGGCCACCACGCTCTTGCCGGTGCCCGGTCCGCCCTGCACGATGAAGACCTGCTTGCGGCCCTGCTGCCCGCGTTCGGTGAGGGCCATGGCCTTCTCGAACACGAGCTTCTGCTCATCGATCATCACGAACTCCTCGTTGCCCTTGAGCATCGAGGAGAGCTTCTCGGCGAGCATCTTGCTGGGGCGGATGCGGCCGTTCTCGATGTCGAAGAGCAGCTGGCCGTTGTCCCCGGTGTGGATGAACTGCTTGATGAACTCCCGCAGGCGAAGTGCATCGCGCTTGAGGAAGAGCGGGGCGCGCTCCACGTGGAAGTGGTAGCGCGGGTCATCGAGCACACCCTCGGTGGCGAAGTTGTGGGCATACACGCAGGGGTGCACATGCACATTGCCTTCGTAGACCACCTCGTTGAAATCGCGCAGCAGGGTGGCGTAGCTCCAGGCCTGGTAGCTGGGATGGCTGGTCTCCTGCATGCCGCCTTGGAAGCGGGTGCGGACGATGCCGTCCATCCCGGTCACTTCGGCATCGCTCCACTGCTTGAGCTCCACGAGGACCAGGTTGCGCTTGGCATCGGGGCCTATGCCCGAAAGCAGCAGGTCCACGCGCTTGGTGCTCTGCTGGATGTGGTACTCCACGAAGACACCGGTCTCCAGGGGGATGTCGTCGTCGGCGAGGATGTTGTTGACGTAGAGCAGGGAGTTCTTCCAGGAGTTGAGCTCCTGCGGACCCACGCGCCGACCGGTGCGCTCGATGTAGCGCTCATGGACGATGTGCTCGATGTCGTTCGAGAGGATGTCGTCCAGGAACCTGGCCTTATTGGCGCTGTAGATGATCATGCCTACAGGTCAGTGTACTTGGCCGCCGTCCCCCTGGCCTTTTCCACGGGGTACTTGGCTGCGTTCTTGGCGATCTTCTCCAGCACGGCGGCCTTCACATCGATGCCGTGCTTGTGGGCGAGCAGCAGGGCGTAGGCGAGCACATCGGCGAGCTCCTCCTTGAGGCGTTCGCGGTCCACGCCCTCGCTTTCCTTGATGGTCTTCCAGAGGAAGAGCTCATTGAGCTCACCGGCCTCGATGCCGATGGCGGCCGCGAGGTTCTTGCTGTCGTGGAACTGCGCCCACTCACGTTCGTCGCGGAAGCGGACGAG
>CAZLGY010000217.1:0-2067 GCA_964559165.1 uncultured Chryseobacterium sp.
GTGGCCAGCCATGCGTTCAGGATCTGCTCGCCGAAGCGGTCGGGCAGGCTGTCGGACAGCAGGCCCGGCAGACCGTGGAAGGTCTCGTCGCGCACATCGCCGAAGCTGAAGACCGTGGCGCCGTCGCCGGCCAGCGACAGCGGCATCATGATCGGCGCCACGTCCAGTCCCGACCGGCAGAACGCTGCATCGTACTGGAACTCGGCCCGCTGGCTTTTCTCGTTCCAGATCACGGCGCCCACGGTGCGGCCCCACAGGCTCACCCGCGCCTTGGTCACCATGTGCTCTTGGGTTTGGGTGGCACGATGGTGGGCTTGCGCCGCGAGGCCCGCTTGCGCTGCTTGGCGAGGTATTTCGTTTCCTGCTCCAGGGCCATCATGGGGGTGATGCGCGGCTTCTCGTGGAAGCCATCGAGCACCTCCAGCCGCCCGATGGCGCGCAGCACCTGCACCACGGTGAGCAATGTGGCGGCCCGGCCGGCCTCCAGTTTCACCACGGTGGTGCGGTCCAGGCCGGCGCGGGTGGCCACCTCGGCCTGGCTCAGGTTGCGCTCAAGCCGCATGCGCCGCAGTTCCGTGCCCAGCCGCTCCACCGCCTGTGTGTCGCTCAGGGCCTGCCAGTTTATGTTGTGGATAGGCATCGTAAACGGGGTTCTAGTTAATGAACGATGCGTTCACGCCACAAATATACACATTCTTCCACCGGTGCGTTGCATCACAACGATGCCCAAGAACATCAAAGTATGAACAATCGTCTATAAATGATGTGTAGGAGCATCTAAAAAAGAACAAGGAGACAGATGGTGGGTCGATCAGGAGGTTGAATGCCGGGGCAGGTCCGGTGGTCCGTTGTCTGATCATCTGAGCGCCCGATCGTCTCATCGGCATAAGGGCGTGCCCCGCCTATTCTCCATAACCAACGCGCGGGCCTGCCAGCCGAACCCTTGGCGAAGGCGGGTCGGGTGTGGAGTTCATCCTGGCCTTGAGCCGGGGCTGTAGCTGGACTTGTCGCGGTGTGCGGCTGCGGGCTTCGGTGGCTTCCGTCGGTCGCCTCCTCGCTCCGCACATCCGCATCGTCGCGCCTGCGCAGGGCCGCCGCTGCAACCGCTCACGCGGATGAGCGTTCACCGCCAATTAGCCGGGTTCGCCGTGATGTACTGTGCGATGCGCCCGTATTCCCCGCCCTGGCGGCGGATGGCCCGTTCGTGGTAGCCATGTTGCCAGATGGTGCCGCCCGGCTGGCCAAGTGCTGCGTTGATGCGTTTGGTCGTCACCGATTTGAACGCGGCAATGATGGCACCCAATGATCCGGGTGCAGGACCCCGCGGTCTGGCACCAACGGTCCGGGGCGCACCCGTAGCGTCGACCCCCTGGGTCGACCCCGGACCGTTCAACACCAGGATCGCATGCAGATGATCCGGCATGATCTGCAGTTGGTCCAGCCGTGTTCCTGGGTGGTGTTCAGGGATCGCGTTCCAGCGGTCCAGTGCGACCAGGCCTGCATCATTCAGTTGCATGCGGGCGTCGGATCCAGCGCCCATGATACGTCCGAAGATGTCGCCACGGCGATGGGCGCAGATCGTCACGAAATAGGCGCCACGCGTGTAGTCGTTGCCACGTAGTCGCGGGTGTTTGTGGAAGATGGGCGCCATGATCAGAAGGTCGCTTATCCCATGGAGAAAGTCGCGGAAAGTCGACCCTGGGGTCGACGGTACGGGTGCGCACCCGATAGGTGGGCGCGATGCCCATCACCGTCGCATCAACCGCATGATGATGGTGCGGGCCGCCACCGGGATCTTCGTACCCGGCCCGTACACATCGAAGCAGCCCGCATCCTTCAGGAATTGGTAATGGTCCGGCGGGATCACGCCACCGGCCACCACGAGGATGTCGGGGCGGTTGTGGGTCTCGCGCAGTTCCTTGATCACCTCGGGCACCAGGGTCTTGTGGCCGCCGGCGAGGCTGCTCACGCCCAGCACGTGCACGTCGTTCTCGATGGCCTGCTTGGCCACTTCCTGCGGGGTCTGGAACAGCGGACCGATGTCCACGTCGAAGCCGATGTCGGCGA
>CAZLGY010000218.1:0-2056 GCA_964559165.1 uncultured Chryseobacterium sp.
TCACCGAGGGCATCCCCGTGTAGGACACGGTGGTCGCCCGCGAATACCTGCGTGGCAAGGACTGCCGCCTCATCGGTCCCAACTGCCCCGGTGTCATCACCGCTGAAGAATGCAAGGTCGGTATCATGCCCGGGTTCGTGTTCAGGAAGGGCAAGGTGGGCATCGTGTCCAAGTCCGGCACCCTCACCTACGAGGCGGCGGATCAGGTGGTGAAGGCCGGCATGGGCATCACCACGGCCATCGGCATCGGAGGCGACCCCATCATTGGTACCACCACCCTCGAAGCCGTTCAACTCTTTGCCAACGACCCGGAGACCGAGGCCATCGTAATGATCGGCGAGATCGGCGGTGACCTGGAGATCCAGGCCGCCCGATGGATCAAGGCCAACTGCAAGAAGCCGGTGATCGGCTTCATCGCCGGGGAGACCGCCCCCAAGGGCCGCACCATGGGCCACGCTGGCGCCATCGTGAGCGGTGCTGACGAGAGCGCGGCTGCCAAGAAGGCCGTGATGCGCGAGTGCGGGATCCACGTGGTGGACAGCCCGGCGACGATCGGCGCCAAGGTGAAGGAGGTGCTGGGTTAGGCCCGGCGATGCGCCGACAGCATGGCCGGGGATGCGGAAATGCTGCTCCTTGCCCGGCGGGCGGGTGCCCGCCACGCGCGGCATGCCATGTTCTTCGGACTGCTTTCCGCAGCGGGTATCATGGTGCTGATGCTCGGCGCAGCCGGCCTCGCTGACATGGTCGGGGATGCTCCCGCAGTGGCGTTCATCTGCCTCACGTTCGGCCCATGGGTCGCGCACCAGCTTGGTTCAAGGGCAGGTCCCCTCGTGCTGTTGCAGGGCTGGAACGCGTTCATAGTGAGCCTGTGCGTGGGTGTTCTCAGCGTCGGTACCACCACCTTCGCGTTCAGCCTGGTGTCCTTTTTCCAGGAGGGCTGGCCCGGTGCCGGCTCCTTCATGGATGCCGCCCAGGATCACCTCGGCAAGCCCTTTTTCTGGGTGTTCTTCATGGGGGGCATTCCCATCGTGCTGGCCAGCGTGGGCATGGCCTTGGCGTTCCGCCGGGAACGCAGATCGAGCTTCTCCGGTCCTCGGGAGCACCGCTAAGGCTTCATTTCTCCTTGCGCTTGAACGCTCCGTTCTGCCAGGCTTGCAGGAACTGCGCCCAGGCGATCGGGTTGAACAGGTTGATGTTCGGCGTTCCGCCTGCGTAGTACAGGCGCGTCTGGTCAAGAGCCATCTGGTATTTGAAGCTCTCGTAGGCGTCGGGAGGCAGGTTCTCCATGCGCTGTACCATCTCCGCCGGGCTCAGGTTCTTCAAGGCCAGCTGGTAGTCGTCATCCGGCAGGCGCAGGTTCAGGAAGGCATCGCGGAACTGCTCCTTGGATGGCCACGGATACACGGACAGCTCCCTCAGTTGGACGGTGTCGCGGCTCATCACATGGATCATCGAGTATTTGTTGTCCCCGAGGTCGGTGGGGACCACGTACTGCGACCGCTCGAACCCCACGGCACTGAAGAGCACGGTATCGCCCTCCTGGGCCACGAAACTGAAGTAGCCGTAAACATCGCTCATGGTTCCGCGGTAGGTGTTGCGGATGAGGATGTTGGTGAACGGAACGGGGGACAGGCTGTCGGTGACCACCACTCCGCTGAATTGGATGAGGTCGCGCTGACCGGAGGCCTGGGCCCGGACGGTGAGCTGTGCCAAAAGAAGGCAGGTGAGCAGGATGGAACGCATGGATGTTCAAAGGTAACGCGAACCCCCGCAAGCATCGGGCCATCAGGGGTCATTGTGTGGCTTGTGCCGTTCCGGTAACTTTGCGAGGAACCGTTGCACCATGCGTCGAACTCTCGCCCTCTCGTTCTGCCTGGTGGCAGGCTGTGCCACCGCCCAGATCACCGTCGGCCCGAATGATATGCCCAGCGCGGGCGATACGGTGCGATACGTGAACACCGTTGCGGACGGGGTCGACCTGGACCTGACCGGGCCTGGTGTCGTTTGGGACCTGTCATGGCTTGTGCCCGGCGCTGAAGGGGCGGATACCGTGGTG
>CAZLGY010000219.1:0-2048 GCA_964559165.1 uncultured Chryseobacterium sp.
CGATAGAGGAGCTGGAGGTAGTCATAGCCCAGGTCCAGTTCGCCCACGCGCATGGTGAGCGGACGGCCATCGGCATCGGTCCGCTTGGGATGGGGCACCTCGATGTGCCCTGTCCCGAAGATGTGGCGCAGGAAGCGGTCGATGTGGGGGAACTCGCCGGGTTCGGGGCGGTGCTCGAAGGGCTGATAGCGGTTGAGGCAGTTGGCGATGATGGGCTGGTAGTCCTCGTGCGCGGGCACGTTGCAGAACGCCTTGAGCTTCTGGATGCGCCGGACCATCTCCTTGCCATGGTCGTCGATGATGGTGCCCTTCTGCCGGACGTGGAGCCGCTCCTCGGCCTGGCCGAAGCGGTTGGGCACGGGCACACGCTCGTAATAGGTGTCGCCCACGCGCACATAGGCGCGCATCACGGCGGGCAGTATCACCACGAGCTCCTTGCCGTCGTGCTGGTACTTCGTGCCATTGAACACGAAGGCCCGCTCGCCGAGGCGTTCGCCGTACTCGGCGTAGAACTCGGCGGCGCTGCCCAGGGCGAAGTACTGCTTGATCTCCCCGAGGCGGTCGAGGCTCTGGCGGAAGAAGTAGTGGGTGGGTCCGGTGGTCGCGGCGGGCTCGCGCACGATGTCCGCCTGGGCCTGCTCGATGGCCTTGGTGCGACGGTCCTCGGCGATGGCCACCTGCTGCTCGGCGGACATGCCGGTCCAACCGGGTATGTGGTATTCGAGGGAGGCCTGGGCCTGTTGTCCGCGCAGGGCGGTCTCGGCCAGCAGCAGGTCATCGAGCCCCTTGGGCGGGGTGGAGCCTTGGGGCAGTTCGATGCTGCCGGACACCACGTGCTTGAACCACATGCTGAACCCGAGCTCGTTGCTCAGGTCCTGCAGGAGATCGCGCATCGTCTTGGCGCTGCTGTAGAACTGGTTGGGGCGCACGAAGAGGTCCACGTTGCGCTGGTCCTCTTCGCCTTCGGGGTCCCACTTGGAGCTCAGGTGGCGGCAGTCGCCGTCCACCAGGTAGATCACCTTGCGTGGTCGGCACCGACGGATCAGGTCCACCACATCCTGGTGGAGCTGTTCGGAGGAACGGTCGCGGTCGCGAACGTGGGTGATGCTGGTGAGGCCCACCACATCGGCGCCGGCATTGGCGGCGCAGAAGGCCTTGAGGGCACCTTCGGTGAGGACGAGCGCATCGAGCTCGCGGCTTTCGCGGTACGCTTCTATCAGGCGGGGCGGGAACCATGGGAAGGTGCCCGCGCCTTTGGGCAGGAGGTACTTGGCGACGGAGCCGTCCTTGCGCAGCTCGGGCACGCGCAGGCGGGTGATGGTATAGGAGCGCACAGGGCCATCGCCCTTGCGGTAGGTGGCCGGAGCGCCGGTGATGCGGTAGTAGTGGATGAGCAGGTTGCCTGCCTCATCCACATCGAAGAGCTCGTGGGTGAAGTGGCGATGACCGAATTGCCCTTCGGGGATGGGTCGCCAAACGCCACCGGCATGCTCCCATTGTGGCGTGGTGAAACGGCCGCGTTCGGGCGTCCAGCCGAGCGGGTCGAGGCGCTCGTGGAAGTACGAGTGGTCCTTGGGGACGGCCTTGGTGCTCACGCGCGCCGGTGTTGGGGTCGTATGGGGCGACAGGGTTGCGGGCATCGTGGTGAACGATGCCCGGTCCATGGGCATGAAGGATGGCGCCCCCTGTGGTCAGGGCGTGGTGATGTGGTCGGCGGGCACTGGATAGAGGCGTGACCGGCGGCGGCGGAAGCGTCGTTCGAGCGATGTAGGCAGCAGGCTGAGGCATCCCTCGCGCAGGCGGACCTTCCAATAGGTCAGGCGCACGCGGAGCTCGGCGAGCCTGCCGGCGAGAGAGCGATCGCGGCTGAGCAGGTCGAGGGAGGCGATCACCTGGTGCTGGCGATCGACGTAGGGGCACTCTGCGGGGAGCTGGTGATAGAGGACCACGGGGATGTCGGCGATGCGGCACAGGAAGAGATGCATGCGTCGGTCGCGGCGCGGGGTGGAATCATGCAGCACCACGGCATCCGCCTCGAGGATGGCCAG
>CAZLGY010000220.1:0-306 GCA_964559165.1 uncultured Chryseobacterium sp.
GAGCCGGTGCTCGTAAACGATGCCGGCCTCCTGGAACGCGGCCTTGAAGTCCTTTTGGTACACCTCCTCGAAGATGTCCTTGAAGCGGCCATCGTACTTTTTCAGGATCGTGTTCTTCGTGCTCAGGTAGAGCGGCCACTTCTTGGTGAGGGCCATGTTGAAGCAACTGCGCGCGAAGCCCTCGATGCTCTCGTCGGTGTTGTACATGCTCAAGGCCACACCGTTGCCCTCGAAGTCGTATACGTTCCAGGTCTGCACTTCGCCGCCGTCATCGGGGGTGAAGGTCATGGTGAGCTTGCCCTTGCC
>CAZLGY010000220.1:316-1981 GCA_964559165.1 uncultured Chryseobacterium sp.
GCACACTTGATGCCCACGTTGTGCTTCAGGATGGCCTTGGCGCTTTCCACCGTGACCTTGTCGTCGGTGGCGTCGCGGTGCTGCACGCCGAGGTCGTAGTAGTCGATCGGAACTTCCACGTACGGCAGGATCAATTGGTCCTTGATCCATTGCCAGATGATACGGGTCATTTCGTCACCGTCGAGCTCCACGACGGGGTTCACCACTTTTATCTTCCTCATCCTTCCAGCGGGTTGAGTTTATAACGGGCACGAAAGTAGCCCAATGGCGCCAAGCGGATCAGCAAAGGACAGGTCGCTCCTGCTGGTACTTTGCAAACCGGGGCTGCGTGGACAGGCCCCCGCTGAACCGGAACACCCCTCTCCGAACGGTCACCCCAGGTCCAGGTCCAGCAGTTCGTTCAGCTTCAACAAGGCCGGGTTCTGCTCGGCCATCAACTTGAACTTGTCCAGGTTGGTGTAGCGTGGTCGCACCACCACCTCCTCCTTCACCACCTCCAGGTCCAGCGCTGGATCGCCCAATGCACGGCGCAGATGGCCCAATAACTCAGGCTTTTCGTCGCGCATGTAGTTCTCCTGCACATCGTTCACGATGGCGAAGGTGATGCGTCCGATACCGGCCACTTTGGGTTCGCGCGCCGTTAGGGTGGCGTGCAGACTACTGCGGCCGCGCTCGCGCTGGCGTTGCGCATAGTCCCCCCACGCTTTCAACAGCAACGCGGCGTTCACCTCCTTGGTGCTCGGCGCCAGTTCCGGGCCTTGGTCCGTATCCGCCGGACCGCTCGCTGCTGCTGTGGTTTCCACGGCGGTGGCCTTGATGCTGACCTGTCCGGCGAGGCGACGGCGCGGTGTGCTGACAGGCAGGGGGGGCGCCGCCATCGCAATTCCATCAGCCACCTGTCCTGCCGTACGCTCCATGGGCGGAGATACGGCTGCCATAGCGCCCATGGCTGTGGCGGCCGGCTGTGGCGGCGGCGCGCTCAGGCTTGGTTCAGGGTTTTTTTTTTCCGCCTCGGTGGGCGGTGCGGCGGTGGAGCGGAGGCCTGCGAGCTGGATCAGCGTCAGTTCCACCAACAGCCGGGGCTCCTTGCTCTGCTTGTACTGCGCGTCGCAGCTGGAGAGCCGGTCCAATCCGCGGATCAACAGCTCGCGGTCCACCTGGGCGGCCTGTTCAGCATAGCGCTGGACCAGGTCCTCGCTCACTTCCAGCAGGGGCAGGGTGCGCTGGTCCTGGGCCACCAGCAGGTCGCGCAGGTGCCGCGCAAGTCCGGTCACGAACAGGTGACCATCAAAACCCTGCTGCAGGATGGCGTTGAACTCCACCAGGGCCGCCGCCACATCGCCGCCAGCAATACTGTCCGTGATGCGGAAGTAGTGGTCGTGGTCCAGCACATTGAGGTTCTGCACCACCTCCTTGTAGGAGAGGCGCGCACCGCTGAAGCTCACCAACTGGTCGAAGATGCTGAGCGCATCCCGCAGGCCGCCATCGGCCTTCTGGGCGATGAGGTGCAGCGCCTGCGGTTCGGCCTCGATGCCTTCACGCTCTGCGATGCTGGCCAGATGGCGCGAGATGTCATTGATCCGGATCCGCCGGAAGTCGAAGACCTGGCACCGGCTGAGGATGGTGGGAAGGATCTTGTGCTTCTCGGTGGTGGCAAGGATGAAG
>CAZLGY010000221.1:0-1955 GCA_964559165.1 uncultured Chryseobacterium sp.
GCAGGTGCGCGAGTTCATGGTCGCCGGCCGTCACCTCCAGGTGCCCGATACCCCGCCGCAGGAGCTCATGCTCCGCGCCGACCTGCACTTCGTGGCGCCCGATGGCACCCGCATGGCCGCTCACCAGCCCGCCACCGTGGAACCACAGCCCGGCATGGTCGCCGTGCTCAACGTCCACGGTCCCATCCTCAAGCACGATAGCTGCGGCACACCAGGCACCTCCACCATCAGCCGCTGGCTCGCCGACTTCGAGGCCACCCACGAGGTGGATGGCGTGGTGCTCAACATCGACAGCCCGGGCGGCAGCGGGTACGGCATGCTCGCCCTCACCAGCCAGATCGAACGCATGCAGAAGCCCGTGGTGTCCATCGTCCAGCATGGCATGGCCACCAGCGCCGCATACGGCATCGCCGCCGCATGCGACCGCGTGCTCTCCAACAGCCCCGTCAATGAGTTCGGGAGCATCGGCACCTATGTGCGCATCACCAACTGGGACAAGTACCACGCCAGCGAAGGGCTCGAGGTCCACACCATCCGCGCCTCGCGCAGCATGGCCAAGAACAGGGACGTGGAGGAGGCGCTGATGGCGGACCCCAACGATCCCAACGACCCGCACTACAACGCCCTCCGCCGCAATTACATCGACCCGTTCAATGAGCATTTCATCGAGCTGGTCCAGCGCAACCGCCCCTCCCTGCGCGATGATCAGGAGGTCCTCGCCGGACGCGTGTTCCTCGCCGACCACGCCCTCCGCCTCGGCCTGATCGATGCCACCGGGGAGACCATCGACAGCGCCATCGCCACCGTGCGCGACCTCGCACGCCGTTCACCCGACCAACCCGCCTAGCATCCCATGCTCTTCCGCAGCAAGTTCCACCGCCTCGAAGCCTTCGCAGCCGCCACGCCCGACCAGCGCAACCCGGAGAACCTCGCCGCCGCTCAGGGCGAGCTCGATGCCGCCAAGGCCGGCCTCATCCTCGTGCCCAAGTCCGAGACCATCACCTCACTCAGTGAGCTCATGGCTCACCTCCAGGAGCTGCAACAGACCGCGCAGAACGCCAAGGCCGAGGCCGCCCTCGCCACCCAAGCCCTCGAAACCCTCCAGAAGGAACGCGTGCTCACCCCACAGAAGGTCGCCAGCGACAAAGGGGAGGGCGGCGACAGCATGGGCGAACCCACACCCGAGCAACGCGCCCTCGCCACCATCCACAACCCGCATGCGCCCTGGAACGCGACCGCCGACGCCATGGGCTTCCGCGTGACCATGCCCTGATCACCACCCCCTCCCCAACAGCACCCCGACAACCCCATGAAGACCGCCCTCAAGTTCCTCTTCGCCCTCTCCGGGATGTTCATCACCAGCTCGCTGATGGCCGCCGCCGTGGCGTCGGTATCGGACCTGGACTTCCACACCGTCCGCAATGTGCTGTTCGTGCTGGGCTTCTTCCCCGCGGTGCCCGCAGGGTCGCTCGCCGTGATGTCCAGCGCGTCCATCGCCGCCTTCGTGCAGGAGTTCGGGGCGTTCTACCAGCCCCGGGGACAGAACGCCGAACGGCTCCGCCAACTGCTCATGCAGGATGATGGGCCCTTCAGCTCGCAGTTCACGCTCGTGCCCCTGGAAGGCGATACCCTCGAATACGCGCTCATGGAGCATGATCGCGTGCTGCAGCCCTTCAAGCCGGTGTGGAGCCCCACCGGACAGCGCAGCGGCGTGCCCCGCAAGAGCACCCTCCGCCGGGTGAAGGTGAACGTGGAGGAGATCCCCGACTACCTGGTGAACATGTGGCTCGGCTTCCTCACCTCCGAGGGCGGCCGTGATCCCAACATCAACCGCGCGACCTGGCCCTTCGTGCGCTGGTACGTGGAACGCTACCTGCTCCCGCAGGCCAAGGAGGACCAGTACTACGAGGCCTACTACGGGGTGTGGACAAACCCGGGCTCCAACAACACCCCGG
>CAZLGY010000222.1:0-1913 GCA_964559165.1 uncultured Chryseobacterium sp.
TCCGCTGGTCATCACCGAGGAGCAGCTGATGGAGTGCGTGTACATCATCCGCACGAGCGTACGGCAGTTCTCTTGAACCTAATGGCAGCGATCTTGGTCCATGCAGGTTATGCTTGTCCGGATCTCGTGAACGCTATTCACGTATCAACTTGATGGTGGCTGACCCTGCCGTTGTCGTGACCTTCAGGAAGTAGGTTCCGGCGCTCACGGAGACCAAATTCAGAAATGTTTCCCGTTCTGAGGAGACCGTTCGTTGAGTGATGATCTGTCCGATCGGTGAACGTAGCTCATAGGCAACGATCCCGGAACTGCTGCGGATGCGGACTTGGTCTCTTGCCGGGTTCGGGAAAACGACCAGGCCAACGTCGGTGCGCTGGATATCGGCAGATGCCGTGGACGTGGAGCTTGTGTATACCTGCACGATGCCGGCGTCCTGGACCGATGATCCATTGCTGTACGGGGTGCCGATCGCCAGGATGCTGCCGTCTGCGCTCATGCAGACCGACCGCCCGATCTGTTCTGCGATACCAGAGCCTGTGATCACGCCGTTCGGGATCCAGTCCTGGCCATCGAATTGGAACGCACGCACGAGGCCCGGTAAAGTACCCAGGGACCCAGCCACCAAGGCATTCCCATCCTCGCGTAACGCCAGGGCGTATTGCTCCCACCCGAGGAACAGGTCGTCTACCTGACCGTCAATGGGGCCTCCTTTCTGTTGGTATTGGGTTCCGTTGAACTGGAACACCTTCACCCGTCCGATGGTGACAGGAGAGAGCCCTTCACCGCCCACCGCCAGGGTATTGCCGCTGGCATCCATGGAAATGGAATTGCCGAAATTCTGGACTCCCCAGAGCGTGTCCCTCGGGATCCACTCGCTGCCATTCCAGTTAGAAACGAGCACACGTGCCTGGCCTTCCTGGCCAACCGCGAGTACTGTCCCTGCATGATCGAGCTGGACAGATCCCCCTGTTCCGCTGAACATGACCATCCCTGCAAAGGTGCCGCCCATGGGCATCCATGCCATACCGTTCCATTGGTACACGGAGGCTCGGCCCGCCCAGCTGGCCAGGGTGGCCTCATAGGGAGCACCGATGGCTACAATGTCCCCCGAAGCGGACAGGTCGATGGCTGCTCCGAAACCATCGGCGTTCATCCCGGCGGTAAGATCGGCCCCACGCTGCACCCAGTCCGTTCCGCTCCAGTCGAACACGCGCACGAACCCCGGTGATGTTCCAGCTCCTGACCATGTCACTGGTGCTCCAATGGCAAGGGTACTTCCATCGGCGCTCAGCTTCACCGCAGTGCCGAATTCATCTTCCGAGTCGTCTCCCAGTAGCGCTGTACCCAGTGGGGTCCAGTCCGCCCCATCCCATTGGAACACGCGCACTTTGCCGGAGCTGATCCCATTGGTGTTGTCCCTTGGTGCTCCGATGGCCAATCGGTCTCCCGCAGCATTCAGGTCAGTGGCGAACCCGGCCTGCTCGTTCTGCAATTGTCCGATGATGTCACTGCCTAACTGCGTCCATTGCGCTTGCGCAGGGGCCAGCCAGCCGATGGACAAGAGGCCGACGCAAAGGTGATAGGCGTAAGGGGCTTGTATCAAAGTGCTTTTTTCAGGTCGATTCTACTGGCTGCCAGAATCCGTGGAGCATTTGGGGAGCATCGCACCGGTTGGTCCAGGTCATCATGCATCCATCTGCCTTGGCTATCGATAGGTTGACGCTCCCGTTGGTTGTGAGGTTGCCTTGCCGCCCCGATCGAGCGCCGACGCTGTCGTCAGATGGGCCTATGGTGTTGCGCGCAGCCGGGTGCACCGCTCACTCCTTCACGAACCGTTCCACCCACCTCCCCGCGGCACCGGTGATCACGCACCCATAACTGCCCGGCGCCAGCAGGCCCAGATCGATGGTGGT
>CAZLGY010000223.1:0-1634 GCA_964559165.1 uncultured Chryseobacterium sp.
GTTCTTGAACTCCTGGTTGATCTTCACAACCTTGAACTCCATGTTCTTGCCCACGAACTGGTCGTAGTCGCGGATCGGCTTCACGTCGATCTGGGAACCGGGCAGGAAGGCCTCGATGCCGAACACGTCCACGATGAGGCCGCCCTTGGTGCGGCACTTGACGTAGCCGGTGATGATCTCGTTGGTCTCCATGGCGTGGTTCACCTTGCCCCATGCATTGTGCACGCGGGCGGTCTTGTGGCTCACCACCATCTGGCCGCTCTTGTCCTCCTGCTTCTCGATGTAGACCTCCACCTGGTCACCGATCTTCAGATCGGGCTTGTAGCGGAACTCGCTGACGGGGACCACGCCTTCGGACTTGTACCCGATGTTGATCACCACTTCCTTCTTGTTCATGCCCACCACGGTGCCCATCAGCACTTCCTTTTCGGAGATGCTGCTGAGGGTGTCCTCGTAGGCCTTCTCCATCTTCGCGCGATCGGCGGCGGAGATGGCTTTCTTGTCGTCCTCAACGGCCGTCCAATCGAAATCCGCTGGGGGCTCTGCGAAGTTGACCTTGTTGTTCTCGACTACTGACATGTGCGTTCCATCCATTTTGTATCCCGGTCCTGGGGGGCACTGGCCGGGAGGGTTGTTGTTGGCCCACGGTGTCCCTGCGTGAGCTTCCGTCCAAGGACCGCCCGCGAACGGTTGGTCCGAAAAAGGACCGCAAAAGTAAGGAAAAGTCTGAGGACCAGAAGATGAGAAAATGAGAAGATCAGAAAATGGGGCCGGGATCGGACCTCCCTACGAACCCCGCCGGTACCTTTGACGTTCGTCATCACTCAGCAGGCCGTCGATCACCTGCCTGCCTCCGGACAGGCCTGATCGACCGATCTTCTGATCATCTGATCAGTATGCGCAGCTTCACCATCCCCACCCACTACCGCAGCGACCTCATCGGCCGTTTGAAGGCGTTCCGCAAGGCACAGGACCCCAAGAAGAAGGACCTCTCCCCCACCCTGCTCGACCTCGGGGCCGTGCGCTTCGTTTTCGCACGTCATTTCGGTTTCTGCTACGGGGTGGAGAACGCCATCGAGATCAGTTACAGGGCCCTCGAGGACAATCCCGGCAAGCGCATCTTCCTGCTCAGCCAGATGATCCACAACCAGGCCGTGAACGATGACCTGACCGGCCGCGGTATGCGCTTCATCCAGGACACCAATGGGCAGCCACTGATGGACTGGAACGAAATAACGGCGGACGATATCGTCATCATCCCCGCCTTCGGCACCACCCTTGAAACGGAGGCGAAGCTGAAGGCCATCGGGATCGACCCGCTGAAGTACAACACCACCTGCCCGTTCGTGGAGAAGGTGTGGAACCGCAGCGCGCAACTAGGCCAGAAGGAGTACACGGTGGTGATCCATGGGAAGGCCAGTCACGAAGAGACCAGGGCCACCTTCAGCCATACCGCAGCCGGTGCGCCAGCGGTGATCATCAAGGACATGGCAGAGGCGCAGGAGCTGGGGCGCATCATCGCCGGCGACCTGCCTGCCGCCCGTTTCCACGAGCTCTTCGGTACGCGGAGCACGCAGGGCTTCGACCCGGGCAGGGACCTGGCGCGCATCGGCGTGGTGAACCAGACCACCATG
>CAZLGY010000223.1:1644-1897 GCA_964559165.1 uncultured Chryseobacterium sp.
AGGACGCCACCAACGAACTGCTGAAGGCCGAGGCCGATCTGGCGCTGGTGGTGGGCGGCTACAACAGCAGCAACACCAGCCACCTGGTGGAACTGCTGGAGCACAGGTTCCCCACCTACTTCATCAAGGACGAGGGCGAGATCCTGAGCGCGGACACCATCCAGCACTTCAACTACCCCGCGCACAAGCTGGAGACCACCAGCAACTGGCTGCCTGCGAAGCGCCCGCTCACCATCATCCTCACCAGCGGCGC
>CAZLGY010000224.1:0-341 GCA_964559165.1 uncultured Chryseobacterium sp.
CTTCTCCTTGATGTTGTTGAGGATCTGGATGGTCTCGTCCACGCTCGTGGGCTCCACCAGCACCTTCTGGAAGCGCCGCTCCAGGGCACCGTCCTTCTCGATGTACTGCCTGTACTCGTCCAGTGTGGTGGCGCCGATGCACTGGATCTCGCCCCGCGCCAGGGCGGGCTTGAACATGTTGCTGGCGTCCAGGCTGCCGCTGGCCCCGCCGGCGCCGACGATGGTGTGGATCTCATCGATGAAGAGGATGACGTCCGGGCTGTTCTCCAGCTCGTTCATCACGGCCTTCATGCGCTCCTCGAACTGGCCTCGGTACTTGGTGCCGGCCACCAGGCTGGCAA
>CAZLGY010000224.1:351-1628 GCA_964559165.1 uncultured Chryseobacterium sp.
CGCCCCGATGCGCTTGCCAAAGAGCACGCGGCTCACCTTCCGCTGGATGATGCGGAGGGCCAGGCCTTCGGCGATGGCGCTCGTGCCAACGCCGGGCTCACCGATGAGCACGGGGTTGTTCTTTTTGCGGCGGCTGAGCACCTGGCTGACACGCTCGATCTCCTTTTCCCGGCCCACGATGGGGTCCAGCTTGCCCTCCTCGGCCAGTTTGGTCAGGTCCCGCCCGAAGTTGTCGAGCACCGGGGTCTTGCTTTTGGTGTCGGCCGGCTTGCGCTGCCCGCCGGTGAAACCACCTCCGCCGCCCTCATCGTCGTCGTCATCCGCGCTCTGCGGGCCTTGGGCCTTGGGTCCCTTGGACGTGCCGGGGGAGGGGGAGGTGCCGCCGCCGGCCAGAATGGCGTCCACCTCGTTCTTCACGCTCTCGTAGTCCACATTGAATTTGTGCAGGGTCCGTGTGGCCAGGTTGTCCTCGTCCTTCAGGATGCTGAGCAGCAGGTGCTCGGTATCGATGTGCGGGCTCTTGAACAGCTTGGCCTCAAGGAAAGTGATCTTCAGCATCTTCTCGGCCTGCTTGATCAGGGTGATCTTGTCCTTGTCCGGCGGCCGGACGGCACTTGCGGGCTCCATGCTGTTCTCCACCGAGCGGCGGAGCTCATCCAGGTCCACATCCAGATGGTGGAGGATCTTAACGGCATTACCCTCGCCCTCGCGGATGAGGCCGAGCAGGATGTGCTCGATGCCGATGTAATTGTGTCCGAGCCGGAGGGCCTCCTCTCGGCTGAAGGTGATCACGTCCCGGACCCGGGGGGAGAATTTGGCGTCCATGCGGTGGTTCGGCGGTGGTGCTTACGCGGTATGAAGATAGGTCGGCGCGCAGCGGGGGCAAGCTATCCCCCTGGCCGGTGCGCCGCCAAGGGCGGGTTCGATGGTTTTATCCACAGGTCGCTGTGCCGTCTGTGGAAAATATCAGGGGCCGCGTACCCTCCAGGCCAGTACTTTCGGGCTCCCTTTTCGGCACCCCACCTGCACGGACCGTGCCAATGACGAATTGACAGACCATGACCGACGGAGAGAAGATCGTCCCGATCAACATCGAGAACGAAATGCGCACGGCCTACATCGACTACTCGATGTCGGTGATCGTGAGCCGCGCACTGCCTGATGTACGCGATGGCCTGAAGCCGGTGCACCGACGCGTGCTCTTCGGCATGCAGGAGCTGGGCGTGCTGAGCAACCGCCCCTACAAGAAGAGCGCCCGTATCGTGGGTGAGGTGCTG
>CAZLGY010000224.1:1638-1863 GCA_964559165.1 uncultured Chryseobacterium sp.
TATGATGCCATGGTGCGCATGGCCCAGGAGTGGAGCCTGCGCTACCCACTGGTGGATGGCCAGGGCAACTTCGGCAGCATCGATGGAGACAGCCCGGCGGCCATGCGTTACACCGAGGCACGCCTGAAAAAGATCGCCGAGGAGTTGCTCGCCGACCTGGATAAGGAGACGGTGGACATGCGGCCCAACTTCGACGATACCCTCGAGGACCCGAGCGTGATGCCC
>CAZLGY010000225.1:0-1849 GCA_964559165.1 uncultured Chryseobacterium sp.
GCTGCTGGTGGCTTCATCGAGCACCAGCACGCGCGGATCATGCATGCAGGCCCGTATGAACGCGATGAGCTGTCGCTGGCCAACGCTGAGGACGCTGCCGCGCTCACGCACCGGGGTGTCGTACCCCTGGGGCAGGCGCATGATGAACTCGTGAGCACCCACCGCCCGTGCCGCTTCCTCCACCGTCTCACGCGTGATGGACGGGTCGTTGAGCGTGATGTTGTTGTGCACGGTATCGCTGAACAGGAACACATCCTGCAGCACCACCGCGATGCTCTTCCTCAAGGAAGCGAGGTTGTAGTCACGTATGTCCTCACCATCCAGCAGCAGCCGCCCCTTCTGGAATTCGTAGGCGCGGCTGAGCACGTTGATGATGGAACTCTTGCCGGAGCCTGTGGCACCCACCAAGGCCACGGTGCTGCCGGCCTTCACGGAGAAGGAAATGTCCTGCAATACATACGTATCATCCTCATAGGCGAACCAGAGGCCGTCGAAGGTGATGTCACCACGCAAACGGGTCGTATCGAGCGTGCCGGAGTCTTCGATGCGTGCCTCCGTATCCAGCACCTTGAAGACGCGCTCGCTGCCCACCATACCCATCTGCAGCACATTGAAGCGGTCGGCCAACTGGCGTATGGGCCTGAACAGCATGTTGATGAAGAGGATGAACGCGAAGATCTCGCCAACAGTGGCGAACCCTCCCAGCACGTCCTTCACGCCCCACCAGACCAGGAAACTGAGGGAGATGGCGCTGAGTATCTCCACGACGGGAAAGAAAATGCTGTACGCCAGCACACTGCGGATGTGCGCCTTGCGGTGTTCCCTGTTGATCGCCTGGAACTTGCGGTATTCCTGTGCTTCGCGGCCGAAGATCTGCACCACGGACATGCCTTGGATATGTTCCTGCACGAAGGAGTTCAGGCGGGCCACCTGTGTGCGCACATCCTGGAAGCTCTTCTGGATGCTGTTCTTGAAGATGTTGGTGCTCCAGAGCAACAGGGGGATGGGGATCATGCTCAGGAGCGCAAGCTTCCAGTTGACGATGAACATGACCAGCACCACCACGACCAGCTTCAGGATATCGCCCATGATCAGCAGCAGCCCCTGGGAGAAGATATCGTCGATGGTCTCGATATCACTGATGACCCGGGTGACCAGGGTGCCCACAGGTGTGCGGTCGAAGTAGCGGAGCTTGAAGCCCATGATGCGCTCGTAGAGCTTCTGCCGCAGGTCGAAGGTGACAGCTTGGCCAAGCCAGGCGGTCCAGTAGGCTTGGTAGAACTGGGCGACGGTCTCCAGTAGAAGGAGCACCACCACCCAGATGGTCAGCGTGAGCAGCCCATTGCTATCGCCGGTGAGCGCGTGCTTATCGATCATATCCCGCATCAGCAGCGGCCGCACAACGCCGAGCAGTGCGAGCAGGATCGTGAGCGCGAACGTGACCCAGAAGGTCGTCCGGTACGGCTTCGTGAAGGCGAACACCCTCGCAAAGAGCCGGCGATCGAAGGCCTTGCCTGTTGTGGTCGAGCTGCTCATGTACGGGTGCCGGTATTGAGCGGCGCGGGGTCCAGTGGCAGGAAGGGATACAGCACGTGGTCGAGGTAGAGCCCACAAGCGGGTGCTGACTTACCGGCGGCATGGCGGTCCTTGGCGGCGAGCACCTCGGCCATGTGGGCGGCGGGCTGGTGCCCTTTTCCGATGCGCAGGCAGGTACCTACGATGGCCCGTACCATGTTGCGCAGGAAGCGGTCCGCCTTGATGCGGAACACATAGCCGTTCTCCACATGCTCCCAGCGGGCCTCGCGGACATCGCACAGCATGGTCTTCGCATCGCTGCCGGCCTTGCAGA
>CAZLGY010000226.1:0-1788 GCA_964559165.1 uncultured Chryseobacterium sp.
CAAGATGTTCGGCCTTGTTGTTGTAACCAGAGCCCGGAATCATCCCTGCCGTGTGTTGGTCCCACCATGCGGCCTCCACAATCGGCACAGCTTTTTCCAGCGCCGTCCTCAGCGCCTCCGTGCCTCCCGATGTGGCGGGGCGGGTGTTCCAGGTGGCCATGGCTTCAGCTTCGGTGTCACGCCTGGGCCCACGAGCCCCGCAACGCTCACACTCCACCTGTTGGTGATAGGGCTTCCACGGAGATTGCTCCATGGTCAAGTCATCACTCCCGCACCAACGGCACGGCAGCAGGCTTGCTTGGGTCGCCTTCGCGTTAGTCATGACACATCCCCCATCACAAACTTATCGGGATCCTGAAGCAGAAAGTCCTGCACCTCCCGATGTTGGCGCAGGGCCCTGACGATGCTCATCTCAATGCTCTTCTCGGCCACGAGGTCGATGATCGTGACGGTGTGCTTGATGCCGCCGCGGTGCGCGCGGTCCTCGCTCTGCTGGCGCAAGAAGTTGCTGTGCGTCTGGCTGAAGTAGATGACCGTCTTCACCTCAGGTCCCTGCAGGTTCAAGCCGGCGCCACCGCTGCTGCCTGTACCCACGAAGGCCCGGGTCTCAGGGTCCTTGCGGAACTGCATCTCCGCCTCATCGGCGTCCTTGGTCTGACCGGTGTAAGCCACCGCCTTGATCCCCTTCTTCTCCATCAGCGCCATCACGGCGTTCACGTTCTCCAGCCACGCGCACCAGATGATGACCTTCCCCTCGACCTCGTCGAGCAGCTCATCCAGCGCCTTGATCTTCGAATCCCCCAGCTGGTGGAGCTTGCGCTCAGCGTCCTCGACATGGCCGACGAAGCCCGTGCAGATCTGGGCCAGGCGCAGCGCCTTGATCATCCCGTTCTGCACGCTGATCTTGCCGCTCTTCACCTCGGCCACCCAGTCCTTGGCCAGCTGGTCATAGATCTTGCGCTCCTCCGGGGACAGCTTGTATTTTTGTAAGTCGTAGTTCTTCGGCGGCATCCCCAGGCATTCGGCCTTGGTGCGCCGGTCGGCCACGCTGTAGACCAGCTCGTTGAAGTTGGCCTCTTGCCCGCGGCGCAGGCCGAGGATCTGCTTGTTGTTGAAGCCGCCCAGCCTGAGCCAGCAGGCCCGGAAGGCGGAGAAGCTGGCGCCGAAGATGCTGCGGTCCAGGAACTTGTACTGCCCAAAGATGTCCTGCGGGCCCTGCGGCATCGGCGTGCCGGTGAGGATGTAGCGGTAGCTCGCCCCCTCCCCCAGCCGGCACAGGCTCTTGGAGCGCTGGGCCCGGTCGTTCTTGATGAAGGTGGACTCATCCGCAGCGCAGGCATACTTGCTGTCGGCGATCCAGTCGAACAGCGCGTCCTCGATCCCGGCGCAGCCATCGTAGTTCATGAAGACCACGCGTCCCTTGAACGCCCGCAACATCTTGCGCCGGGTCGCCGAGGAGCCGACGTCAGACAGGTTCAACACCTTCTCGCCGTGCCCATCCAGCAGCTCCCACTCCCAACCGTAGCTGATGCGATACGGCATGAAGAGCAGCGCCTTGCCGATGCGCCCGGCTTCTAGGTGATTCATGATCAGGTTCGCCAGCTCGCCGGTCTTGCCGGTGCCCATCTCCCACAGCATGGCGTACTGCCGCTTGTTCTTCCAGGTAGCGAAGGACTCGAGCTGGTGGGGCCAGGGCTGACGTTCTTCGAGGGTGACTTGATCGCGGGCGACCTTGAATGTCCAAGGCATCTGTGGCTCCTAAGAAATAAAGGGCGGACGGCAGCCAGG
>CAZLGY010000227.1:0-1782 GCA_964559165.1 uncultured Chryseobacterium sp.
CCACGGTCACCTTCTGGGTCAGCATGATCCGGCACCGGTTCAGAACTGTACCACCGAAGACAAGGTCCTTGCTGATCTTGTAATCGAACCGCGCCCCCGCCAGCGTCTTGGTCTGGATGCTGAACAAGGAATTGCTCTCCAGGCTGATGTTCACCGGTGTGCCGCTCTCCAGGATGCCCTGGTTGAGGATCCGTACCCGGCCCAGGTTGTAATCCACTGTATAGTCCTGGTTCTCGATGAGGCGCACGCCGCCGGCGGTCACCACAACGCTACCCTGCGGGATGTTCACGCTGTTCAGCGAGATCACATCGCTGCTGGCGGAGCGATAGCTGCCCTTGAGGCGGAACCTGTTCAGTTCGGGCTGGTTCTGCGCGGCCGTCTTGGTGCTGTCGTACAGGGGCTGGTAGGTGATGGCGCGGCGCACCTGCTGCGGCTGGATGGGGGCGTTGGGGTCGGGACCGATGAGCTGCCGGTCCAGGTATTCGCCGAAGGGCTCCAGCACCGGGAAGAACACGCGCCCGTTCTGGGATTGGATGGTCCCTCCCAAGGTGGCGGCACCGTCGATGAAGTCGAACCATCCGTCCGGGTTGGGCGCGTTGTTCGGGTCCAGCCGGTCCAGCGCCAGTGCCTGCAACAGGGGGATCTGGTCCAGCGGAGCACGTGGGATGTAGTTGATGTCGACACCCGTGGTGGGGTTGTTGTAGATGAGGTCGAGGCGGAAGTTCTCCCGGTTCACCTGGAACGCGCCGAGCGAATAGACGTTCTTCATCATCAGGTCCCACATCGGCAGCCGGGGATCCGTGATGGTGGCCTTCAGCAACTTCAACATGAGGGCATCGGGGGGGCCCACCCCGTCCGTGGAGAACTCACCCACCTGGAAGGTCTGCCCCTGGAAGGTGTACTGGAACGCCACCGCCAGCACCTCGTCGTTGTTCAAGGACTGGTTCAGCGTGATGAAGCCCAGCCGCTCGTTCATGGTGTACTCGTTGGGCAGCAGCAGGCGGGCGTTCTCCAGCCGCTCGAAATGGCGGGCATCGCGCAGCCCCAGCACCTGCAGCGCTCCCGTGGCCTGGAAGAAGCTGCGGATGCCGGCATTGCTGCTCACCAGCTGGTAGAGGGTGTTGGCGGCGTTGGCCGCCTGGTCGCCCACACCATCCTGCACCAGGCCCGGAGGCAGGTCGCTGCTGAAGTGCCCTGCCGCGATGGCCTGCGCACTGGCATCCTCGCCAAGGTCGGTGAAGCCGATGATGTTGCGGGTTTGCTGGAAATCCTGACGCGCATTGGTCACCCACACCTCCACGCGGGTGATCTGCACACCACTGTTCACCGTGGGCAACGTACGCAGGGCGTTCTCGTATTGGTCGCGGAAATAGTGGCTCAGGAAGTAGTGCTTGTTGGCCTCGTACTCGTCGGCCTTGATGTCGAAGACCGTGGTCTGCGCACCGCCCTGGGTCTGCACGTTGCGCCGCTGGCCCTTCTCCTGGCTGAAGATGGCCGTGGCGGTGAGGCGCCCGAAGCGGAGCTCGGTCTTCAGGCCGAAGAGGCTCTGGCTGCCCTGGATGAGCGTGCCGCGCAACGGCAGGCTCACGTTGCCCGCCTCGATCTTCTGGATGATCTCGTCCTCGTAACCGGTGTAGTCCAGCTTCACCTGGTTCTCAAAATCGAATGTGGCCTCTGTGTTGTAGCTGGTGTTGATCTTCAGCTTGTCCCCGATGCTGCCCGTCAGGTTCAGCTGGATGCGCTGGTCGAAGTCGAACGTGGTGATGCGCCGCTGGTCAACCG
>CAZLGY010000228.1:0-1780 GCA_964559165.1 uncultured Chryseobacterium sp.
GAATAGTCGCTGTCACGTCCCTTGGTGGTGACCACCTGGATGTAGTAGGCGACCTGTTCTCCGGGCTTCACGAGCCTGTCCACATGTTTGCGGGCCGTGGCCGGCAGCAGCTCGAACTCCTGCCAGTTACCGGTACCCACGCGCTTGTACAGGATGAACTTGACCTCTTCCCGTGGTGCGTAGTCCCAGCTCAGTTGCACGGACCGCTTGTCCTGGGCCACCTCGGCCTCGAGCATCTCCACCTTCGGCAGCTTGTCGCGGGTGTTCATGCGCAGCTTGGGCTGTTGCTGGCTGAAGCTGCTCCAGCCCGCATCGTCAAATGCCACCACGGCATATTCGTAGTAGGCGGGCTTGCCGCTGTCCTTGTCGAAGTGCTCGAACCGGCGTTCGGACACGGGTATGCGCAGGATGGTATCCCATGCCGAAGTACCCACGGTCCGGCGCAACAGGCAGTGGCGCACCACGTCCTCGCTGCTGCTCGGCGCCCAGCGCAACCGGATGCCGTCATCGCCCACGCTGTAGTCCTTGAAGACCGGCTTCGTGGGGGGGCGCACGTCCGGTCGCTTCAGCTCGATGAGCTCGCTGTGCGTGCTGCCGTTCTTGTTCATGTCCACCGCCATCACCTTGTAGTACACCTTCTCGGTCAGCGTCCGCATGCTGATGGTGTCCACATACATGGTGTCGCGCACAGCGGTTCCTGTCAGGCGGCTCTCCACGTGGTCGCGCTGGTTCTGCCAGAACACGTGGTAACCGTACAGGTCGGGCTCCTTGCCGAGGCGCCAGCGCAGGGTCACCACGCCGTTGCTGTCCACCTTGCCCTCCAGGCCCTTGGGTCTGGCGGGTGGGATGGTGTCCGTAACGCTGCCCATGGCGCTCATGCTCAGCCCGGGGTTGTTGGCGGTGTCCACGGCGATCACCAGGTAGTAGTTGTGTTTGAGCAGCTCGGGCGACCTGTCCACGAAACTGCGGGTACCCGGTGGAAGGAGCTTCTCGTTCAGGCTGCGATCGTCGCTGGCCACGCTGCTGCCACGCGTCACATGGAAGCCTTTCAGGTCCTTCACGCCCGCCGGATAGTCCCAGGAGATCTCGATGGCACCGTTCTTCTCGGTGGCGCGCACGTTGGTGGGGGAGGGCGGTGGGGTGCGGTCCTTGTAGGAGGCCTTGATGGGTTCGCTGGGCTCGCTGCGCGTGCCGAAGGGGGTGAGCCCGATGATGCGGTAGCTGTAGTTCCTCCCCGGCACATCGATCGTGTCGGTGTACACGATGCTGTTCCGTGTGGAGGGCAGGTCCGGGTTGGTGAAGCTCACGAACGGGCGCGTGTTCACCCGCTTCCAGGTGGCGCCGCCATCGCTGCTGCGCTCCACATCGTAGGCGCTGAAATGGGCCTCGTGCGGCGCGCGCGGCCAGCCGATCATCATCAGGCTGTCCTGTTCGTTCAGCGTGGTCACGATCGGGCGCTTGATGGGGTGTGCGGCGGCCGTGCTCACCGTGATGGCCCCGTCGCCGATGGGGTAGGTGGTGTTCACGCCGGCCACCTTCACCCGGTAGAGGTACTCCCGCCCCGGTTGCACGTTGCGGTCCGTGTAGGCCAGCGCGCTTCCTTCGGCCGCCGGCCACGACAGGTCTGCCGAGAGCACGGCGAAGCCATAGCGCTCGCGCAGTCGGTCGGCGGCCTCCCGGAGATCGCCCGTGAACCCCATGTTCTGCGGCAGCATGGCGGTGTGGATCATCTCGCCCGCCACCATCAGGTACATGTCATCCGGCCGCTGGTCGTGCAGGT
>CAZLGY010000229.1:0-1763 GCA_964559165.1 uncultured Chryseobacterium sp.
GTTCAAGGAACGTGAGTGGCGACGGCCCAATCCCATGCAGATCGAACGCGACCGGATGACGGGTGGGGAGATGAAGGGGAAGTGATCTCCTATGCGTTCACGAGCACGGTTTTACCCTGGCTGCGCTCACCCTGTTCGATGGCGGTAACGACTTGCACCGCCGTGTTCATGGGCGCCATTCTACCGATGATCGGACGCAGGGCACCGCGGGCGGCCATGTCGGCGAGCGCGAGCAGGTCGTCGCGACGCACCGCCGTGATGAGCGGACGGTGCTTCCGTGAACGGAAGGGGTTCAGCAACACGGAGCCCAGCAGGTTAGCCGGCTTGGGGTTGAGGTCCAGGAAGACGCCTCTCGGTTTCAGCAGCCCCATGGCCTCCGCGACCTTCAACGCGCCCGGCGTATCGAAGACGATATCGTAGCCAGCTGGAGCGTTCCGTCGGGCCTCGTCGGTCGTGTTCACCACCCCGTCGCAGCCGAGCTTCCGCGCATCCGCCTCCTGCCCCGTACGGCACTGACCGGTCACCTCGGCGCCCAGGGCCTTGGCCACCATCACCACGAACTGGCCCACACCGCCCGTGCAGCCGATCACCAGTACGTGCTGGCCGCGCTGCATTCCGGCCTTGTCCTTGAGCGCCTGCAAGGCCGCCACCCCGGCCTGGGGCAGGCAGGCCGCTTCCTCGAAGGAGATGCCTTCGGGCTTCCGGACCACCAGGTCCGCCTTCACGATGGCGACCTCCCCGAAGCTGTTGGCGCTGCTGAAACCGATGTACCCGAACACCGCATCGCCAGGTTTCAGGCCGTTCACACCGGCCCCCACTCGCTGCACGATGCCGGCCAGGTCCGAACCCATGCCCTTCGGCATCCGTCGACCGGTCACGATCTTCATCTCGCCCTGCCGCACCTTGATGTCCACCGGGTTGATGGACGCGGCCTTCACCTGGATGCTCACCTCGCCCTGACCCGGCGTCGGCTCGGGTATCGCGCGCCATTCCATCACATCGGGTCCTCCATAGCGGTCATAGCGCACGGCATGCACGGTCGTGTTCATGGATCAGATGGTTCTGGACGGCGAAACTCCTACCTTGGTCCGATCTGAGCAAGTAGTCATGCTCTTATGATATAGTCACATAATGCGGACCAATGTCGCTGAACAAGGCTGAGATGAAGATCCCATCAACCGAAAAATATCCGGCCGTCAGCCCGGACCAATGTCCGGTCACCTTCACCGTGGGCTTCATCGGTGGCAAGTGGAAGCCGGTGATCCTTCACCTGGTGCGCAAAGGCGCGAACCGTTTCGGGGTGCTTCAGCGCGGCATCGACGGTATCAGCAAACAGATGCTCACGGCGCAGCTGCGCGAGCTGGAGCGCGATGGCATCCTGTCGCGCACGATCTTCCCGGAGATCCCTCCGCGCGTGGAATACGCCATCACTTCCCTGGGTGAAAGCCTGCTGCCCGTGATCGATGCCATGAGCAAGTGGGGGCGGCAGCGGATGGCCGAAACAACAGCGAGGAAGCGCAAGCGTGCATCGCGCTGACCACCGTTCACCTCACTTCCATAACCCGCACCCGGTACGGATCCGGCGCCCACACGCCATGCTCCAGCTTGGGATGCGGCATCTGACGGAACCGATAGCGCCCCGGCGGTGGTGCGCGTCACCCTCGATCCCTTCCTCGAGACCGCCGACTGCGACCTCAACAACAACAATTGGCCGCCGACGGTGGTGCCCACCCGCTTTGATGTGTTCAAGGAACGTGAGTGGC
>CAZLGY010000230.1:0-1761 GCA_964559165.1 uncultured Chryseobacterium sp.
CGTACGGCGGAGTTCCTGTGGCAGGAGGGCCATACCGCCCATGCCAGCAAGGAGGAGGCCATCGCCGAGACCGAGCGCATGCTGGAGGTGTACCGGGTGTTCGCCGAGGAATGGCTGGCGATGCCGGTGATCAAGGGCATCAAGACGGCCAGCGAGCGGTTCGCAGGGGCCGAGGAGACGTACTGCATCGAGGCCATGATGCAGGACGGCAAGGCCTTGCAGGCCGGCACGTCGCACTTCCTGGGCCAGAACTTCGCCAAGGCCTTCGATGTGCTGTTCACCACCCGGGAGAACAGGCAGGAGCATGTGTGGGCCACCAGCTGGGGCGTCAGCACGCGCCTGATGGGGGCGCTGATCATGACCCACAGCGATGATCACGGGTTGGTGCTGCCCCCGAAGCTGGCACCGGTACAGGTGGCCGTGGTGCCCATCGCCAAGAACGGCGAGCAGCTCGCCGCGCTGCGGGCCTACATCGAACCGGTGCTGGAGGCTTTGCGCGCCAAGGGCATCAGCGTGAAGTTCGACGACGATGATACCAAGAAGCCCGGCTGGAAGTTCGCCGAGTATGAGTTCAAGGGCTGTCCGGTGCGCATCGCCATCGGTCCGCGCGATATGGAGAACGGCACGGTGGAGGTGGCACGGCGCGACACCCTGGAGAAGCAGGTGATGCAGGTGACCGACCTGGCCGACAAGGTGGCGCACCTGCTGGAGGCCATCCAGGGCAACCTGTACCAGAAGGCCCTCGCCATGCGCGAAGCCAGCACCCGTGCGGTGAACAGCTACGACGAGTTCAAGGTGGAGATCGAGAAGGGTGGGTTCCTGCTGGCCCACTGGGATGGCACGCCCGGGACCGAGGCGAAGGTGAAGGAGGAGACCAAGGCCACCATCCGGTGCATTCCCCTGGACGGTGACAGCACACCAGGCCATTGCATGGTCACCGGAAAACCCAGTGCCCGTCGTGTCATCTTTGCACGTGCCTACTGACATGGAACAGAGCGAACAGCACGAACGCATCGTCGGCACCCTGCTCAGCAAGTCCTGCATGAAGCAGGATGTGTTCCATCGCACCACGGAGCTGTTCAAGGACCTGAAACAGGAGCTGGAGCAGGTGGTGGGCCGGCTGGGGCTGGCCACGAGCGGCAAGGACGAGCGGCTGGCGATGCACTATCGCGACCGGGGCGAGTTCGGGTGCGAGGCACGCATCGCGGGCGACCTGGTCATCTTCCAGATGCACACCAACGTGTTCCTGCTGGACCAGGGGCACAGCCTGTGGCGGAGCGGCTACCTGGAGGAGGACCGCTCGCGCGGCTACTTCGGGGTGGTGAACGTGTTCAATTTCCTCAACGACTCCTTCAAGTACAACCGGGAGCGCGACCTGGGCTACCTGGTGGCCAGGATCCTCATCAACCGCGAGGGGCACTTCTTCGTGCAGGGCAAGAAACAGCTGGGTTTCCTGTACAACGACCTGGTGAACGCCACCATGGACCGGGCGCAGTTGCGTGCGATCCTGGAGAGCGTGGTGCTGCACGTGCTGGAGTTCGACCTGCTGGCCCCGCCGTACGACCAGGTGGACCAGGTGACGGTGAGCGAGATGAACGAGCTGAAGGCGGCGCCGGTCAGCACCGGCAAGCGGTTGGGTTTCCGCTTCCAGGCCGATGAGGATCCCCAAGGCTGAGCGGAACCTTCATGCCGGCATTTGCACGGATGCTGTCACTGTACTTACCTTTGCGCTCCCTTAACAGGGACCCCGGCTTTCGGGGT
>CAZLGY010000231.1:0-1624 GCA_964559165.1 uncultured Chryseobacterium sp.
GCTCCACGGCGGCCATCATGCGGTCGCTGAAGTTCGGCTTGTCCTGGCCGGTACGCCGCTTGATGAAGAGCGCGCTCATCATGGGCACGTAGGTGAGGCTGAGCAGGATGGCGCCCAGGATGGCGAAGGCCACGGTGCGGGCCATGGGGCCGAACATCTTGCCCTCGATGCCGCTGAGCGACAGGATGGGCACGTACACGATGAGGATGATGAGCTGACCAAAGGTGGCAGCGTTCATCATGCGCCCGGCCGCCGTGCCCACCTCGTCGTCCATCTCGGCACGGCTCAGTTCGGCGTGCGCACGGCCATGGTGCAAGCGATGAAGTACCGCTTCCACGATGATCACCGCGCCATCCACGATCAAGCCGAAGTCGATCGCGCCCAGGCTCATCAGGTTGCCGGTCTCGCCGGTGAGGTCCATGAGGATCAATGCGAAGAGCATGGCCAGCGGGATCACCGAGGCCACGATGAGCCCCGCACGCAACTGACCCAGGAAGAGCACCAGCACGAGGATCACGATGAGCGCACCTTCCAGCAGGTTCTTCTCCACCGTGCCGATCGCGCGGTCCACCAGGGCGGTGCGGTCCAGGAAGGGCTCGATCACCAGTCCTTCAGGCAGGTTCTTCTCAATGCGTGCCAGGCGCTCCTTCACCCACCACTTCGCCCTTGCCATTGCGGGTCATGGCGCCGTAGCGCGGTGCATGGCCCAGCCGCACGGTAGCCACGTCGCGCACCAATACCGGTGCACCATGGGCCGGTGTCTCCACCACGATGCGCTCCACATCGGCGATGCCTTTCGCCAGACCCACCCCGCGGATGTAGTAGGCGTTGCTGCTGCGTTCGATATAGGCACCACCGGTGTTGCCGTTGTTGCGCTCGAGGGCGGTGAGCAGGTCTCCGATGCCCAGTCCCATGCCGTGCAGCCTGGCCGGATCCACGGCCACCTCGAACTGCTTGAGGTACCCCCCGAAGCTGTTGATCTCGGCCACGCCAGCGGTGCCCATCAGCTGGCGGGCGACGATCCAGTCCTGCACCTCGCGCAGCTGCATGGCATCGTAACGCCCCTCGTAACCGGGCTTCGGGTGGATGACGTATTGGAACACCTCCCCCAGGCCTGTGCTCAAGGGGGCCAGGTATGGCTGCTCCACACCTGGCGGCAGATCGGCCCGTACCAATTGCAGGCGTTCGTTCACCAACTGGCGGGCGAGGTAGGTGTTGAAGGCATCGTCGAACACGATGGTCACCTGGCTCACCCCGAACCGCGAGATGCTGCGCAGTTCATGGACCTCCGGCAGGTTGCCGAGGGCCTGTTCGATGGGGTAGCTCACGAACTGCTCCACCTCCAAGGTGGCCAGTGTGGGCGCGATGGTGATGACCTGGACCTGGTTGTTGGTGATGTCCGGCACGGCATCCACCGGCAGGCGGGTGATGGCGCGGAGACCCAACGCGATGAGCACGA
Organism: uncultured Chryseobacterium sp.; assembly: GCA_964559165.1. Taxonomy (GTDB): domain Bacteria; phylum Bacteroidota; class Bacteroidia; order Flavobacteriales_F; family PHOS-HE28; genus PHOS-HE28. Next base: position 1,460 of record CAZLGY010000231.1, read on the forward strand.
GCACGCCCAGTCCAACAACGAGCTTGTGCGTAACGGAATAGCGGATGATCCTTTCGATCATGATCGTTCAGGTTGAATGGAACAGGAACACAGGCAGGGTGCGGAGCAACCCGTTCTGTCCGGCCGGAACGATGGATATGCCTCAGCGGGCAAGCGGTCCAGCCT
>CAZLGY010000232.1:0-1600 GCA_964559165.1 uncultured Chryseobacterium sp.
GGCTTCTGCCTGCCCATCAGCAACCAGCGCGTGATCTTCACCAGCTGCGACAAGCTCGACTGGACCAACGGACAGTACGTGGTGGCCAGTCCCGACCCGGCCGTGAGCGCCGAGTGGATAGCGGGCGGTGCCAACTCCGTGCAGGACAACAACTCCGGCTACGAGTTCTGGATCTTCGACCCCAACGGCAGCTACAGCTTCCGCCGCTTCCGCAGCCACAACGTCAGCGACGGCTATGCCAGCGTGGGCGCCACCCGTGCCTGCCACATGAAGCTCAACAACTGGGCCGTGGCCAGCCAGGTGCCTGCCAACGTACTGATGAACGTGCGTGTGAGGCCCCGTGTCAACGGTGTCAACGGCGAGTTCGGTCCTGCCTGCCGCCTGATGATCGATCCGGTGCGCGCCGCATGCCCCCTCACCAAGCTGCTCGATGAGCCCGGCAATCAGTACTTCAGCTGCGGTGTCTTCCGCCAGTGGAGTCTGAGCAACAGCATCATCGCTGCACGTCCTGTAAGCGGAGCCAACCGCTACCAGTTCCGCTTCCGCCTGCCTGCCGAGGGCTTCCAGGTGGTGATCACCCGTACCACCTACACCCTGCCCCTCAACTGGAACGCCGCCACCGGCCTGCCCCTGCAGAACGGCAAGACCTACGACGTGGACGTGCGCATCAGCAAGGACGGCGGCCTCACCTGGTGCACCAGCAGCGACCCCTGGGGTGATATCTGCCAGGTCACCATCGGTGTGGCACCCCCCAGCGCCATGGCCCTGTCCGCCGGCACCGCTGCAGCCGAGGAGCTCAAGCTGTTCCCCAACCCCAACCGCGGTGACCTGCTCACCTTCAGCCTCAGCGCCATTGAGGAGGGTGTGAACACCGTGACCATGGACATCTACGATGTGTTCGGAAAGCGCGTCAGCGCCCGCACCGTCGCAGTGGCCGGTAGCAACGTGAACACCACCATCGACCTCAACGGCGAGCTCGCCGCAGGCATGTACCTGGTGAACGTCATCGCCGGTAACAGGTCCTACAGCGAACGGTTGATGATCCAGCCGTAGGACACAGGTCTCCTCGATCGGGCCACCCCGGATCCGCCGAACGGCGGATCCGGGGTGTTCTGCATGGTGGCCACGCCGATCGCATGGGATGGTATGCGGTTGCCCCTCGTATGGCTCCAGGGCACTCGCAGCATATGGCCTAGAACGGCCAGGTGATCAGACAGCCGGGACCGGGGAATGCCACAGATGAGCTGCTCCCTGCCGCTCTGCTGGATACCGCCGCTGTGCGAGAGGCCACATCCCAATCCATCATGGCTACCTGACGTGGTTGATGTACGATGCGGCTGTACCCTTTTTTGCCGGTGCCGGGCGAGGACCAGGAAATGATGCGCCAGCTCGGGTGCGGTCACCGTTCCTGGAGCGGCAAGTTGCAGCGGGCCATCCCATGCAGGCAGCAGCTACAGGTCCGGCATCGCGGCCTCACAGGCCTCGTTGCCTGGCATTGGCGTTCCCTGGGCTTCCCGCCCCTACAACTGCACCCGCGAGGTCGGTGAATAGTCGCTGTCACGTCCCTTGGTGGTGACCACCTGGATGTAGTAGGCGACCT
>CAZLGY010000233.1:0-1571 GCA_964559165.1 uncultured Chryseobacterium sp.
GTCTGCTTCGGTGGCGTGAACTTCTACACCGGTCAGGCTTTCGACATGGCGGCCATCACACAGGCAGCTCACGCCGTCGGTGCCACGGCTGGTTTCGACCTGGCGCACGCCGCCGGCAACCTGCAACTGAAGCTGCACGACTGGAACGTGGACTTCGCCTGCTGGTGCAGTTACAAGTACCTCAACAGCGGTCCGGGCAGCGTGGCCGGGGCCTTCGTGCATCTGCGGCACCTCGGAAAGCATCTGCCATTGTTCGCTGGCTGGTGGGGACACGACAAGAACGAGCGCTTCAGGATGGAGCGCTCCTTCAAGCCCATGCCCACCGCCGAGGCCTGGCAGGTCAGCAACGCGCCCGTGTTCAGCATGGCCTTGCACCGCGTGGCATTGGAACAGTTCGACCGCGCTGGTATCGCGCAGCTGCGCGCCAAGAGCGAACAATTGACGGCCTATCTCGCTTTCATCATTGCTGAGGTGGAGAAGGCCACCGGCGCGCATCTCGAAGTGATCACCCCGTCCGACCCCTCCCAGCGCGGCTGCCAGCTGAGCATCCTGGCGCACGGCCGCGGCAAGGCCCTCTTCAACCGCATCACCGAGCGGGGCGTGATCGCTGACTGGCGCGAACCCAATGTGATCCGTGTTGCACCGGTGCCGCTGTACAACAGCTTTGAGGATGTGCACCGCTTCGGCGAGATCCTGATCGAATGCCTCTCCGCATCGCACTGACCGTGCCACGAGGCACCCGTAACGTCGACCCCTCGGGTCGACCCAATGCCTTGCTATCATGAAACACATCACCATCGTCGGCGGCGGTCTTGTTGGCAGCCTGCTCACCGTGTTCCTCGCCAGGCGAGGCCACACCGTGAACCTCTTCGAGCGCCGTCCCGATCCGCGCAAGGCCAATGTGTACGCCGGTCGCAGCATCAACCTGGTGGTCAGTCACCGCGGCTGGACGGCCCTGAAGGCGGCTGGCGTGCACGATGCCGTGGAACGGATCGTGGTGCCGGTGTATGCCCGCATGACGCACGACCGCGACGGCAGGCTCACCCGACTGCCCTACAGCATCGACGAGCGCGCCATCCACAGCGTGAGCCGTGGTGAATTGAACAAGGTGATGCTGAGCGAGGCGGAGAAGCTGCCCAACGTGAAGCTCCATTTCGAGCACCGTTGCACAGGCGTGAACCTCGACACCGCCACCTGCACCTTCTACGATGACCGCAGCGGCGAGCAGCGCGTGGAGAAGGCCGACCTGGTCTTCGGTAGTGATGGTGCGCCCAGTGCCGTGCGGCAGGAGATGATGAAGGGGCGCTTCAACTTCAGCCAGAGCTTCATTGAGCACGACTACAAGGAGATCGCCTTTCCGTCCAACCCGGATGGTACGCCGCAGATGGATCCGCACTGCCTGCATATCTGGGCGCGGCGGTACTTCATGATGATGGGCCTCGCCAACCAGGACGGCGGCTTCACCGGTACGCTCTTCATGCCGCACGAGGGCGAATTCTCGTTCGCCAGCATCAAGGACGAGCATGACCTGATGCGCTTCTTCCAGGCGCACTTCAAGGACGCCATCCCCA
>CAZLGY010000234.1:0-1558 GCA_964559165.1 uncultured Chryseobacterium sp.
CACCCACCAAAAGGTACCCCAGCTCCTGATCGTGGATGGGCAGCAACGCCTGACATCCCTCTATGCGGTGCTCAAGGGCATTCCGGTGGTGCGGGAGAACTACGAGATCGAGCACATCGAGATTGCGTTCCGGCCGACGGACGGCAGTTTCCAGGTCTGTGATGCGGCCATACGGAAGGATCCGGAGTACCTGCCTAACATCTCCGAACTCTTCGCACCGACCGCGAGCCAGTACAGCATTGTCGGCGACTACCTGGAGCGGTTGAAGGCTTACCGCGAGAAGAACGATAAGCCCTTCACCCCGGAGGAGAAGAAAGCCTGCGAGCAATCCCTTCAGCGCCTCTTCAACTTGACGAGCTATCCCTTCGCCACGCTGCAACTATCGGCCAACATCGAGGAGGAGCAGGTTGCGGATGTCTTTGTGCGCATCAACAGCGAAGGCAAGAAGCTCAACCAAGCGGACTTCATCCTGACGCTGATGTCCGTGTTCTGGGAAGATGGCCGTAAGGAACTGGAGGACTTCTGCCGCGCAGCGCGGGAACCATCGAAATCGGGACCGAGCCCCTTCAACCATTTTGTGGACCCCTCCCCGGATCAGCTGCTACGCGTGGCAGTCGGCATGGCTTTCCGCCGAGCCCGGCTCAAGAGCGCTTACTCGGTACTGCGTGGCAAGGACATGGAGACGGAGGAGTTCAGCCAGGAGCGGCGGGATACCCAGTTCGCCCGGTTGCAGGAAGCCCAAGCCCATGTGCTGGACCTGACGCACTGGCACGACTTCCTAGGTATCCTCAAGCAAAGCGGGTTCACAGGGGCCAACCTGATAAGCTCCCAGACCACGGTCTACTACACCTACATCCTTTACCTCATTGGCCGCATTGACCTGAACGTGAAGCCAGCCACGCTGGGTCAGATCGTAGGGCGCTGGTTCTTCATGGCCTCCATCACCTCCCGGTATACCGGTGGTTCACCGGAGACGTTGATGGAGCGGGATCTGGCGGCGTTGCGCAATGTGACCACGGCGGCGGAATTCCTCTCCTGGGTGGAACGGGTGATGGTGGCGGAACTGACCACGGATTTCTGGGCAGTGACGCTACCCAATCGCTTGGATACATCGTCCGCCACAAGTCCATTGCTCTTCGCCTACCTCGCATCGCTGAACCTCTTCGATGCGCGTGCGCTGTTCTCAAAGAAACGGACCCGCGATGTGCTGGACCCGGCCATCAAGTCGACCAAGAACGCGGCGGAGCGGCATCACCTCTTCCCCAAGAGCTACCTGGCGGAACTGGGATTCACCAGCACGAGGGAGACCAATCAGCTGGCGAACTATGCCCTGGTGGAATGGAACGACAACATCACCATCTCGGACACGCCACCCTCGGATTACCTGCCCAAGTACTGGAGCCGCCTTTCGCCCAAGGAGCAGGCCAACCAAGCCTACTGGCATGCATTACCGACCGGCTGGGACCAGATGGAATACCAGGAGTTTCTTGCCGCCCGCCGCAAAGGGATCGCCCAGGTGATCGCAGACGGGTACCATCGCCTGACCCACGGCGAGGTG
>CAZLGY010000235.1:0-1556 GCA_964559165.1 uncultured Chryseobacterium sp.
TATGCGGCTTCATGCTCCCCCGAAAAGCAGCGGGGGCGGCCCATCACGGATCGGCCCCGGCACAGCCGCAGTCGCTCGTCACCCCTGTTGCTTGCGGCCGAAGAAGGCATAGAACAGGACCAAGGCCAGCCCGCCGAAGATGGCCATTCCCATGAAGAAGGGCATCGGGTTGTCATCACCGGCCGGCATGGCGGAACGCTGGAAGAGATGGCCTGCCACGCAGCCCAGGCCGAGGCCGATGAGCAGGAACCCGTTCTTCAAGGTGCGCAGGTGGTCGGCGATGGGGCGGTGAAGACCCGGGGCGAGGCCCTTGTCGATCATGTTCATCCGTTCCCGGTGGCGCGTGGTGAAATAGATATAGGCCAATCCGAAGATGGTGGAGAAGACCATGATGATAGCGATGGTGGCTGTGATGTCCATTTTACTTGGTGGTTTCTTGATGTGATGGTGTTCCCGGCAGGTTCCTTTGACCATCTGACGCAGCCGATCGCACACCGGTTACGATCCGCTCATCCACCTTGGACAAGGCGCTCCCGGCCGCCCAAGACCGGCCATACCAGTTGGCTTGGACCTGGCGTGGATGCATACTTCCCTTTGTAACCGGGAGACCCTTGCGCAGCGTCCCATCCCATACACCCCGTGGATCCCCGCACGATCATCCCCCGCATCCTGGCCGGCGACAGCCGCGCCTATGCGGAGCTCGTGCGCCACTACCAGCGCATGGTGTACACGGTGTGCTTCCGCGTGCTTCGGAACGCACAGGACGCGGAGGAGGCCACGCAGGACAGCTTCGTGAAGGCCTACCAGCACCTCGCCGGCTTCGGGGGCACCGCCAAGTTCAGCACCTGGCTGTACAGCATCGCCTACCGCACGGCCATCAGCCACGGCCGCAAAAGGCGCGATGACGAAGGCTCGGTGGATGAGCTGCCGCACCACCCGGCCGCAGACCCGGACACCAGCAGCCGGCGTTCCGAGGTGCGGCAACTGCTGGACCATGCACTGGCACAGCTCGACCCCGAGGACGCGTCGATCCTCAGCTTTTTCCACTTGGAGGAGCTGAGCGTGGAGGAGATCGTAACCATCACCGGACTGGGTGCGTCGAATGTGAAGGTGCGCCTGCACCGCGCCCGCAAGAAACTGCTGGACGTGATCCAGGCCACTTACGGCACCGAAGCGCAACGCCTAATCTTGGATCATGCCTGAGCCGAAGGAGGACCTCCAGCACCTGTTCCAGGCGGCCGGGCATGCCGCACCGGCCACGGACCTCACGGACCGCATCATGGCCCGGGTGGCGGTGACGCCGCTGCTGCGCCCCACCCCCGTGAAGCCCATCCTGGGGCGCGGCGCGTGGATCGGCATCATCCTGCTCACGGCCGCGGTGCTGCTTTGGGGTCTGCTGGGATCCGCTGGCTCGGAGGCCACGAGCGGACCGGTGAGCGATGCCTGGCGGACGTTCAGCACGGCGCTCCCCTCCACCGGCGACTGGGCGCTTTGGCTGGCGGGTCTTTCGGCGAGCCTGCTGGTACTGGCCGCCGTGGACCGCCTGCTGGCCGCAC
>CAZLGY010000236.1:0-1549 GCA_964559165.1 uncultured Chryseobacterium sp.
ACTGTCCGTGGCGAGCAGCTCGTTGGGGGTGGGATGCTTGTCCTTGTCCGGCAGGCGCTCGTAGGCTTCGGTGAGGAGCTTCAGCTGTTTCTTGGCCGCATCGCCGATGGCCTGCAGGTCGCGGAGCCAGAGCACGGTATCCTCCGGCAATTGCGCGAAGAAGGTCTGCTGGCGTGCAGTATCCTCATCCTGCAGGTCCGGTACGATCACGGCTTCAGCCAGCCGTTCCACGGTCAATTGGTCCTGCGGATCGAAGCGGCGCACGCTCTCCACACTGTCGCCATAGAGCTCGATGCGGTAGGGCTTGTCGCTGCCATAGCTGAACACGTCCACGATGCCGCCGCGGATGCTGTACTGACCAGGCTCGTAGACGAACTCCACGCGGGTGAAGCCGGTCTCCTCCAGCCATTCCTGCAGCGTGTCGATGGGCAGCTCCTCGTGGCGCTTCACGGTGAGCGTGTTCTTCGCCATTTCCTCCTTGCCCATCACCAGCGGGACCAGTGCTTCGGGGTAGGTGACGATGAGGAGTGGTGAGAAGGGTGAAGGTGGAGAAAGTGGTGAGAGAGGGGTGCTCACTTTCTCACCCTTCTCCCCATTTATGCCTGCATTCACCTTCATCAACGCCTCCAGAACCTCCGTCCTGGTCACGCGCTCCCCGTCATGATGACCTTCGGGGTCATAGGCTGAACGGGATGGTGCGGGGTAGAAGAACAGGTCGTCATGCTTGCGGTCACCAGTCGGTCGAACCGGTGGGTCGACGCTACGCGCGCTGCTGCGCAACGCCTCCAGGTCGTTCATGAAGTACGCGGCCTCCTCGCGATCGGTTAGCACGAACACGTGCACGCCGCCGCGCTGCTCGATCACGGCGTTGGCGATGAACGCTTGCGCCGAACCGATGGTGCCGGCGATCTGTACGCGGGAGGACTTCTCACGCAGGCCATCGGCCGCGCGCGCCACCCGTGCGTCGGAGCGATAGAGGGATAGGAGGTCGGGGAGGCTGCGGACGGGGAGCGTGGTCATGGACACTGAAAAGCCCGAAGCCCGGTGCCGGTGATTCCGGGCATCGGGTTCGGGAGGGTTGCAAAGTTAGCGTTCGCTCACGCCTTCATCGCCGCCTCCACCATGTTCCTGCTGCCGATGTAGAGCGGGCAGGTCCAGGATGCGCGTGTTGCCGTCGGTGGCCATGCCGCCGGCCTGCTCCACGATGAAGGCGAGCGGGTTGGCCTCGTACAGCAGGCGCAGTTTGCCCTTCGGGGCCTTGGTGGTGCCGGGGTACAGGTAGATGCCACCCTTCAGCAGGTTGCGGTGGAAGTCGGCCACCAGGCTGCCGATGTAGCGCGCGCTCATCTTCTTCTCCTTGCACGCATCGATGTACTTGCGCACACCGTCGCTGAACTCGTACCAGTTGCCTTCATTGATGGAGTAGATCTTGCCTTCCGCCGGTGTCTTCATGTCCGGATGGCTCAGGCAGAAGGTGCCGATGCTGGGGTCGAGCGTGAAGCCGTTGACGCCATGGCCCGTGCTGTACACGAGCATGGTGCTGCTGCCG